>JAKAHB010000025.1 GCA_021815315.1 bacterium | reverse complement strand
GCCGCGAGAACGCAGATATTCCAACGCTTTCTGCCCGTTACTGCTGGCCTGCAACTGCTTGGCGAAAAAACGAGTGGCCAACTCGCAAATTTCCAGAAGTTCCGCTCTATGACTGGGAGCTTGTTTTTCTTGGTGATGTAAAACCACTCCGGCCCGTTGAGCCAAAAGCTTGAGCGCTTCCACAAACTCCAGCCCCTCCATCTTCATCACAAAATCAAAAATGTCTCCCCCTTCGCCGCAACCAAAACAATGCCAGTTCTGACGTTCCTGGGAAATCATAAAAGATGGCGTTTTCTCGTTATGAAACGGACAATTCGCCTTGAAATTTTTTCCGGCTTTTTGCAGTTTCAAATAGCCCGAAAGCACTTCCACAATATCAAGCCGGTCTTTAATCTCTTGGACTTGGATATCGGCCATACCTTTTTTTGATCTCCCCGATTAATTCTTTTTCTCCTTTAATTTCCCTGTTCTCCATCAAAACGTCGCCGCCACAAACCACCGTGTCCACGCATTCCGAGGAGGCCGAAAACACCAAGTCGTTCAACAAATCAAAACCGGGAAGAAAATCCAGTCTTTCGGTGTCTATCAAAATAAAGTCAGCGGTTTGGCCCTCTTTAACTATACCACCCTCAAGCCTCAAAGCGCGAGCTCCGTTCCGCGTGGCCGCCGCAAAAATATCTTTGACCTTGATGTCCTGACCATTGGCTAATTTTTGTAAAACGGCCGCCAACTTCATCTCCTCTATCATGTCCAGATTATTATTGGAAGAAGCGCTGTCGGTCCCCAGACAAATATTGATTCCTCCTTTTTTCAATCTAGAAAAAGACATGACCCCCGAAGACAATTTCATGTTTGAGGTGGGGTTATAGACCAAATGACATTTTCTTTTGACTAGAATTTCTATTTCTTTTTCCGCTAGCCAAATGGAGTGGGCCAGGATGACCTCGGGGCCCAAGAAACCGATTTTGTCTAAAAATTCTATCGGGCGCAAGCCGTATTTTTTTTGGCAATCGTCAACTTCTTTCTCCGTTTCAGAAACGTGAAAGTGAATTAAGAGATTATTGACTTTGGCAAAACGCGCCGCCCACTTTAAATTTTCTTCGGCCACCGTGTAAAGCGCGTGGGGCGCTAACGCGAACTTGATTTTATCGGTTTGTTTATTTTTTATTTTTTCCCAGACTTCGTTTGTGTCTTGATGGAACCCCAGAGGATGCCCGTCAATCATAGTCAAGCCGATAAACGCCCTCATCCCCGTTTCTGTGACCGCTTGCAAGGCTGCTTCCTGATGCCAATACATATCGTTAAAGCAAACAGTGCCAGATTTAATCATCTCCAAGCAAGCCAATTTCGTGCCCCAGTAGATGTCGTCTTCGTTAAACTTGGCTTCGGCCGGCCAAATTTTTTTAGTCAGCCAATCCTCAAGCTCCATGTCTTCGGCATAGCCTCGCAAAAGGGTCATGGCCGCGTGGGTGTGCAAATTGTAAAATCCAGGCAAAATCACTTTTCCCCGCCCATCAATCGTTTTGTCAGCTTTGGCTTTCATGCCTTTTTCGATCCGCGCTATTTTTCCGTTCTCAACCAAAACATCGGTTTCTCTCCCGCAAATCCTGGCTTGTTTTATTAAAAGTGTTTTCATTTTTTAAACTATCCCCCCCGCCCACTCTTTCGCCTTGTCCGCGCATTCTTCCGGGTTATTTTTTAACGGCTCTTTAAAACCAATTCTGCTCATAATTTCATTGCCAACCAATTTTTCTTCCATTTTTTCCAGGGTCAAGCCCGCGTTGCCCCCGTAGGTACAGAAAAGGGCGATCTTTTTATCGCGTAATTTTTCTTCCGAAAAAAACGTTAAAAGCGGTGGCGCGAAAGTGCTGGCCCAAACCGGCGTGCCGATAAAAATCAAGTCATATTCATGCGGATTTTTTTCCAAGGGCAAAAGTTCCGGCTTCTCTTTCGTTAGCACCTGCTTGCCACCCCAAAAATATTTCATAAACCCGGAAGAAGAGATTTCCTTTTCGGGGCGCAATTCCAAAATATCCGCGCCAGCGGACTGGGCGATTGCCTGGGCGATAAATTTAGTATTGCCTTCAAGCGAATAAAAAACGACTAATTTTTTCATAAATTTGCAATTAAGTCCTGGTCTTTTCTTCAGACCTTATAGATTCAGTTTCATTATACAACACCGACCAGTTTTAACCACCAATTAAAACACTCTCCGGGTTATCCCGGAGAGTGTTTTAATAAACCGAAGTTTTCTAGAGAACGGCGTCTTTGACGGCTTTGGCCAGTCTGAACTTAACGACCGTCTTGGCCGGAATGCTGATTTGCGCTCCGGTGGCCGGGTTTCTGCCCATGCGCGCCTTGCGATTCATTTTCACCAGCTTGCCAAAGCCAGGCAAAACAAACTCTCCTCCTTTTTTCACTTCGCTGTAAGCCAAAGCGGACAACTTATCCATGAAGCCGCCGACTTCCTTTTTTGACATGCCAGTCTGGTTGGCTAGAGCCTCCAAGAACTGGGATTTGGTCATCTTTGCCATGTGTTTTTGATTAATATTAATGGCTTTCTTAGATTATAAAGCAAAACCAATAAAAAAGCCAGTGGTTTACAAGGTCAAACAGAATTTCAAGAAAAATGAAGAAATAAAAAAGCGCCGTACCTTGTGGTCAGGCGCCTACGAACTCGTCGCTAGACTTCCTCTTCCGGCGGCGGATAGATGCCGGGAGCAAGCGGGCGCTCGTCCAGTTTTCGCGTAAACTCCCTCATTGAGGCCAGGCTGGCCGTGATATAGCGATCTATCTCTTCCTCTTCGCCGACAAGTGTCTCGTCGGGATTGTAGGGGTTAACCCGCGCCGTTTTTTCATCATCCAGCCAAATGGCCAAAACATCCAACTGGTTGCAAAGCCACTTCCAGTTTTCGTGGCATCCCCTGGCCAGGACTTGATCGACGCTATAGGTTTCTTTTATCTGCAGGGTATGAATCGCCCCTCCCGTCGCGCTGATGACCTGCGCCCAGACCTCCAAGGTACAGGTGCCATCGGGATAGAGATAGAAGGTCTCTTTCATATCTGCGTGGAGACCATGGCCCCCCAGTCTCGTGACACTCACGGTGATAAACTTCATTCTCTGCCCGGGGATAGCGTGGGCGTATAAGTTGATTCTCACGTTCCCCGCGGTAAGAAAACAGGAAATGGGCCGTTTGAAGTTATTGCTTCTCCTGGCGCAAACCCCCAACAAGGGATGCGTATTTTTGGTGTCAAAGAGCATGGGTGCGCCCTCCTTTATTTCTTTTGCGCACAAGCGCCTGCAATTTCGTAGCTTTAGTGAAGATTGCGGTGACGATTGCAAGAACCTTGAACCGGCAAAGCGGCTTATTTATCTAAGCCTGATAAAAGTATACAGAAATTAAGAAAAATTTATAGGGAAAAGCCGGCATGGCTTAGGATTCCTGATTTTGCCCAACGCCAAAATGCCTAACTGCACTCCCACTATAATCGGCTACAAGAAACATGGCAGGTTAATCAAGGTTTTCGACGATTTTAACTTCCTTCTTCTGAATTACGTCTCCTTCACCAAAAATAAAAAAGGCCTTTACCAATTTGCCCGATAAAACTTCTGGAATCCAAAATTCATCATCAGGCCACATCTGGCCAAGGGGGAGTTCTTGAGCGGAAAACCATTGCGGCTTCATTTCTTCGCTTTCGCTCGGCTCTCCGTCCCAAACTTCGCAAAAATAAACATGGACTTTTTGATCCCACGCTGGATTATGCGGAAAGTAGAATGACAGTTCTGCGCATTTATTAGCTTGCTTAATCGCGACTCCAATTTCTTCTTGTGTTTCTCGTTCTGCCGCATCACCGATATTTTCATCTTTTTCAACTTTGCCGCCAACACCATTCCAACGATTTACGCCAAATCCTCGTTTCTTCATTGCTAAACAAATTTCTGATATTTTTTCTTGTGATCTTCTGACCAAAAAGACGAGGGTCGCATCTCGCAATTTTTCTTTATTTTCGAGAGCATGTTCAAAATTTTCCATAGTTTGAATCCTCCTAAGGTTCACTCATTTTATCAAATTTTGTTTTGAAAAGTAGCTCAAATTCTCGGCTATTGATAAAAGTATAACGGAATTAAGGCGTATCTTCAAAGTTCATCTGGAATGGTTCGAAACGCCTCATCCAGAGTCGGTTAAGGGTAGAAATGAAGTTGGTTACTCCGTACCGCCTTTCAATTTCTGAAGAATGAGCCGTAAGACTAAACCGGACAAATAAAGAAATGCCTCCGTGTCTTCCTGAGTTGGAATAAATTTATCACCTTTGCCTGCGTGTCTCCCAAATTCTTTACTTAACTCTCTATAAGAGTTAAAAATCTTCTTCCACTCTTTATCCAAAGTAAGTTTATCCACTAAAGCATTGAAGTTGTTATCAAAGGATGGTTTTAGGCTTCCAAGATATTCTTCCGTCAGTTTTTCGACGGCTTGAAACGCATTATTTACTACATCTTTCCTCTTCACTTTATCTATTAGAGATTGAGAATATTGATCAAGCGCATTCTTGTATAAGGCGGATATTTTAGGGTTGTCCCCAAGCCACTTTAATACATCTTCAACTAACTTTTCATCAAATTCTTCTACTCCTTCTGGATAGAACTTCCCATCACGCCAAGAGACTCCCGTAGAGACTGGCTGATTTAGCGCTATAGCGACATAATTATTTATAGTTTTTAATATATCGTTATTGTATGTATCTCGAGCGGAGAAGTAATCATAAAAGATCTCGATAAGGAGAAGCGTCTTTTCAAAATCTCTACCAGAAAATATTTTAAATGATGGTTTATAAGTACCATACGCCGAGTGGTTATCTTTATTGTGCGCACAAATAATATCGCTAGGGTTACGATTGAATTCAATAGACACAAAGTCAAACAAACTACTCCCGTATTCGCTATAGTACCGCCCATCACTTTTGTCGAGAGGTTCGATGAAATAATGTGTGATTTTATTTATAAAATCCTGTTTTATCTCTTCAAGATCGATTGCTTGTCCGAAGCGTTTTTTAAAATCAAAAATTCTACTCATATTATTTCAACTCGTAACCAACCGTGGTGCCATGACAAAATAAGTGATTTTGGTTGGCATGGGGTTAGGATAATTTACTTCCAAGCGTTACTGAAGCGCTTTTAGGCTCAATGAGAACCCATCCATCACCTGAACTACTCTTAAAACCGAGAGTAAGGACTTCTGATCTGAATGGGCCTACCTGCTTGGGCGGGAAATTAACAACGCAACACACTAGCGAGTTTAAAAGCTCTTCTTTAGTGTGTGCTCCTACCGCCTGAACACTCGATTGCCTGATACCAGTTTCAGTACCAAAATCGA
>JAKAHB010000008.1 GCA_021815315.1 bacterium | reverse complement strand
CCGCTCTCCCCGCCGATAGGTAACCAGGATTATTTGATGGCCTTCGGCAACCAGGCGATCGGTCAAGTTGGAAAGGTAGGTTGAAGGGCCGCTCGCTCCCGGTTCAAAGGTCCCGGTGGTAATTAAAATTTTCATCAAAAAATTCGTTTAAATATTTTCCCGATTTTTTCGGTCACAATCTCTCGACTGTATTCTTTTTTAATTAAACTTTCGCCGTTTTTTATTATTTCTTTGGCCAAACTTTCGTCATCGCAAAGCATCTTTATTTTTTCCGCGATATCTTTCGGGTCGCCCGGCCGCGCCAAAAGTCCGGTTTGGCCGTGTTTTAAAAAATCAACAATCCCGCCTACCGGCGTGGCCACCACCGGCAGTCCGGCTACCATCGCTTCCAAAAAAGATGTTCCCAGTCCTTCGGACAACGAGGGGCGACAAAAAATGTCGGCCGCCGCCAGGTAAGACGGGATTTCGTGGTGCCTTATAAACCCCAGAAAAAAAACTCTGTCTCCAATGCCCAAGCGTCCAGCCTGCTCTTTTAACTGCACCTCCAGCGGCCCGTCACCCAAGACGGCCAGTTTAACGCCTGGCAGTAATTTAATCGCCTCTATCAAGTCGGCCACGCCGTTTTTGGGCACCAAACGGCCGTGAGTTATAACCAATTTTTCATTTTGTTCCAAAACGAATTGACGACGCAACCTTGTTCTGGTTTCCTGTCTTTTTTCCAAGCTCAAACAAAAATTATCAATGTCTACTGGATTGGGCACGACTTCAATCGGGCACCTAGCGCCCATTTTTTTGGCCCAGCGGGCAAGATAGTGGGAAATCGCTTGAATGTAGTCGGCTTTTTTAAAGACGGAACCAAAAATCGGCTTGAGTAACCCGACTTTCTTTTCAATTTGTTCAACCGGCGTCCCCTCCTGCAGAGTTAGCAGAAAGGGCTTCCCCGTTTTGCCTTTTAAAAACCTGGCGGCGAAAGCGCCATAGGACGCCATAACTGCCCAGATACCGGCGTAATCATTTTTCTTGGCCAGATCCAAGGCCTTAAAAAACCCCGTGAACGGCAACAGCCATTTATCAAGAACCGACCCCCGTCCCACCCGAAAAACGTTGACCCGGCCAACTTTTTCTTCCGGTTTAAATTCGTTCCGCAGGCGAGCGCAAATTAAGTCAAAATCGTAGTCTTTTAGGCTGTTTGTCAGGTCTAAAATGGCTACTTCCGCCCCGCCGGTAAGCGGAAAATAAGCGGTCGTGAAGATTAACACCCGCTTTTTGTTGTTTAAAATCTTGTCTTCCATTATAATCAATATAGCCTTTTATAAGCCAAAAATCAATGAAAAGGATACTTTACATTATCACCCAATCGGAATTCGGCGGCGCCCAGCGTTTTGTCTTCAATATGGCCACCAACCTGGATAAAAACAAATATGACGTCATGGTGGCAGCCGGGCCCCAAGGCGACAGTGAAAACGGGCTGCTTCACGCCCTGGGAAAAGAAGGCATAAAAACCAGGCGCTTAAAGCACCTGAAACGAGCTATTGGTTGCGCGGAAGAATACCGCGCCTATCACGAAATCAAAGACTTAGTCAACGAATTTCAGCCCGATATAGTACAACTGGGTAGTTCCAAGGCCGGGATTATCGGCAGTATTGCCGCCTACCATGCCCAAAAAAAACCTTTGATTATCTATCGCATCGGCGGTTTTGCCTTCAATGACGAACCGAGTTGGTTTAAAAGAAAAATTTATCTTTGGGCCGAATGCTTCGCCCAATATTACCGGGACATCTTGGTGCTTAATTCCGAATACGAACAAAATATGGCCGTTAAAAAAGGTCTGCCTCAACCGGAAAAAATCCAGGTTGTTCCCAACGGCGTGGATCTTAAAAATCTCAAATTTTTTAACCAAGAAACGGCTCGCGATGTTTTAGAAAGATTAGCCGGCGGCAAATTGGCGCTTCAAGATAGAAAAATCGTGGGCACCGCCGCCCATTTCTATCCCGCCAAAGATATCCCGACTTTTGTTAGAACCGCCAAAGAAGTTACTCTCCAGAGAAACGACACCTCCTTTGTCATTATTGGCGATGGTTACGAAAAAGAGGAAGTGGTCAGGCTAATAGAAAAACTGAAACTGCAAGACCGGATTTTTCTGGCCGGTTCCATTACCCCCGCTTCGCAATATTTCAAAGCTTTTGATATTTTTCTGCTCACCTCCACTAAAGAAGGGTCCCCCTGGACTATTCTGGAGGCCATGGCCGCCGGCTTGCCGGTGGTGGCCACTCGAGTGGCCGGAGTCCCCGAAGTTGTCCGCGATCAAAAAAACGGCCTGCTAGCGCCGCTTAAATCCCCTAAACTGCTAGCCAAAAAAATTGTTGAAATTTTGGATAACCCCGAACTGGCCGAAAAATTCAGCCGGCAGAATTTGAAAGATATAGAAAAATACACGGTGGAAAAAATGATTGCCAGGTTTGAAGAACTCTACAACGAAAACTGATTGTGTATAACTTGTAAAGGCCGGGCCTTTACAAAACAAATGCGTTATTGTGTCAAATAAAAGGCCGCTCCGAGAGGAGCGGCTGGTTTTTTTGTTTGGCGTTGACGCCGCGCTTACTGCGCTTTGGCGACGTCAATCATGCTATAGACCTGGCCCTTGGCGCCGGCGGCCACTTTATCGGCCAGGAACCCGATAGACTTGATGACCCCGTCAACGTATGGCTCCCGACCGCTGATGTTGTGTTCAAACATGAGCTGGACGGCCAGCGATCTCAGCATATATTTGTGCCAGCCGTGTCCACCTAGGGCCCACTCCGGCACACCCAGCACGCGCTGGTGATACAGGTTCCGGATCTGGATGATCTGCTCCGGCTCAAAGGGTATTCCCAGGGCCTTAAAGCAGGCAACCACGGCCTTGGCTGTGCCCGAAGTGTCTTTTTTGGCGACCTGGTGGCTTTCCACAATGGCAAGCTCCAGCCCGGCAAAGGCTCCGGGGAAGGTTTCGGCCGCATACTCCATCATCGCCTGGAAGACTACGACGGGCAGGGCCATGTTGGGCGCGATGACCGCGCAGATGCCGGAGTTCTTGACCGCTTGGGCCAGCTTCTCGCGATCCCCGCCGGTTGTCCCCATGACGAAGGGCACGCCGCACCGAGCGTACATCTCGGCATTGCGGTTCACCGCCCCGGGGGCAGTGAAATCCACGGCGATCGTATTGGGGTGTTCCTCCTTCAGCCTCGTCAAGGCATCCTCGTGTTCCAAGGGGGGGATGAGAGCCAAACCGCGGCTTTTGACCCTCGTGCCATCCCCGGAAAGCGCGAAGGGGGCCAACGAGAACTGCCCCTGCAAGGGCTTCACCAGCGCGCTGGCCATTTGGCCGGGCAAGCCGGCTAGCAACAGACGAAGGCTCTTATTGTCCATCGGAATTCCTCCACTTGGGTTTTTGAACTATCGTGACAATAGCAGTTTTGCTCTTGGCTGTAAAGGTTTGCCTTCTATCAACTTGAGCCTTCAATAAGGTATACTTTGCAAATCGTGTTTTCTTGCGACTTCCAGGTGATGAAAACTTTACTCGTGCCGCTGGTAACGATATAGCCGTATTCGTAATCTCCGGCTTGGCTTTGATCGGCAATTTTCTGCGGCGCGCTCCAAACTCCTCCTTGGCGGCCCCACAAAGTTAACTCCTGGTAAGATCTTCCCTGGTTTGTTGATAAAACATATAAATCACCGCCCTGATTTACCGTGATCGCCAATCCGTTTCGTTGGCCAAGACCTTGCGCGAATTTTTCTTTAACCGTCACGCTACCGTTATTTTTTGTTGCCCAATAATAATCCCATCTGTTTGTCCCTCTTGCCTCTTCTTCACACCAGACAAAATGAAGATTGCCGACATCGTCCAGAGTTGCGTTATATTGGGCCAGACTCCCGCTTGGAACCGTTGTTTGAATAACCAGTTCATCGTTCCAGGTTGCCCCGTCAAAAGATCTCTCTCTGATAGTTTTATCCGAATTTCTAAGATAGGTGATCAACGGCGAGCCAGAGACATCGATAAAAAGATGGATACCAAGCACGTTATTTTGGTTTAAATCTTGAGCTTCCTGGCAAACGGTTCCTAGACCAAGGGCGCAACTTTGATAATAGGTTTTGCCGCTGTTATTGTCTTGCCAGGCAAAGTGAACCGCAGAATTTGGATCAAGAGCCAAGTCCCAACCGGCGCTATAAGCCGGGTTTATGAAGGTCATTGAGGCCGGAACGCTCCAGCCTTCAGCGGTTTTCTCGCTGACAAAGAGCATTCTTTCAAAACCAAAAGGAATGGCGGCAAAAAAAGCGTAAGTCTTGCCCGCGTTCTCTAAAATTTTAACGTCTCCAGAAATTAATTTATCGCGCGTCCATTCGTTGGAGATTAAAGTTTCCGCGTCGTCTAAAACGCCTCCTGCTCTTTTTTTATTATAGGCGTTGTTAAAGATAATATTACTGTCATGCCAAATTATTTCTTGGTCGGTATCTGATTTAATGAGAATTTTCGGGAAATTAACACTGGCCGTCCCGGTTTCCCTGGCCACCTCTTGGGCAGAAGACCAGGTTGTTGAGAGCGTGTTCCGAGGTTCGCTCGGGGAGGCCGAATTTTGCGGATCGGGGTGGTTCTGAAGCACAAAATCAAAACTGTTGTTGCCCGAATCAAAAGCATTGGCCGAATATTTGTCCAAACCGCTGGCCAAGCTGGTCGCCGTTGAATCGGAGCAGGCTTTGCGTTCAACGCTTTGAAAAACGGCCGGAGCGGGCGTAAATTCCAGACTTTCAGGGTACAGATAAGAGCCGACGCCGTAGGCTACTCGGTCAACAACATGTTCAGACGTGCTTGAAGCATCAAGCGTCACTTGGTTATCAACCAGAAAGATTGTCCCGCCAGTCCCCGACAAAGAAAAGCCGGAGTAGCTCGTATCCGCCACGATCGGCCCGCCGTAGTCACTGTTAGCCACCAGATAGAACTTCCTAGCGGGGATGATTGTGCCATCGGGAAAATTTTTACGATAATAATTCTGCGCTTCCGAGCCGCGATATTGCAAAGAATAGTTGGCGAGATCTATCGACTGTCTGGTCGGATTATAAATTTCAATCCATTCATCGCCCGCCGTTTGACCGGCTGTTTGCGCTTCGGAAATGACCAGGTGGTCGGCCAAAGCGGACGCGGTTGTAAATGTTTGATCAAGACTAAAAGCCTGGTTGCCAAAACGGTCTCCGGTTTCTATCTTGAAGTGATAAGTTGTTTCGGGGTCCAATCCAGAGAAATCATAAGAATGGCTTGAAGCAAAACCGAAAGAAGCGCTAGACAGTCTGCCGTAATTTTCCGTCGCCCCCCAAAATATCTGGAATTTGGCCGCTTCATTGGTGCCAAAATCAAGATGCGCCGAATTTTTAGTAATGTTGTTAACATTGATATTGCTCGCTGTCGGCCCGGTAAAATCAATCTGCCAAGTACGACTGGCGGGAGTTGGGTCCATCCGGCCTTGATCGCCAATCGCATAAACGTTAAAATAATGCTCCCCTTCAATTAAATTTTGATACGTTTTGGGGCTGGAGCAATTCTTAAAATCTTCTCTGTCAATTTTACACAAAAAAGTGCCCCCCGGCTTGTCACTTGAGAACGAGAAAACAGCGAAAGTGGCACTGGCAGTGCCGGCCGGAGCTTCATCTATTGTAGTTTCCGGATAGTCAACGACGGACGGAATCACCGGCCCGTTTACCGGCGCGGACCCACCGTTTGTTTCTCCCATTGGGGGAATTTCTTCTTGCCGCTTTTCCTTCGGCTGCTCCAGCTGGGACCCTCCTTGGTTGTCGTCGGGCGGATTTTGCTGTTTTGGTTGTTGAGGCAAAGTCGGTTGATCAAGGTTGTCGTTTTTTTCTTCTTGAGTATGGCTGCCATCATTTGGCTGAGGGTCGGGGAAGGGAGTAATCTTCTGCTTGACTACCGGCGGAGTTTTTGGAGCCAGGTTCGGTGCTTGCTGAAGCGGAGGGCTTGTTTCCAAAATTGGGCTGCTGTCCCCAGTGGAAGTTGATTTTGGTCCGGTTGAGATTTGCCGATTGTCCCACAATGCCGCCGAGGGCAAAGAAAAAAGGCTAGCCCCGATGCCGGCAAACAACTTATTGCCGATAAGCTGTTTAAATTTTTCTTGCCAAGTTTTTTGCCCCTCTTGTTGTTTTTTTATCTCCGCTTCGCGGAAAAACAAATCCACCACACCGGCGCTATGGGAGATAACTTTGGGCGCGAGCAAAGAAAGATAGTCGGAGTGGACAAGAGGGTCATCTAAGATATAGTTTTTTCTATTTAGCCCATCAATTTGCACCCGTATTAATTTATAATCCACATCAGACAGCTTGTCTTTCCTCATGGAATACAGTCTTTTTAGACCATTTTTTAGGGTTACCGTTCTTAAATTGTCATTATTTATATTTAGGCCCCCGATTGTGTCCTTGCTTAAAAAATAATCGTGAGAATAGTCGGCCACTCCAGCAAAGGCTTCATCAAGCGAATTAATAGTCATCGGAGAAACCGGAGAATTAAGCCTTCCAACGATATTAAAAGTGACCCAGTTTTCGTAGGGGTCGCCTTCGGGATGGGCATCGTTTCGGGTATGCGCCGGCACGCCCATGTCTTCAACCAAATGGAGCACGTGCCCCAAGGCAATCATCGCCGATTGTCGGTCTCCTTTAACATAAAAATTTAACGCTTTTTCCCAATTAAAGGTCTGCCACCCACTTTGAGCCCAATCTTTGGCCGAAGCAAAACCCCAAAGGCCTTTGCCGGCGCTAGGATCGTAGAAATGGTTCATCCAGCGCGGAAAATTGTCTTCGTCAATACTTCCCTGCTCCAGCCATTTGATATCGCGGCTGTTCAGTTTGTTGCTAGTTTGCTGATTAAAAACCTGGGCGATTTTATAGGTAAGATAGGGGTGAGCGACCTCGGAATCATAAGCGCGAGCAAAAAAATGCTGGCCGAGCAGAATTATCCCCGGAACAAAAAAGCAAACCAAGGCCCTCCTAAATGCCTTCGTTTGCTTTTTACGATTTTTTAATTGAATCTTCGCGATTTTTCTCAAGCCCAAGACTTGCGAAGGATACGTAAATTAAAAAACAGCTAGTATTTTTTGTTTCCGCCCTCCCGGACAAAATTAATTAAAAAATATCAATTAGCCAAACACCTTTTTCATTTTTGACGAAGTCAATGGAATTACTGAATTTCTCTTTGTCTATAATCTTATCGTAGTTGTACTGCGCTATTGATTCTGCCATATATTCTTTCTCTATCTTCTCCGGATATTCGTTATAAGCCGCGGTAAACCTTTTGTCCCGATACGCCTCCTCCAGGGTCTGCTTGTTTTCGTTATATCTTTTTCCGTTGGTGTGTGAAATTTGCGCCAACGCCAGTTCCAAGTTGTTAGTTTTTAAAGCCTCGCGAAATTTGGCATATGTTTCTTCGGGGGTTATCGTCGTCGCCACCTTGGCGTTTCTTATCTGCGGATACATCTTGCCCAGTTCCTCTTGGGTGTAATCCTGCCAAGGCCAAAGCGAGCGCGCTTCGCCCATTTGTATTTTTATCAGTCTTTCTTTGGCCCATGGCCGCCACCAAAAAAAATATCCCGCCGCTAAAACAACCACCAAAACTCCCAGGACCAAAAATATTAAAATTCTTTTTGACATAAGCCTATTTTTATTATAAAACAAAGATTTAATTTTAAGAAAGTGCATAACTTGTAAAGGCCGGGTCTTTACAAAATCACTCCAAGATAAGCTCGCTGATCAGGTCCGGACAAAATTTGTTTTCCCCATATTCATCTATCATTTTTTTATAATTTTCGATTCCGCCAATATAATCCAGAGTGTTCTTCGGGCTGGCGAGCTTCTCATATTTTGGCTCTCCTATAAAGTCGCCGTAACTGGACCACCTGTATCTTTTCAATAACTCGCTAGCAGGCTTTTTGCCCGGCAAAATTTTCAAAGGGTTTGAGTGAATATAGCAGGTCAAATGGGAGAAATGAACATCATCTTTCACCAACAAGGCTTTATACCTTCCTTGGAATAGGGTGCCCGACCGGCCATATCTCTTATTAAAATAACTGGCATAGCCGGTACAAACCTTCATCATAAAAGTGGCAATCCCGTTATTAACTTTTTGCCTCAATAATAAGTGGAAATGATTGGGCATCAAACAAAAACAAATTATATCCACCAACTCGTTGCCCTTGTCCCTCTTAATGCTTTTTGGTAAGTTTCTATATCTTCGTTCTCGCCTGATTACATGAAAATGTGTTGGTTTGTCGGAATTAAACTCGCCTAAAATCTCCACAAATCTTTTGTAGTCGTAAACATCCACAAATATCTCCCTTTTTTCAACCCCTCGGTTGAGAACGTGGTAGGCCAATGCGTTTATAAACCCTCCCCTAAAAGGCATTAGTCTAATAACTTGCAAAGACCCGGCCTTTACAAGTTAGGTTAATTTTCTTTTAAAAGAATTATAGCACGTCTTCCCCCGTGTAAAGACCCGGCCTTTACAAGTTATGCACAACCGGATGTGACCGCTCAACGAAAAGAGCCCCTTGCGGGGCTCTTTTCTGTAATTTCCTTTATTGCCTACCGGCTAAGCCGGACAGGCAAATCTTGTTCAAGGACCAAGAGGGAAATTATGAAGTCAAACTGTTTGACCAAGCGTTACCAGTGAGAGGCGTACCAAGACCCTTAACAGTGGCAGTATTGCCAATCTGGGTAGTCGAGGCGTTATCAACCCACTTGATGACGTTAGTTTCATCGCGAAGGACTAACTGGAAGGTCATGCCCTTCTTGTTGAAGAAACTGGTGCCGCTAGTCATGTCAATGCGGAAGTTCTTGACAGCGCCGGCAGTCAAAGTGACGGCCAGAGAGTTGAAGTTGAACGTCGCAGAAGCATAACCGCTGGCAGCAACGCTGGCAGGCATCACCACGTTGGCAGTGCCCAAAACATTGCTGGTGTCATCATCGTACAAGGTCAAGACAGAAGTCTGACTTGAGGTACCGGAAGCAACCACCGCGAATTTCATCTGACCAGAGGTGTTATTGAAGGTCATGTCGTTTTCACCCATGTTAGTGACCTTGAATTTAGCCAGGTTGGTCGGAATCGCGGTTGAGCTACCCGAGGCGCTTGAGGTGAACTCAAACTTCGGATAGGAACGGTACAGGTACATATTGTTACCGGTAGCGGCGTTAGTCTTTGTAACGCTGCTGGCCGCAATTACCGTACCGCCATTGCCAGTCGCTCTAAAGTCACCGGTCGCGGTGCTGTTTTGAGCGCCAAAGTCAATGGAGAAGGCGTCTTTACTGGTCGCTCCGTTGACATAGGTCTTCATATCCGCATTGACGGTCAGATAGGCGTAGTTGTCAGCGGGGATATAGAAGTTCAGACCCGAGAAGGTGATGGAAGCGGTTGAACCAAAGTATCCGTCTTTGGACTCGGTGGAACCGGTCGCGGTCGGATAGGAAATGGTTACTTTGCTCACATCGGTTCTCATGGCCGTAGTGTCAATCTGGAGAGTCAGAGTATCAACGGTGAAGGCCTCAGTAGTCGCGGTGAACCTAATTTTGTTCATCGGGACTTGAGTTTGGCTCATATACATAGCAGCGCCTAACGGAGTGTACGCGCTGTTAGTAGCGACAGCCAAAGATCCACCATCAGCCTTTCGGACATAAGTCGTCGGGGCGTTGGTACCAGAAATGGCGTTAACCGATCCGGTACTGTGCACGGTAGTACCCTTTGAGTCGTTGGCCGAAATGTCGGTTGAAGCGTCAGCGATACCGAAGGCGACAAAGTCATAGGTTGAAGAAGCCGAAGTGTTGGCTAAATCAATCTTGACAGTCAAAGCCTTCTGTTGACCGGCCGTAATGGCCAAGGTCATGCCGCTGAAGACGACGTTCTTGTAGTCTGTTCCGGAGAAACCTTTAGGACCGGACACCAAATTTGTTCCATCATAGAGGGAAACATTGGAGACCAGGTCTTTGGCGTACATCGGGTAAGTGGTATTGGTATTATCCTTACCGGCATACCAGGTGCTATTTTCAGCACCTCCGACAGCGCCGTCCGAAACATAAGAGGTCAACGTCAAATCGGTCAGGGTCATGTCGGAAGCAGTTCCGGCAGTGACCAACAATTGCACGGCATCTTTACCAGTGTTGCCCTTGATATAGGTCTTCATTCCAGTCGGGTTAGTACCCAGAGTAGGAGTAATGGAGGAAGCACCCAAAGTCATGGTGTTTCCGGTAACATTAGTTGAAGGCACAATATCGCCAGTGGCAAGATAGGTGTTAGACGAGGTGTATCTCATTGAGTTAGCCACACTAGCCGGGTTAATCAAAACCGCAGCCAATTGGTCGGTGCTCAATAAGTAGGTAGCGGACTTAATGTCAGCTGTCAAATACAGGTGTCTGTTTGAACCGGCAGTCATTGTGAAGGAATCACTCCAGGTCTTGTAGAAAGATCCGGTGAAACCTGAAGGACAAACCGATGTGCTAGCAGCGGCAGTCCAGCCGGAACCATCAGTGGGGCCCATAATGGAAGTTGTTCCATCAGAGAGCTTGATGTCCTGTAATTCGTTTTTGACCTGCGTTTCAGTTCCGGAACCACCCACCGTCTTGAAACAAATATAGAACTGCATTTGGCGAACTTCCACTTCGGAAGCAGCAGTCATATTGAAGTCCAACAAGGTGGTATTGTCGGTGTTTGTTCCGACAGTCTTGGAGGTCGGGCCATTGAAAGCAATGGTCATTTGACCGCCTTGCAATGTCAAGCTGTGAGCGGTAGCGGTTGTCTGCATAGTGCGGGTAACCACAGCGCCATATCCATAAGTTGAACCAACAGCGTAAACATCGGCGTCGGCGTCAACATACAAAATAACGGTGTCGGCAGGTTTGCCGGCAACATCAGCATACAAGTTGGCAGTCATAGTGCTGCCCTTAACCAAGAGGTAACCACCGTTGGTGAAGGTCAACACGGCGCGACCGTTAGTGTCAAAACCGGTACCGGTAGCCACAGTAGTGCTGTTAATCTTCAAAGTGAGATTAGTCAAAGCGCTGGTAGTGACTGAACCGGCGTTGTAGAGGGTGATGGTCTTAACGGTCATGTCTTCCGTAGCGCCGGCCAAGGTGAAGCGAGAAACTTCAGCTTGAGAAGAACCGACATACGGGTTGGCGATTGAACCGGTCTTGGCAATGGTGATAGTACCAGCCTGTGAACCGGCCAAGCTCATGGTGTTGCCACGAACCGGGAAAGTACCCGACAAAGTGGCTGTAGCGGAAACATCAGTCGCGGCAGAAATCTGGAAGTAGTTTTGATTTCCAGCAGTGCCGGCAACGTCGGCCATCACAGTGATGGTCCTGGAACCGCTAACCGCCAAGTTCAGACTGGTGAAAGTAGCTTGGTTGGTGGAACTGTTGACAGTTCTGCCATTAACCAAGCGGGTGTCACCGTCATACAGGTAGACATTGCTAAAATCGCTAGTTGAACCAACACCACCACGAGTAATGGTCAAGGTGTTGATAGTAGCGGTACCGGTGAAGGTAAATTTAGCAAAAGCCACGTGATCGGCGGATTTGGGGATAGAAACAGCAGCCGGAGAATCAGAAGCTAAAGCGACTGAAAAACCGGTTGTTGGGGTGGTTGAACCGCTGGTAATATCGCTACCAAGGGTATAACTGTCGCGATCGGTGTTGTTGATGACATAGATTGAACTCCAGTCATAACCAGCCGCGGTGAAAGCATCAGCCGTCATATTCAACCATTGTCTGGTTCCAGTGTCACCATTAGCGATCAGGCTATAAACTTTTGTATCGTTCAAAGCCCTGACCAAAGCAGAAACGGTATATTGATCCATCTCCGCTTGGCTGACGGTCTTGATATTGCTCCACTTCAAATGTCCATAACTGTTGAAAACAGATGGGCTCAAAATCAGTCTTTTGAACATCTTTGAACCAACCAATTTGACAACATAGACATCCGGGTTGGAAGCAGTCTTGATCAAGTCGCCATCAACGATGGTGGTGGCCGAAGCCACGGAAGCCAAACCAGCAACGCCAGACATGGACACGATGGTCATGAGGGCGGTGGTGATTGAAACGGCTTTCTTGAATTTGTTCATTGTAATTAAGAAAGTTTTTCGGTTGTCCTCGTAGTAAAGGCCATTTACTAGAAGAAACTCCCGAGATTTTGCTCAAAGCAAGAAGATCACTTTTTTATCCTCGCTAGGCGAGGTCCTCCGACAATCCTTGAAAGTTAAAACCGAGGTGTCCTCGAGGTTTTTTCCACCCCGATTCCTTTAATGCCGCTTAATTAGAGCGAGCACGGGAAAGAATTGTCGGGGCGTGTTTCTTCTTATTTTGAAGCACGTAAGGCAAAGATATTTGCCTAAATTAATTGGTTTTTGCCTGCTTAAAGCAAGCGCGTTGTTAAGCCTCAAACGTACCCGGGGATTTAAACCCAAGCAGTCGTTCGACCTTTGGCCTAACTCACGGCCCCCAGCAGCTTGTTCCCCAAGCATTTGGGAGTTGACTCTCTGTTTTCTATCTGCCAAAAGGCCCGATGAACAGAAAGCCAGGAATACTCGGCTTGCAAAACAAGTCGAGCAAACCCGCCCGGGACAAGGCATGCTTACCCACTAGGGTCTGGCCACTAGCGACTAGGGTCTCCAACGACTAGTCACGCTAGGGTTTAGCCACTGACGGCTAAGCAAAAACGCCCTATTCCGGAGGGGCTTTCGTCTCTCCAAGAATATCATAAATATCCACGTTTTTCAACTGCAAAAGAGCTTGCCGGTCTTTATTCTTTGGAAAACTTCAGACTGGGGACAATGACGCCGCCTGAATTTTCGGCTGCGGTCGGCCCTTCCAATGTCGGCATAGCATTGTTTGAAATATCCGGTCTTTTACCGACGGAATCGTTGGCATCGCCTGTTTTGGCATCGTTCGCGCCGCTATCGGGTTGGGCGGCAGGGACAACCGGCTTTCTGGGGACTGCGACCGTGGGAGAAGCCGTCTTTTCGTCCGGACTGTTTGCCGCAACCGCTTTTTGTTTTTCCAGGTCGGTGGCCAAATTTTCGGCGCTGGCTACAATTTCTCTGGCGGTTTTTATCGTTTCAATCGCGGTCACCAAATCGTCTTTTTTTAAGCTTTCTTTGGCTTTGTCCAAAATCACTTTAGCTTTTTCCGTCTGCTCTTTGACTAAATCGGCGCTAATTGCCATCAAAGAATTGCTTCCCCAAAAAGCATCTTTGTTTTCTTTTTGCGCAGCGACGGCTACGACTCTTTCGTCAACCGTTTTGAGCTTTTCTTCGGTCTTTGAAATCTTTTCCTCCACCTTGCTGGAAACAGCTTCTTTAGCACTATCACTGGTTCCTTGAGCCATCAGGACCAAGGCCTCGGTGGAGACGCTGTCCGCCATTTTGGCGGCGGAATTAACTTTCTGCGCCAACGCCTGTTCGGGCAATTGATTTTTGACGTTGTTCAAGGCCTCTTCCAAAATACCCAGTTTGCTGTTGGCTTCAACTGCCGCCGCTACCGCCTTGTTTGTGTCCGAACCGTTTTTAATTTTAGGTAAATCATTTTTAACAGCTGTCAGTTGGTGTTCCACTTCCAAAACCGCTTGTTCAACCTGTTCCGCTTTTTTACTGTCATCTTTTTGAGTGGTGATAATCGCGACTAATTCGTCAACTCGACGATTGGCAATCTCCATTTGAAATTTGGCTTTTTCTTCAACGTTGCCTTTGGCTATCAATTGAGTTCTTTCAATAGCCAATTTGACCGGAAAAAGCATGTCTCCTGGCAAACTACCTTGAGCCGCCCAAACCGTGCCGAAAGAAAGACCAAAAAAAGACAGCAAAACCCCCGCAAAAACCATTGCCGGAATTAAAGGTTTTGGTTGCTGCCAACTGTTTAAAAAACTAAAAAAGCCCAAATCGTCGGCCAGCTTCTCTTCGTAGCTTTCGGCCATAGTTTGGGTCTTGGCTTTTATTAGCAGGGTTTGTCTAAGGGTGTACTTCCACTCCACATTAACTTCGGCCTCCTTCTTGAGGCTTGAGAGTTGCTTGGCTAGGTTTTTTACATCCTTGTCCGCCATATATTAAAGAAGACGGGTGAAAAGGATTTTTGTTACAGTCTTTTGATCGCCGATATTCGCCCCTTGTCAGAGCAGTTCCCGTTTGAGCGCCCGCAGGCTTCTATTCACCAATACTCTGACTGCCCCATAGCTCTTATCCATTAATTCCGCCACTTCTTGCAGAGAATAGTCATTAAGATAGCGCAGGATGATTACTTCCTGATATTCTTCTTTTATATTTTTTAAGGCCTTTTTTATGCGCTCCAGGCCCAAGTTATCGTCAATGACTTTTATGATAGACTCGGGGTTTTCCACCAGATTTTGCTTGGGGTCATCGGCCGTCCGCACCTCGTCTAAAGACAGCGCCCGCCTGTTTTTATCGCGATAATAGTCGGTCAGGGCGTTACGCGCTACCTGGTAAAGCAAGGCTCGCAGATTTTCTACCTCGTTGCCGTCGGCAATATACTGCCAGGCTTTCAAAAAAACCTCGGAAGCCAGGTCTTGGGCTTCTTGTTTGCCAGGGGCGCGAAAATAGATAAAGCGATAGATTTTATCTATATTTTCGTCATAAAACTCAATAAATTGTTGATCGCTGATTATTTCTGGCATTATTCTTTTTTACCTGGGGATAACTTGTAAAGGCCGGGTCTTTACACGGGTCGTTTTGAGTGCAAAAGAGTGCAAAAAGGTGCAATTTATTTTTTTGCACTCTTTTGCGCTCAATTGCACCTTTTTGCACTCAAATTTCAGCCCTGGAACGGTAGAAAGACCCTCTCCCTTGCCCACTTTTCTTGATAAGTCCTCGTTCCACGATTCTGTTGATATCGTTTATTAGTGTGCGTCGCCTGACGTCTTTCAGGGCCTCCGCTATTTGCCCCAGATTGGCCTGACCTCTATTTCTTTTTATAAGCTCCAGAACCCTTTCTTGTCTTTCGTTCAAATTTTGCGTCTCTTTTTTCCGCTTTCGTGGTTTATCGACCACGGCCCTTCCAACCATTACTGCTTTCGCCGGAGTGGGCGCAAAAAACTGGTTCGCCAGATCTTGATAAGCATCGCCAAGAATTTCGTAATTTATGACGCTAACCCATTGCTGGCGATTGGCAACCAAAAAATATTTTTGCAGCACCTTAACTCTCTCAATTATACCATTTTTATCGCCCAGCGTTAATTTTTCCAACACGCTCAAAGCAGCCTCGCGAATTTTTATTTTTAAAATTTCTTGGTCCGGAAATTTATCGGTCAGACGATAGATAGCCAAGGTGAGCGCCAAAATTTTACGCGAATTTTCTTTTTCCATAAGATTGCTGTTATTCTACCCCGATTATCACGCAAGTCAACCAGAAAAACTAAAACCGGGCCTTTTTGAAGGCCCGGTTTTAGCGGCGTTATCCCCACCTGATTTTAGTTTTCTCCTAATTCCCGAGCCACCAAATTACTGGCGCGCAACAGAGAAGAAACAGTGCCCGCGTCCGTCCACCAACCCTTAAGCATTTCAAAGGTCATCGTGTTTTGTCGGACATAGAAATTATTGACATCGGTAATTTCCAGTTCGCCCCGACCGGAGGGTTTTAATTCTTTAATTACTTTCCAAACTTGCTTGTCGTACATATAGCAACCGGTTACCGCTAAATTGCTCTTGGAATTTTTAGGCTTTTCTATAATCTTTTCTATTTTATCGCCCTTTAAATAGGCCACACCGAATCTTTGCGGGTCGGGCACTTCTTTCACGATAATTTTGGCGCCACGTTTTTGTCTGGCAAAATCAACGGCCGCTCTTTTGATTTGCCGATAGTCCTGAAAAATATTATCGCCCAGAATAACCATGATTTTTTCATTATCGGCAAAATCTTCGCAAAGACCCAGGGCCTGAGCAATGCCGCCGGCTTCCTCTTGCACGCCATAGGACAACCTCATTTTGAACTCCTCGCCGGATTTTAACAGCTCTAAAAAATGACCGGCATGACCTCTTCCCGAAACAATCATTGCCTCTTTAACCCCGCACTTGGCTAGCGTTTCCAGGGGATAATAAATCATCGGCCTGTCATAAACCGGTAATAGATGCTTATTGGTTACTTTGGTCATCGGGCGCAAGCGCGTGCCTGAACCGCCGGCCAGAATTATGCCTTTCATCGTTACTTTTTTAAAAATTCTTTTAATGCCTCGTCCCACGGTCTTAACGGCGGTAGTTTGGTGTTGAGCAGAATAGAATACTTTGGCCGTTTGGCCGGGCGGGGAGAAAATTTGTCGGATGGCACTTGGTTCAGCTTAACTTTTTTGCCCGTTATGTCAAACAAAATTTTGGCCGCTCCGTACCAGGTAACCGGATGGCCTTCGTTGGTAATATGGTAAACGCCATAGGGTAACTTGTTTTCAATCAAATACTTTGTCTGCTTGGCCAAGTCCGGAGCATAGGTGAAATTAGCCAGCTCTTCATCCACGCCGTCCAGCTCCTCGCGAGTTTCGGCCAAATTCAGCATCGTTTCAAAAAAACTTTTTTTGGCGGTTTGGCTTTGGGCCGGTTTACCAAAAAGTTTCTGCAAACGAACGATGTAATATCTATCGCTTTTTTCTCTCACTTCTTTTTCGCCTAGCGCTTTTGATTCTCCATATTTGGAGACAGGGGAGAGTTGGTCTTCTTCCTTGTAACCCTCTTTCTTCTCGCCGTCAAAGACATAGTCGGAGCTGTAATTGACAAAAACAGCTCCCAGCTTTTTGGCGGTCTCTGCCAAATAGCCAGGACCATAGCCGTTTACTTTTTTGGCCAGTTCAAATTCTTCCGACTCCTCCGCTTTATCAACCGCATTATAACCGGTAGCGTTGATGACCACTTCCGGTTTCTGGTCCCCAATCCTAATCTCAACCTGCGACTTGTCGGTAATGTCAATATTTTCAAGATCCCAGGCCGTGACTTCATAATCGCCGCCGGTAAAAACCTTTATCAGTTCCTGCCCCAACATTCCTTTGGATCCGATAATTAAAATTTTAGTCATACGCAAAAATTAATCAGAGTTAAATCCGCCAACCGGCAAAAAAGGCGAGAGATGGTAAATCACTTGTTCTTGTATTGCTTCTTGTAATATTCCAAATATTCGCCGGACTTGATTTTTTGCCACCACTCCCTATTTTCTTTGTACCAATTTATTGTGCGACGCATACCTTCCTCCCACGAGAGAGTCGGGGACCAGCCCAAACTTTTTAAACGGTCGCAATTAAGGGCGTAGCGAGCATCATGTCCTGGCCGATCAGCCACGTATTCAATCATTGATTCGTCCAAACCCAGTTCGGCTAAAATAAATTTTGTTACCTCAATGTTTTGCTTTTCCTGCCCCGTTCCGATGTTAAACACATCCCCTGGCTTGCCTTTGGCCAAGATCATTTCAATGGCGCGGCAATGGTCTTTGGTATAAATCCATTCTCGGACTTGATCGCCCCTGCCATAAACCGGAATTTTTTTGTTTTCAAGCAAATTAGTGATAAACAGCGGGATTAGTTTTTCCGGATATTGATTGGGACCATAAAAATTACAGGAATGAGTAACTACTACCGGCAAATTATAAGTTTTAAAGTAGGCGCGACACAGATGATCGCCGCCGGCCTTGGAAGCGGCATAAGGGCTGCTAGGTTCAAACGGACTTTCTTCGTCAAAATAGCCTTCTTCAATTGAGCCATAAACCTCGTCAGTTGAAATCTGAATATATTGCGCGACTTTAAACTTTTTAACCGCCTCCAACAAAGTGTAAGTTCCCAAAACATCGGTGCGGATAAAAGCCTCCGGATCCAGAATTGAACGGTCAACGTGGGTTTCAGCCGCGTAGTTTATAATCGTGTCCACGCCCTCGCCAATCGCCTGCTCAACGTCTGTCGCCTTGGCAATGTCCCCTTTTATAAATTTATAATTGGGATTGCTTTCGGCTTCTTTTAAGTTCTCCGGGTTGCCGGCATAAGTCAGTTTGTCAAAATTAACCACTTGCCAGTCGGGGTGGTTTTTTAAGGCATATTTAATAAAATTGGAGCCCATAAATCCGGCTCCGCCGGTTACGATAATTTTCATGAGATGATCCAAATTTACGAATAAAGTTCCAACCTACTAATTGCTCCGCCTAGCCATTTCTCGGTTCCCAAATTTCTTCCAAGACGCAATTCCAGGAAAATTTATATTCATCGCTCGCGTCATAGACGTGCGATTGAAAATTGACGACGATGGTTTCCTGGTTCCCCAACGCCTTCCAGCCGTGCATAATGCCCGGCGGAATTTTAATGAACCTCGGCCGTTGCACGCCCAAAATAATTTTGTTAGCCTGGCCGAAAGTCGGGGAATTTTCACGCACGTCTACCAGCGAAACCTGCAACTTGCCGCGAGTAACCGTGAATTGGTCGGTGTGAATTTCGTGCAAATGCCAACATTTGACCACGCCCGGATCGGTGGCGCTTTGATAGGCGTGAATGGTCGGGATAACCAAACCTTCTTTAAACTCCGACCAACCTTGGCTCCAAAGTTCAATCACGTCCCCTCTTCCGTCCACAAAGGGGGTCAATTCTTTTAAAAAAACTCCGTCAATTGTGATGCCGGGTTTTATCTCAAATTTTTGTTCCTTTAACCACTGCTCCGATGTTTCTGGAATCTTCATGACAAAATTATGCGAATCTACGAATAAACGCTAATCTGCGAACCACGCACCCGCCAGCCAGCAAGGCAATTAGCGAATTTGCGCTTATCCGTATCTTGGCATCACGTTTTTATTGTTGGTTTAACAAGCTTGTAATTTTGTTTATCGAAATTAAACCGACTTTGCCACTTTCATCAACAATATTCATCCCGACTACTTCTCCTTTTTCGTTCACGGAAACACTGCCGGTAGCCACGGGGAGCTCCTGGGAGAAACCGATTAAAACGTTGCTGTCGCTTTTGTAGCGAATATAACCGCGATTAACCAAAGTTAAGATGGGATTTACCTGGATGTTTAGAGCCGAGAGAAAAATTTCTTGCGCCGGAAAAACAGTGGACATGTCCGCCAAAGCCACCGGCGTTAAATTAGTTTTTTCAATTTTCAATAGAGTCACGCCGGAAATCACGTCTTTCTTCAAAATTGAAGCCGCCACCTCCTCCGTTCCTATAATAACTTTGACCGCGCGAGCGGAGTCGGGAATAAGAACCGCCGCTGAAGCGATTAAGCCGTCACTGGTCATAATAAAACCGTTGCCTTCGGCCACCGCCTTGTTGTCTTTGCCCAAAGATCTGACGCCCACCATTGAAGGAGCCACCTTGGCGATGCCGTCCTGGAAGGCTTTGTTTTCGGAAATGGTGATTTTTTCGGTTTTATTAACAATGGTCACACCCTCTTTGGAACGCACCAGCCAATCAATTTTGGAAAAGGGATAATAGTCGGCCATAATCGGGGCCAACCACAAAGCGGCGATCATGCCGGCTAAACCTCCTAAAATTAAGACCACACCGACTAAAAAAAGTTTCTTCATATTATTTTAAAACCAATTTTCCTTTGTCCGCATCAACGTTTACTTTCTGCCCTTCTTTGATTTTTCCGTCAATAATGCCTCTGGCAATGCTATTCAGAATCTCCGTTTCAATCAACCGTTTAAGCGGCCTGGCGCCGTAGTTAGGGTCGTAGCCTTTTTGGGCTAACAATTTTTTAGCGGCAGCGCTGACGTTAAGTTTAATCTTTTTCTCATCCAGCCTTTTTTGCACCAAGTCCAGTTGCAATTGCACGATTTTTATCAGCTCTTCTTTGCCCAAGGCGTCAAAAACGATAATATCGTCCACGCGATTGAGAAATTCCGGCTTGAAATGACGCTTAAGCGCCTCAACCACTTTAGAGCGCATTTCTTCTTTTTCTCGCTCGCGCGCTTCCGTTTCATCGCTATCGGCAAACCCCAGCACAAACTCGCGCATAATTTCGTTGCCGATGTTGGAAGTCATGATAATCAAAGTATTCTTGAAATTCACTTTGCGACCTTTGGCATCGGTCAAAATTCCATCGTCCAAAATTTGTAACAGGACGTTAAAAACTTCGGGGTGCGCTTTTTCAATTTCGTCAAACAAGACAATGGAATAAGGCCGGCGGCGTACCAGCTCGGTTAACTGCCCCCCTTCTTCAAAACCGACATAGCCCGGAGGCGAGCCGACCATGCGAGAGACCGCGTGCTTCTCCATATACTCGGACATGTCTAGACGAATTATAGCATTTTCATCGTTAAATAAAAATTCAGCCAAAGCTTTGGCCAATTCGGTTTTGCCAACGCCCGAGGGCCCTAAAAAGATGAACGACCCCATTGGGCGCTTCTCTTCGGCAATGCCGGCGCGAGCGCGACGGATAGCGTTGGCCACGGCTTTGATGGCGGTTTTTTGGTCAATCACCCGCTGGTGCAACTCGTCCTCCATGCGCGACAATTTGTTCATCTCTCCTTCCAGCATCTTCACCACCGGAATTCCCGTCCAACGAGAAACCACTTTGGCGATTTCTTCTTCGCCAATCTCTTCTTTTAAAATCGGGTTGTCTTTTTGAATCTTGACCAGCCTTTTTTGATCTTGTAAAATCTTTTTTTCCAATCCGGGAATTTTGCCGTAACGAATTTCTGCCACCTTTTCTAGCTCCCCTCTTCTTTCGGCAATCTCGGCTTCTTGCTTCAACTTGTCTGTTTCTTTTTTTGATTGACGCAAATCAGCAATAATATCCTTTTCTGCTTGCCAGCGAATTTCCAGTTCTTTTGATTTCTCGCTTAAATCAGCCAGCTCCTTTTTTATTTTACCTAACCTTTCCTTGGCGTTGGCTTCTTTCTCCAGAGCTTTTTTCTCCACTTCACGACGCATAATTTCCCGTTTCATTTTATCCAAGTCCGTCGGCATACTGTCAATTTCCATCCGCAGCGAAGAAGCCGCCTCGTCTATCAGGTCCACCGCCTTGTCGGGTAAGAAACGATCGGTAATATAGCGATTTGACAATTGCGCCGCCGCCACCAAGGCCGCGTCGGTAATACGCACGCCATGATGAACCTCGTATTTGTCTTTAATGCCGCGCAAAATGGAAATCGTGTCTTCAACCGATGGCTCAAGCACTATCACCGGCTGAAATCTTCTTTCCAGCGCCGGATCTTTTTCTATATATTTTTGGTATTCACGCAAGGTGGTGGCGCCAATGGCGTGTAGCTCTCCGCGAGCCAAAGCCGGCTTTAGAAGATTGGAAGCGTCCATTGATCCCTCCGAAGCGCCGGCGCCAACCAGGGTGTGCAGTTCGTCAATAAAGAGAATATATTTTCCGGCCGATTTTTCCAGCTCTTTTAAAAAAGCTTTTATTCTGTCTTCAAACTCACCGCGATATTTGGTCCCGGCGATCAAGGCCCCCAGATCTAACGAAATTAGTTCTTTATCTTTAATGCTTTCTGGAACATCACCAGCCACAATTCGCTGGGCCAGACCTTCAACAATCGCCGTTTTGCCGACACCGGCTTCACCGATTAAAACCGGATTGTTTTTGGTGCGACGCGAAAGCACCTGCATCACTCTTCTGATTTCTTCATCGCGACCAATAACCGGGTCTAGCTTCTCCTTGCGGGCAAATTCAGTCAAATTGCGCGCGTATTTTTCCAGCACTTGGTACTTGCTTTCCGGCTCGGCATCCGTAATTTTTTGATTGCCGCGTAACTTTTTCAAGCTTTCCAGAACCCTATCTTTTGTTAATTGAAAATTGATTAAAATTTCTTGGGCGCGACTAGGCACGTCCAAAATGCCCAGAAGCAAATGTTCGGAACTGACAAACTCGTCTCCAAAAGCGGCCGCCTCTTTGGTGGCTTGGTTGATGACTTTGCCCAGAGCTTGGCTTAAAAATACCTGGCCGAAAGGAATATCCCCCTGAACCGCCGGCAAAGAGCTGATGCCTTTTTCCACTTCTGCTTCTAAAAACAACCTATCCAGTTGCAAAGAATCAAACAATGAAGGCACAATGCCTCCCTCTTGGGTAATTAGCGCAAACAAAAGATGCAAGGCATCAATTTGTTGGTGGCCTCTTTCTGCCGCCAGATCGTGGGCGGTTTTTAACGCCTCTTGGGCCTTGATTGTGAACTTGTCTATATTCATAAACCAAATTTAAAAATGATAGTCAATATCGTTTTTGAGTTTTAAAATATGGTTTTGATTTCTAAATTTTTATTTTTTTTCCTCCAATTTTACTTTTACCGTTTTTTCTTCTCCCTTATGCAAAACCTTGATTGTGACTATGTCGCCGATATTTTTTGCCTGGATTAATTTTGCCAAGGTGTTATTCTCGTCAACCTTGGTCCCGTTAATTTCTAAGACAATGTCGTTTTCTTGAATTCCCGCCTTATCCGCCGGGCCGCCCGGGATTACCGCCAGTTCGTCGGCTTGAGTGCCACGCACTATCAAGGCGCCGTAATTAACGGAGAGGTTATTTTTTTCTTTTGTGGCCTCATTGATCATAATATACCTAATCCCCAAATACGGGTATATAATTTTCCCCTGGCTTCTGACCGTTTCCACATCTTTTTTAGCTATATTAATCGGCAAGGCGAAAGCAATGCTTTGCGCCCCTTGCGCCACGGCGGCATTGATCCCAATAACCTCGCCTTTTAAATTAAGCAAAGGGCCGCCGGAATTTCCGGGGTTAATGGCCGCGTCTGTTTGGATAACTCCTTCTAGGACTTCGCTGCCTGAACTGTTACCGGCGGTAATGGAACGCTTTAACCCGGAGATAACTCCTGTTGAAACCGTATTTCTAAATTCTCCCAAAGCATTGCCAATGGCAATCACTGTCTGACCGATTTTGATTTCATCGGAATTTCCCAAGACCAAAAAGGGCGTACCTTTTTTATCAATCTTTAAAATAGCTAAATCTTGCACCGGGTCCCGCGCCAACACTTTGGCGGGAAGTTTTTCATTTTCATTGATTAAAACCGTGTACTCGGCGGATTCGTCCTCCACTACGTGTTTGTTGGTGACGATTAAACCATCGGCGGAGATAAAGAAGCCCGTTCCGCCACCAATTTGTTTCTTTTCCGTTCCTTTTTGTTCGTATTGGGGACCAAAGAAAAAATCAAAGGGTGAATTTAAAAAGTCCTGAGAATTCTTTTGCCGCTCCTGCAAGACAGGAACATCTTTGGTAACAATAACGGAAACAACCGCTGGCGAAGCCTTGGCCACAATATCGGTAACTGCCTGCTCTTGCGACATTGCTATTTCTGTCTGGACAGCCTTGCTATCCAGAAAAGAATTCTTGTTCTTTAATATTTTAGGAAGAAGATAGTAATAGGCAAAACCGCCAGTCAAAGCGCTTATAAAAATACTACCCACAAAAGCGGTGCTGGCGGCGATAATTAGAATTTTTTTGGTTTGTTTGTCCATGGCGGCTAAAAGTTTTAATTTTTAAATAAGTCCTATTTTTTTTCGTAGCTCTCTATCGCTTTTTTTAACGCCTTTACCGCCAAATCAGAACAATGCATTTTTATCGGCGGCAAACTGCCCAAGGCGTCGGCCACGTCTTGAATCGTTATCTTTTTCGCCTCTTCCAAAGTTTTGCCCTTGGCCATTTCGGTGACCATGCTGGAAGTGGCAATCGCCGCCACGCAACCGAGAGTTTCAAAACCGATATCAACAATGACGTTGCCTTTGATTTTCAAATAAAGCGTCATCATATCGCCACAAACCGGGTTGCCAACTTCGCCCACAGCATCGGGGTTTTCCAGCTTGCCCATGTTGCAGGGCTTTTGAAAATGTTTAATGACTTCTTTTGAGTACATAGTAGCTCGTTTATAGTTTGATATCAGCAACCAGATC
>JAKAHB010000007.1 GCA_021815315.1 bacterium | reverse complement strand
CGGCAATGGTCGCCAAGCCGTATTTGACAATGTCTTTTTCCAAGATCCCTCCCTCTTCTTCGGAAAGAAAGAGGCGGATGTCTTTTTTAAGATTGTCTAGATGTTTTTTGGGCTGCATTTATTATAAATTATAGCAATTTTTTTAAAAAAACAAAAGTCAAGAACGTTTTTTCGCAACCGCCAGATTCCATTCTTTTTTATCCGCCCAAAGTTCCAGCACTTTTCTTTTTTGGGGATTCTGCAACAGCGTGAAAATATAATCAAAAATTAATTTGTTGATTTTACAGCGATCACTTAAGGGAGCCGGAGCAAAAATATTACCGTAATTGACATAATTATACACCGGACAGACTCCGCAATACGGCTTATAGACACAGAAATCACAGACATTGTTTTCCAGGCAAGAAGCCAGGCACAAGGTTTTGGCTTTTGACGAAGAAATTATCTTTTTGTAATCGTCTTTATACACACTCCCTATCTTGAAGGTGTCTTCTCCCGCCATCCGCCCTTCATCGCAAGAATAAATTGAGCCGTCGTAAAGGTAACTTAATTGTCCGATAACCGCTCCGCAAGGAGACCTTGAGTCCAAAAATGATTCAAAGTCTTGCCGCAAAATCTTTCTGGCGGCAACCGAAGCCATCATCTCCTTGAAACGCGTCCCCTCCAAGTTTTTTTTGATGATATAGTCAACCGCTTTTTTATAGAAAGAGAAAAATTCCTCCGGTTTATAGCCGACTTTCTCCCAATCGTCTTTGGCGATGCCAAAAGAGTTGGTCGGTCTGATGGCCATCCCGTCTATCCCCCACCTTAGGTATTCGTCAACAATCTCCCGGGGATATTTTAACGAATGCCGGCTAACGGTCAAAACCGCCGCGGGTTGAAAAATATAGCTAGGGTTTTTTTTGGTCACTTTTTTGTATTCACTAACCAGTTTTTTAAGCCAAAAACTCACTCGCTCGTAGCTTTTTTCGCCAAAAACCCTGTTTTTATTGTGAACCAGGGGCGGCCCGTCCAGAGAGGTGCAAATAGAAACATTTTTTTCAAAAAGATGCTTAGCTATTTCCTCGGTCATAACCGAAAAGTTACTAACTAGTCTCAATTCCAAATTCTTTTTCACTTTTTCGTTCTTTTTGCGGGCGTAATCAATAATCTCTTTCACTACCGGCCAATTAAGCAGCGGCTCTCCTCCTTGAAATTCAATCGCGATGTCTTTGTTAGGAACGGAAAAAATAAAATCTACCACCTTTCTGGCGGTTTTTTTATCCATATCCTTCTTTTTATCGTCGCAATGAGAGCTTGTTTGGCAATAAACACAGCGATGATTGCATCTTAGCGTTACCACCACGATATGCAGGCTGGGCCCGGAAGTTTTGAAGTGAATATTTTTTTCCTGATAGCGCTCCACCATCCGAGGACAAGGGATATCGTGCTTTAGAAAATCCATTTCATCCAATTGTCTTCCCAGTTTGCTTTCAACTTTTATTTTTCCTTTTTTGAAATCGCCAAAATCTTTTTTGCCCAAAAAAACAAAATCGCCAACATCGTTGGTCAACAAATATTTGTTTCCGACTTGCCTGAATCTGTAAAATCCCGGCTGACAAAAATTATTTTTGGCGCTTTTTCTTTTTGGGCTGATCACCATACTTTTTTTCCCAGGGCACGGCAATCCCCAGGGGATCGTCAAATTTAAAAGTTTCTTTCTCCCCTTTTTCGTCCAAAATCAGCTTCTCTTTTTCCCGCTCCGGCAAAGCCGAAAAAAAAGACTGGAAAACAATCATTTCCCGCAACTTCTTGTTCTCTTTGGCCACGGAAATTCTCACTAAATTGTGGTTTAGCTCGGTATAGAAGCTTTCTTCAAAACGCTTCTGCGACATCTTCACTTCATCGCCGCGCGAAAAAACTTCTACAATTATTTTTTTGTCGTCTCCCGCCAGCTTAAAATAAAAATTATCCAAAAATTTATAGCAAGAAAGAGCGACTGTCTCTTCGGGATAACGCTTCAACAAAAGCGTAAGTTTAAAAGACGAATTTTTTGAAGTCTTCTTTTTTTTATTCTTCATATAATAAGCAACTTTAAGAAAAAACTTGATAAATAATCAAAAAATACATAAATGATTATGGTTGCCGGGGCCAAAAAAACTCCAAAAGGCAGTTTAGATTTTAAGCTCTTTTGCAAAAAAGCAATTTGCCACATTCCCACCAAGGACCCAGCCAAAGAGGCCAGAAAAACCATCGCCAAAAATCCTTCCAATCCCAGCAAGGCGCCACTGACAAAGAAATATTTAACATCGCCAAAGCCCAACCACTTGCCTTGAGAAAAAAACCATACGCACCAGAAAAGACCGCCAAATATAGCGCCGGAGAGAACCCTTGCTATTATAAAGCCGCTACTATAAATATTCAAGGCATAAGAAACGCCCCAAAAAACAACCAGCGACAAAGCCAAAAACCACAAAAGCTTGTCGGGAATCGTAAAATAGCGCCAATCGGCCAAGAAGATAGCCATAAGAATAGTCGCCAGCAACCAGACAAAAATAACTTGGCTGACGGCAAAATAGTCAATTTTAGCGGCAAAAATATTTGTTAAAAGCTTATATTTTACGGCCACAATTACGAACAAAAAACCCAAAATTGTTTCCCCCGCCAGATAGCGCCAAGAAATTTTCTGGCCGCAATAACGACACTTGCCCAATAAAGCCACCCAGGAAATAATTGGCGCCAAATCAAGCCAGGATAACTCACGCTGGCAAGAAGAACAACGCGAACGGCTCAATATCACCGGCTTTTCTTGCGGCAAACGCTCCCCCAAAACCATGGCGAAGCTGGCGAAGACGGCGCCGAGGAAAAATATTAGAAAATAAAATAAGAAGACCATGGTTGGCTGATTTTTAATCACTAATTACCCAATTTTCAATTTTCAAACAATTACTAAATTGACTAATTTTTCAATGACTTTCCCTCTCTTAAGGATGAGGCGATTTTGTCAAAAATAAGGGTTAATTCTTTGGTTCTTTTTTCCAAGTCATATTGCATATTAGAGAATTGATAAATTGATTAATTGTTTGAAAATTGAAAATTAGAAATTGAGAAATTGGTTTAATTGATTTCCATCCCCAAAACCCCGCTAACCAGCGAGGCTCTGGACCAAGTAATTTTATAAAATATTAAAGCGCCGGGCAACTGGCCGCCGATCCCGAACCGCTTTCTCTTACAAAGAAAACAGTGGAAGCAGAGTCTACCCCCTCCAGGGTGGCGCAGGCCGCGTATTTTTGAGCGTTTCCAGTGTTATCCACCCACACATACACATTGGAGCCGGTGTTGAGCGGGTCAATAGGCTTGGTAGACAAAAAATTGCCAAAATCAACAGCGGCATAGTTTGCCGCGGACGGATAGGCGCTGTTTGCGTCGTAATATAGTTCAGCGGTAATTGCGATTTGGCGGATGTCGGACTCCCGTCTGGCGTTCCTGGCTTTTTGCCTGGCGGAATTTAAAGAAACCAAAACAATCGTCGCCAAAATACCAATGATAGCGACTACCACCAAAAGCTCTATCAGGGTAAAACCGCTTGATCTTTTTTTCATTAAAGCTTGCAGCATAACTATCACCTCCTCTCGCTCCGGCGAATAAAAATATTGATTAAAATGCTGGTTATGCTCCTCCCGCAATGTTATAAACCGGCAAAAGCACCGAGGCGAACAAAATGGCCACCCCGGCTCCCAAAATAAAAATCATCAAGGGCTCAATTAGTTGCGCCAGGCTGGCAATGACCAACTCCACTTCTCTGGTATAAAAATCCGATATTTTTTTTAAAATATAATCAAGCGAACCGGTTTTCTCCCCCGTGGATATCATCTGATAAACCAGCGGAGGAATAACTTCATATTTCCCAAAGACAGCCGAAATTGGGTTCCCCACCCTAATTTGTTCTTTGGCTTCCAAAATAATTTCTTTAAAAACCAGATTGCCCACCACATCAGCGGTAATTTGAAAAGCCTGCAAGATAGAAAGTCCTCCGGCAATCAGGGTCGCCAAATTATCGGCCATTCTGGCCAGATAAAATTTCCTGTAAATTTTGCCGAAAATCGGCAATTTCAATTTGAGTCCGTCAATAAAATAACGAGTCGCCAGACTTTTTCTCAACCAAACAGGAAAAGCAAAAACCAGCGCCACCAATAAAATCAACAAAGCCCAACCCCAGTGAATTAAAAAGTCGGAAACACCGATAATCATTCTGGTCGGCAAAGGCAACTCTTGCCCCGATTGAGTTAAAACCTCGGTCAGATTGGGGATAACCACGGTCAGCACTAAAATACCCACGATAATAAAGCCGAATAAGATAAAAGCCGGATAAGTTAAGGCGCCTTTAATTTTGGAAACCAAATTATATTGTTTTTCCAGGTAGGTCGCTAAAAATTCCAAAGTGTTTTCCAGATTCCCGGAAACCTCTCCCGCTTTTATCATGTTGATATAAAAATTGGAAAAAACCTTGGGGTAGTTGGCCAAAGCGGACGAAAAAGAGTCTCCGGCTTCAATCGTGCTGGCAACATCAAAAATTATCTCCTGGAAATAAGCTTCTTCCGTTTGCGAAGCCAATAATTCCAAAGACGAAACCAGAGAAACCTTGGCCCCGAAAAGAGTGGCTAATTGCCGAGAAAAAGAGACCAGGTCCCTGTTTTTGACTCGGGAAAAAAAGCCTATCTGAAAAGATAAACCCCGTCCCTCCTCTTCCATGCTAACAACCAAAAGACCGTGGCCCTGAAGAGTATCTACGGCCTCTTTGCGGTCGGATGCTTCCACAATCCCCGCCTGCAGTTCGTTGTCTTTTGTTCTGGCTGTATAATTAAATTTCATCGGAGTTATAAAGTTAAAGGTTCTTAAGGCTTATGATGTCGAACCTTCACAAATTTCTAACTTGTCACATCATCATTCTCAATTCGCTCGGGTTGGTAGAATAAATTTCCGCGTTTTCATAGGTAATCAAATCGCGTCGCACCAGGTCGGCCAAAGAATGGTTCAAAGATATCATTCCTTGTTCTTGCCCGGTTTCAATCACCATATCAATTTGATGCGCCTTGCCCTCCCTGATTAAATTTCTAATCGCGGAGTTGGCAATCATCAACTCAACCGCGTTTATCACGCCCCCGCCCTTTTTGGGTATCAGGCGACGCGAAAGCACGCCCAACAAGGTATTAGCCAACTGCATTTTTATTTGCTCCTGCTGATGCGGCGGAAAAGTATCAATGATTCTGTCAATCGTTTGCGCGGCGGTATTGGTATGCAGGGTGGAAAAAATCAAATGCCCGGTTTCAGCGGCCGTAATAGCGGTTGAGATGGTTTCGGGATCGCGCATCTCCCCCACCATAACCACGTCGGCATCTTCACGAAACATCGCTCTAAGTCCGCGATGAAAGTCTTGAACGTCCATACCGACTTCCCTTTGGTCTATAATACAATTTTTTTGCTCAAATAGATATTCAATCGGGTCTTCAATGGTGAGAATGTGATCATATCTGTTAACATTTATTTCCTCAATCATCGCCGCCAGAGCCGCTGATTTTCCATGGCCGGACGGCCCCACCACCAGGAAAAAACCTTGGATCATCCTGGTAAAAGCCCGCAAGCTTAAAGGAAGGCTTAACTCCTCTAGCGTCCGGATGCGGCTAGGTATTAAACGAAAAGCCGCCGAAACTTTGCCCAATTGTTGATAGATACTAATTCTGAAACGAGCTTTGTTTTCGTAGGCATAAGAAAGATCCAAGTCTTTATACGCCGTAAATTTTTCTTGCAGTTGTTGGCTCAAAATGCTGAAAGCCAAGGTTTTTACGTCTTCGTGGTTTAAAATCTTTTCACCGGCAACCGGCATCAGGCTGCCATCCACTCTTAAAATCGGCTGGTGGCCGGATGAAAGATGGATGTCTGTCGCCTGGCGCTCAATGGCCAAATCAAAAAGCTGCTTTAACTTGGGATGTAAACTTGATTGGGGGGAATTTTCTATCTCGGGCATAGATTTAGACTACATTTATAAATTTTATAACTATTGGCTAAACAAAATCTGGTTATTGCAACCTTCATGGCCTCCTTTAAACCAAGATGTTTCCAAGCAAAAGTTTATTAGATAAGAAGAGCCGTTTGAACTGTAATAATATTGAAAATTACTTTTTTTATCGTATTTGCCTTTTGGGTCGCTGAATGAGCCGGAAAATAATCCTTTTGTTCTTAATTCTCGGTTCAGGGCGTCTTCGCCGTCCAATATCCCCGTAAATTCCGGGTAGCTTCTGTATGCTTCAAAATCCTTTCCCAGCAGTTGTTGCAACGCGGTCATATCCGTCGTTCGTTGCCAATCGCGAAAAATCGGCAAGGAAAAAGTGAACACCATGTAACCAAGCAGGCACAATAATAATATTGTTGAAATTTCTATGACATAATTAGGCTTTCTTTTCCTTCTGAATACAACATTCTGCTCTTCCATTTGATCAAAAAAATTATTGTGTTCTGTCCAAAGGCGGATTTTTCAAAAAATTACTGACCCGGTAAGCAACCTCGCTCGGAGTAAAATGGGCTTTGATAAAATAATCGTCCGCTCCCAAGGATGTTCCTTTTTGGACTTCTCCTTGTTGCCCCAGATTGGTCAAAGCAATTACTCTGATTTTTCGCAATACCGGGTTTTCTTTAAGGCGTTTTAGAACCTCAAAGCCATCCATCTTGGGTAAAACTATGTCCAACAAGATCAAGTCTGGTTTAAACTCAAACGCCTTGTCCAAGGCCTCTTCTCCGTCTTTGGCAATTTCAATCTGAAAACCGGCACCTTTTAATTTGGCCGAATACATTTCCAACAGAAATTGATCGTCTTCCACTATCAAAATTTTTTTTGCGGCTTCGGGCATAAACTTATCTTAAAATTATAACATTAAAGACCGGCTACAACTCCACGCCTTCTTCCCAGTCAGTCACTCTTAAGACTTCCTGCAAGGATATTTCTCCCTTAATGGCCTTTAAAAGGCCGTCCTGGCGCATTGTCACCATTCCTTGCCGAAGCGCCTCTTCACCGATTTTGGAGTCGGTTGGCCCCTCCACGATAAGCTTCTCCAATTGCGGAGTCATGGAAATAATTTCAAACAAAGCGACTCTTCCTTTCGTTCCTTTCCCTCCGCATTCTTTGCATCCCTTCGCGTCATACAATTTTATGACAGAAGGAACTTCCGCTTCCTGTTTGGAGACTTCCGGAATCGCGCTTAATTCTTCCTGGATCATTTTGGCAACCCGAGGAGAGACTTCTATCTCTTTTTTGCAAGACTGACAAAGCTTTCTGACCAATCTTTGGGCGATTGACAAGTTAAGCGATGAGGGGATCAAAAAGGGGCTTACACCCATGTCAATAAATCTTGGAATAACGCCCACCGCGTTATTGGTATGCAGGGTGGATAGCACAATGTGACCAGTCAAGGCCGCGTGAACGGACAAATCGGCCGTTTCTTCGTCTCTAATCTCTCCTACCATAATAACGTTAGGGTCCTGACGCAAAATAGAACGCAGACCGGAAGCAAAAGTGTAGCCGATTTCCGGTTTTATCTGCGATTGATTGATGCCTTCAATAAAATATTCAATCGGGTCTTCCAAACTGATAATATTTACCGTTTCTTGGTTGAGAATTTTCATGATGGCGTAAAGCGTCGTTGTCTTCCCCGAACCTGTCGGGCCGGTGAGTAACACCATGCCAAAGGGCTTGATAATATTCTCTTTCACCAGCCTCAAGTTCCTTCCCCAAAGCCCCAATGTTTCCAAGTCCATAACACCAGAGGTGGCATCCAGCAAACGCAAAACAACTTTTTCTCCATAGGGCGTAGGCAGAGTAGAAACACGGAAATCAATTTTATTTTCATTGATGCGAGAATAAAATCTGCCGTCTTGGGGGATGCGAGTTTCATCAATCTTCATGTTGGACAATATTTTTATGCGGGAAACAACGGCCGCCTGAATTTGCTTGGGCAAAAGCAAACTGGAATGTAAGATGCCGTCCACTCGAAAGCGTATTCTTAATTGAGTCTCCCCCGGTTCAACATGAATATCGGAAGCCCTGCCCTCATAGGCGTGGCGCAAAACAGTGGCCACAATTTTGGTGATCGGGGCTTCGGCCATAACTCGCTCCAAAACCTCTTCGGACCCCCCGACCGCCCTCTCTCCTTCAGCGCTTTTTTCTTCCAATTCCCTTTCCAGCTTTTTTAAGGCCGTTTCCACTTCCCCTTTCAAACTTCGGTATTGACCCAAAACATTTTTGAAGTCTTCCTGGCCGATTTTATAGATCCCACCTTCAAAATTATTCTTTTTGAAAATGAACTTCAAGGCTTCTTTGGCCCTAATATCAGTCGGATCAACCATCCCCACCTCCAAAAAGTTATCTTTTTTGTTGATAGGAATGATTTGGTAAAAAGAAGCTGCTTCTTCGGATATTTGTTTTAAAACATCGGGAGAAATCAAACGCCCCCTCAAATCTATTTGGGGATAATCTTTTTCGCTGTCAATATCGCCCGGGGCGATATTGCTGTTTTTGATTGCGGTAATGACCGGCTTTTTTTCCGCCAAAAAATGACTTCCAATACCAACAACCAATTATCAATGGCCAAATTGCTCGTCATTTGCCACGCCATTGATAAACCAAAAACTGGCGCCGGTATCCGGATTGCGTTATTTTCTCACAAAGGGATTGCTCGTTCCCAACTGTCCTGCCACTACCGGGTGTTCACCAAAAGATTTCGCTTCTTTAAAGGCCGGGCTTTCAAGAAATGTTTCGTCCAAATTATAGTCATCAGCCACAAATTTCTTGCTCAATTCCGCCTTAACGTCTTCCGTCCCGACTTGAGTTGTAACCGTTTGTCCCCCGACGGCTTTGTCTTGGGTGGCCGGCGAATTACCGCTAGAACCCCAAACCAAAACGATCACGGTTATCAAAACAATACCTCCCAGCATCAACAGCTGTTTTTGTTGTTTTTTCTTGGGCGAAGCTACCGCCTTGTCATCTTTTTTTTCAAGTCCCAGAGGCATAAAAGCTTAAATTTTAAATATTAAATACTAAATTTTAAAATCAGAACCGCGTCGTTGGGACCGAGCCTCTAACGCCCGCCCTACTGGCTAGTGGCTAAACCCTAGTCGCTAAAGCTAGTTTTCCGGCAAATAATATGTTTCTATGTCAACCAAAAACTTAAAGGTGTTGCCCGATGGAGCTGATCCGGAGCTATCGCCGTTAGTGATTTTCACTTCTTTCAGATTGAAAACTCTGACATTTTGCTCGCATCCCTTGAGAAAGCCCTTGAAAGAAGTGTAATCTCCCAATAAATCTAACGAAACTGTTATTTTTTTGTATCTTTTATTCGTCCCTGCCCCCAGTGCTGCTCCAGCTGGTGCGCCGTTTGCCCCCTGTAGTGAAAGTAGCTCTTGTTTGGCATCCTTTACTTCGTTGACATTCACCGAATTTAGAAGCAACCCGTTGTTTAGGGCCAGGCCCTCCAGAGTTACCAAAAGATCTTGATCTCCAATGCCCACCGGCATTGCCTGGTTGAGCTTCGTTAATTCTTGAAAGTGCTGATCCACGTTAAAAGACCCGACCTTAGCTGTCGCCTGTTTTAATTGCTCTATCTGCTCCTCTATCAAGGCCAACTCGTCTTTTTCCAAAGACCAGTTTTGGTATAGAGGCACCAACCAGAAAAAAATTCCAGCCAGCGTTACAACAAATATTATAATTGGCAATATAAGTTTATTCGTCATTTTGAAATGGTAACCAACAAGGTCTAGCCTTCTAGCGGCTAACCCTATTCGCTAATTTCCTGATTTTTTCTTCAAGGCCTCATTAAAAATGAAAGAAGCAGCAAAAGTAACCCCGCCATCTTTCGAGAGCTTCAAATCTTTAATCTCAACCTTGGAAAAACCGGCTTGCCGAAAAGCCACCGCCTGCTTGGCAACCGTTGAATAACTGTTGGCCGCGCCAGCCAAGGAAAAAAGATTGGCCGAACTGCCTAGCGTGCCTCCCGTCCAGACAACGCCAGCCGTTGTGTTCCCCTCCAAAGCCGAAAAAACCGAGGAAGCATAGATTTTATTCGTCAGCGTTTCCTTCAGGGCGTTTATTTCCCGGACATAATTTCTATAACTCACAAATTTTTCTTGCCGCAAAATTTCGGCCGAAGCGTTAAAATTGGTTGTTGCTTCGGTTATCTGCCTTTCTGTTCTGAACTTGAAGAAATAGATTGCGCCAAAGATTAAAACACAAACAGCCAAAAACCCTACTGCCAACCTTAATGAGGTTTTGCCCAACACCTCCAAGTTCCTAAAAGCCAAGATTTCCCCCTTATTCCCTTTCCCCCTAAAATCACTCAAAAGGCCGCCTCCGGGAGAGGAACCGTCGCTAAGTATTGACTTTTTATTGGGGATTAAGTCCAAAACGCTAATGTCAAATTACCAATTACAAATTTCCAATCAATTCTAAATTCTTAAATGACAAATAAAAGGAAAGTGATTAAAAATTTAAAATTTAAAATTAAAAATTCGTTAAGATAGTCCTTTTATCGCCAGCCCGATAGCCGTCGCCAACGACGGGGCGATGACTTCAAGACCATCTTTAAGTTTTTCCGGATAGATGATCCTGGATAAAGGATTGCCGAAAGAAGCTTCCAACCCGACTCTCTTTTTTATCAGCGGAGCCAGCTCTTCTTCCAGGCCTAACGATTCCCCAGCCGGAGTATAAATGCTTCCTCCGCTCAAAATGCACCTATCAATATTTTTATTATACTTTGTTTTGTACAAATTAACAATTCTTTCCAACTCCGTTAAAAGAGTTTCTCTGTCCGGGCTTTCCACGCTGAAAGAAATCCGCACTAGTCCCTTTTCCACCACAATAATATTGCTGCCCCTGGTTCCCAGATCAAGCAAAACATAGGCCTTGGGGTCATTGGCGATCAGGGCGCGAGCCAAAGAAAAAGATTCTATCTCCAAAGACAACAATTCCAAATTCGCGTTTTTGGCGATTTCCTTGTATTTGGCAATCACATCCTTGGGGACCGCTACCAGCAAAACCAGAACCCTTTTCTCTTCCGGACCATTTTTAGGCTTAATCATCTGATCTTGCGGCAAAGAAACGGCTTGGTCCACTATCGCCCAGTCAAAGATGACATCGTCTATGGGGACCGGAACATACTTTTTGGCTTCAAAAGCTATGGCATTGGCCATCTCGCTCTCCGGCAGGGCCTTTGTCTCCACCAGAGTCGCGAAACTCAAAGCCACCGGCAAAGAGACTACCGTTTTTTTATTCCCCGTTCCCATCTCCTTTAATATTTTTTTTATAACCAAACCCACCTCCCCGGCGTTAAGATCCAACAAGCGCCAATTCTCCCCCGGCTTGGCCTGGGTTAACCCGTAGTTTATCAGTTTGTATTTATTTTCTTCTTTTTCCAGCTCAACAATTTTAACTCCGCCCGTTCCCACGTCAATCCCGAGACATCTGTTTTTACCGGAAAAAAAGTTAAAAAGACCCATAGAGAATATTCGCTTTCTTAATCACAATTATAGCACAAATTAATTATTTTGGTGAAGGTGGGCAGGTCCGACTAATGTCAAATTACCAATTACAAATTTCCAATCAATCTTTAAGCTCAAATTTCCAATTATTTCTTCCTAATGATAGCCGAGAATATCAGAGTCAATTCATGAGCTTCTTGCCAAAGCTGGCGGCACCTTTCTTTTTACTCTTGGTTGGTAGTCGCTAACATATGCAGCCAGTGAGTAGTTTCTTTGGATTCTTTCTTGATATTTTTAGCAAACATTATACAGTCTACTCCAAACTTGGATGTTCTTTTGGCCAAATTAAATTCTTTTTTGGCCTTTGGATTTTGTTCTTGATTTGACATTGGAAGTTGGTAATTGGAAATTTGTTTAGCCCCCTCTAGAACCCCAAAAATCCGTTGTCAGAATTTGCCATCGGAGACTTTGGCACGCCTCCTCCCGTTCCCAGCGTTTCAGAATCCAAAAATCTAACAAGCGAAACTCCCTGGTCAGTGCCAACCGCAAAACCGGTATACCCAGAGGCTATTGCCGGAACCCAAGCAGAGGAATAGAAAACATCGGAGACCAAATTGTTGCTGCTATTGGCGCTGGTTTCACCGAAGTAATCAAAATAGGCCGGGGAACTTCCGGTTGTTCCGCAAAGCACCATTCTCCCATTGTGTCCCGATGTTCCGGAAAACCCCATCACCAGCTGGTTCCGAACGCTGTCATAATCAACTGTCCGGGCGGTGTTTACCACCAGATTGGTAAGATTGCTGGAATCAAAAGTTAAAGCCACGCTTGAAAACGACGATTTTACCACCTTTTTCACGCCCGAGTCGGTAGCAAAATAAATATTGGTTGCGTCCTGGGCCATCTCTTGCGTCACCACCTGGGAACTCATGCGTGTTGTCCCATCAGCGATATCAATCGTTGAGTCAGCCGAAATCTTGGGACTTGGAATCTTGCTCCAAACGTCCAGATTGGCCGTTCCCGAACTTTGGTCGGCATAGAGCACGTCGTTAGTTGAATCGTATTTGATTTTTTTAGCAGCAAAATTTTCATAAGCTCGAGTTGGGGGGGTAAAAGCGCCAGCCCAACGAGCGATGCCCTTGGTAATGCGGAGTTCGTCTACATAACCAGATAAATAATATGGGGTTGCGCCTGTAGTATCTAAATATCTCCCAACATTCAAGTTGCCCGAAGGATTGTATACCGCAGCTGAGCTAGAAAAAGTGGAAATTTGAGTTCCATTTCTATAGGTATAAAAATTATTTCCATTTCGAACTAAAGCATAGTGGACCCAACTATTACCCGGGACCGCTCCCATACTAACCGCGCTAGCAATCCCCCATGATCCACCTGCAGAAGCCAGATAAACAACTAGGTTCCCCCCAGAAACATATCCGACAGACCCACCATAGGCCCCATCAGCAAATTGCACTACTGCTCCGTTTGCTCCGGCTAAGCCATACGCCCAGAAGTCAACTGTAAAATTGCCTACTCCAAATTCAAAATCAATTGAATCTGCAGCCTGGATATAACTACCCGTTCCATCAAAATAAGCCGACTTCCCGCCAAACTCCGACTGGGTCGCTGACTGTGTAGCAGCTCCATAGGCCGTCACAGTCTTAGCCGGGTCGGCTGAATCCACAAAAGTCGCTCCGGTTCCATCCGCGTGAAGCATCAGTTTGGTGTAGTAATCGTTTTCATATTCCCCGTCCAGTTTATTGGAAGAATTCAAAATTCCGTTTCCCGTCGTGTCCTTGAGATAAGTTACCCCGGCGATCGAGCCGGCCGTTCCGTCTTTTGATTTTCCGGCCCAGATATTATAGTTGGTTCCATCGTAATAGCTTTCAATATCGCCGGTTTTTTCCAATGAGCCGTATGGGGCCGCCGGAGGGACAAAATTACTGGTCCAACGCGCCAGGCCTTTGGTAACCCTGATTTCATCCAAATATCCGGTAAAATAATATCCGTCAAAGTCTGAAATCAATCTTCCGGCCACCAAATTCACCCCTCCGGCCGTCAAAGTCGGGACGGAAGCGCTGTTCTTGGCCACTCCATTAATATAAAAAGTGGCTATTCCGGAACTTCTAACCAAAGCCACGTGACTCCACTGCCCGGCAACAAAATTGGAAAAAGCTACTGGCATAATATTCCCGGCAGCCGAAGTCCAAAGATATAAATTGGTATCTGCTCCTCCCCAGCGGATTCCCCAACCGCCAGCAACGGAATTTGGGACATAGCAAAGAATCCCGGAATTATTAGAAGAAAGGCTGGAAGGATTGACCCAGAGATCCACTGTAAAGTCCCCAGAGCCAAAGTTCCAATCGGCGCTGTCGGGAGCTGAAATATAGTCTCCGACTCCGTCAAAATAGGCGCTGGATCCTCCCATTTTTGATTGAGAAGTTGTTTGAGTGGCATTGCCGTAGGCCGTTACGGCCTTTGGAGTCGGTTCACTATCGGTAAAACTGCTTCCCGAGCCATCGCCATGGAGAAGTAGTTTAGTATATGAGTCGTTCCCCGACCCGTGGCTATTATATGAATCGTTGACTAAATCAATTTCCGTCAACCCGTTTCCGCCCGTGCCATAACCGGCCAAAATTTTTCCGCCTGCCGCCGAAACAGTTTTAACCGCGGCTTTAATTGTGTTGCTGGCTCCCGCTTCATATTTTGCCCAGGCCGAATTGTCCGCCAAGTTTATCACCGAGAGCCCGCCTTGGACTTGCCCTTCCGCTCCAAGGCCCGTAATCAAAGCTTTTTCCGGAAAGGCTCCGTTTTCTTTGTACCAGGAAGACTGCTGGGCATAATAATTATTTCTCCAACCACCGCAAGGATAAGTTGCGTCATTATTGGAATGCGTCGCGGCCGTGGACTGGGCATATCCTCTGGTTAAATTAGACAAAGTTGCCTGGTTGCCATTCACGGCCTTGGACTCATAGCGGATATATTCACTGCCGATTTTGACTACGCCGTTTGGTCCGAGTTTATTCAAATCAGAAGGATTTTCGCTGTCAAGAACCAGAGATGTTACTGAAGTATTGATGTCGGCTGTTAGCGCAAATCCGCCATAGGATTTGTCGGGTACGGTGAAATTTCCCGCCCAGCGAGCAATGCCTTTAGTTATGCGAATTTCATCCATATATCCAGTCAATGGCCTAGCGGTATTACCACCGGCTGGTGGCCAATAAAGCGCTCCGATTTGCATGTTTGTGCCCGCAAAACTCAAAATGGCCGTACTACTGGTTGTACTGGCAACAGAAACTCCGTCTTTATATAAGTTCCAGTTATTTCCATTGCGAACTACTGCCACATGGTACCATGTGTTATTGGACCACCCAACGACCGAATTTTGATAAAACTGCACAGTGAAAGAAGCCCCGTTATATTGCTGGAAGGTTAGCCCCTGGGTGTTGTGATAATCCAGTTCCCAGTACGCGCTGCCAGTGCTTATTGATATTAAACTTTGTTGGTTGGAAACATTGGTAAGATAAACCCAGGTATCAATCGTGAAATTATCACTACCAAAATACCAGTCTGAAGAATCGGGAGTGCTTATAAAGGAAGGCGTCGCCCCGTTAAAATAATAGGCACTACCTCCAAATTTACTTTGGGCTGTTGAAATGATAGCTCCGCTATGCGTCAGCGGATGCTGCGGCAAAGCGCTGTCATATGACGCCGTAGCGTTGTTGGCTCCGTCAGCGTGAAGCAAAAGTTTTGTATTTGAGTCGCGCGTGTTTTTGACATCATCCTGATCTTTCCAGGCTGGGTAGTAGAAAGTGTCGTTGACCAGGTTGCCATTGGTTGTTTCGCTCCCGGCTAAATCCCCAGTCGACAAGCTCAAGTCTGATTTGGTACCAAAAACAAAAGAGTCAAAAGTCCCGTATTTGTTCGCTCCGGCGTTGGTTTTGTCCACGCCGAAAATTATGCGGAAAGTGTGGTAGCCGGGCGAAAGCCCAGAAAAAAGCTGGTCGTTGAACTGATTGGCATTAGAATTATTTTGATCCGACCGGACTCTTCTTTCACTTCCTGTCCCCTCATCTACCACGACCATGGCCACGCCGCCGTTAGTGGTGTCGCCGGAGAAAATATATCCTAGTTCTGCGCCATAAAAATATCCGAAGGAATTTTGTCCGGCTACTTGAGTGGTCATCTGTTGCCGACCAGATTTGTTGACCGTGTCCCCTGACAAGGCCCAACCGGTCGCGGCGCTCGTGGTATAGTCCAAGAAATTATTTTGACCGAGCCTCGATTTTGTTTGACCCCGGTCATAGGCCAGCTCATCTCCCTGGTAAGTATAATTTGTCAGCACTTTGGCACCCGAAGCCGGAGCGGAAGAGAGTGTCACCGTTCCGCCGACTTCAATCGGTGTGTCGTTCGGCCAATCAGTGGCTGTTGTTCCATTCAAGCCACGCTGCGAAACAGTGAAAGTATTAGTAGACGTGTTATATGAGGAGTATTGAACCATCTCTTGCTTGCGGTTGGATCCGGCTTGACCCAAAGTCAAATAGCCGCCAGTAGTGTCGATGTTAGATCCCATGTCGTAGGAAGTATTGGCATAGGGCCCGGTCGGAAGCGATCCAGAGAAATCAGCCGTCCAACGAGCCACTCCGCTGGAAACTCTGATTTCATCCAAATAACCGTTAAAGAAATTATCATTGGTAGAATTATATAATTTTCCGATATTAAAAACGTTGTTCCCATTAACCACATTCGAACCAATACTAGTCGACGTTCCGACCCCATTAACATACCACGTCAAGTTATTAGCTCCAGTCCCATGCCGAACGAGAGCAAAATGATACCAGGTATCAGCGCTCAAGCTAGCTCCGCTAAAATCAACTGGACCATTGCTAGAGTAAAAGCGAGGTTTGCCATTTAATATCTGAATAGCCCAACCAACATTTCCCGTATCAACCAGAGTGGACATGACTCCTGAATAATTAGTTCCCACATGGACATCCATCCAAAAATCAATAGTGAAATCATTAGTTCCGAAATTCCAGTCAGTATTAGCGCCTGGCGAGTTTATGTATCCGCTCGATCCGTCGAAATAATATCCAGTTCCACCAAATTTATATTGAGCAGTAGATGTTTGAGCTGTTCCACCATGCGTCAAAATATGTTGCGCCGACGAATCATCTGAACTAGATTTCTGACCATTAGCGCCGTCGGCGTGGAGTAAAAGTTTTGTGTTTGCGTCCGTTGCCCCAGGATCAATCGTAATGGAAGTAGCGCTGGAGACGAGTGTTCCGCCGCTGGCATTTTCCAATTTCGCCATCCCGCCCGCTTTGACACTCGACACCGTGGCCGCCGCGCCTTCGGATTTGACGGAAATTGAATTGGCTAGAGTGTTTTGGGTGTAAGCGCTGTATTCGGAAGTCGGCGGAGTAAAAGCCGATGTCCAACGGGCGGTGCCTTTGGAAATTCTGATTTCATCGAGATACCCGGTTAGATATTGATTATACCCAGCACTACTATCCCTCCCAATTCTAAACACATTGGGCGAATCCACTATAGAATTAGTGCCAACATTAACCGCTGTTCCTTGCTCTGTTCCATTGACATATAGCCTGATATAACTTCCATTTCGCACTAAAGCAATATGATACCAAGCCCCACCAGCCACAACGTTAGTAGTTCCGGTAATAGTACTAGCGCCAGAGGCGGTAGCAAAGGCTCCAACAGGAAATCCGGATGAATTGATATAAACTCCAGCCGAATTATTGGCGCCGCTAAGGAGTGGGTCATATTGACCAAATAACCATCCGGCCGTAGCCGGATAGGCAGTTACTTTAGCCCAAGCCTCCATAGTAAAATCACTAGATCCATAATTCCAATCATTACTATCTGGAATTTCTAAAAAGGCACTAGTTCCATTGAAATTATAACTCGATCCTCCGAATTCCGATTGAGCAGTGGAAATTGTCGCGTTAGTTTGAGTTATTGGTTTTCCGGTCAGTGAGCTGTCAAATGAAGTCGTGGCCGCGTTGGCTCCATTGGCATGAAGAAGCAGCTTGGTATAAGTATCGGGAGAATAGGTCTGTTGAATTCCCCCGCGAGCCAGTTTTAAAGTTGAAGTCGCTCCGTCAATTTGCGAACTCAAATCTTCATCTACCCCGGGCGCCTCCCCTTTCCAGCTCTTCCAAACGTCGCTTTGCGGTTGAGCGTAAGAATTGAGCGTGGTGTTGCCGTCGTCAAAGGCCCAGGACCAAAGAGAAAGATCATAAATCGCGCCGTCGAGATCATAGCTTTCTCCGACGCTATTAGACCAGTTTCCAAGCATTATGTACGACTGTGTGTTCGGCGTAAAGGTTTGTGATTTATTTTCAACTATTTTTATTCCGTCCAAATATACCGTCATCCCCATGGTTGTTGAAGTCGGCCGCCACCACTTAGCTACGAGGTGATGCGGCACATTCGGCGCCCAACTAGAAGCCGTCAAGGAAGAGCTGTAAATCGTTATATATGAAGAAGCATTGTCAATTATCAATTGCATGCTATTAGCCGGCTGCCCCGACGTACAGGAAGTTCCCCCGTCACATTTCCAAAGAGCTACTCCGTTGTTCGCCGAAGCGTCACGAGAAGAAAAAATAGCATGAAAAGTATTGTCGTTTCCCGCCCATGACGTTTGCACCCAAGTCGACATCGTTCCCTCAAAAGCATTCTGAGATATGTTTCCCTTGCCGGAATACTGAATCATATTGGGCATCGTAGCAAAATCTTCAACCAAAACATTCTTGATTTGCTTGCCATTGACTACCATATCTTGAGTGGCAATGTCCGGCGTCGTGCCAAAGTAGAACATTCTATCCGCCGTGCCGCTTAGTCCCACAATAATTCCGTTGGCCGTCGAAGAAGAATTTCTAGAATTTAACATTCGAACTCGAATGGTATGCGTCGCGCTTTCCAGCCCCGTAGCCAAAAGCGCGTACCGATCCGCCGCGGCGCTGGCGTATTGATCTACTTTCGTCCGCACCTCTTTGGCTGTTCCCTCATCAATAATATATTCGGCGATGCCTTTGTCGGTATTGGCATAATAGGTGGCCCAAATTTCCGTGGCCGCCGCAGAAGTCGTATATATTGCCGAAGCATTAGCATCAGTTGTTGAACGATAATTTCCGGCATCCGTCCAAGCGCCCGACCAGGTCAAAGCTGTCTCTGCAACCGTCGTTGAAGGATTGGTCGGCGCGGCCGTCTTATACAAACTTCCCGCGCCAGCGCCCACCCGCGCGTCCGCCGTTTGCACGCCGGAAAAATTGAAAAGCAAAGATTTGGAAGTTTGATTGATTTCCTCGCTTCTTTTGGCGGCCGAAAAAAGTTTTTTCTGCGTGTCAACGGCGGCCGACCCCGGCGTGCCATTGATCATATCGCCCATTGAAACCGCCGATTTATACACCGCGTTTATTTCCGCATCGGTCAAAACATAATTTAAAATCGTCGGTTCGGCAATAATCAGATTAGATTGATACGGTCCGGTCGGAGGAGTGAAATTTCCTGTCCAACGAGCCAAACCCTTGGTGATGCGAACCTCGTCCATATAGCCATTTAACACCCCGTTAAAAGCGTAACTGGCGCCGATTACCGGACTCGGAGAAACGTCCGGAACAGCTAGGCTGCTGACGGCGTCGCTTCCCTGCTGTACGCCGTTTATAAATTGCTTGAAAGATGTCCCGCTTCTTACTAAAGCAAAATGATACCAACTCCCGGTTACCAACGTCGGGGAAATATTAATAAAAGAATCGAAGGTACTGCCATTCACGATAGCAACCCTAATCTGGTAGGTCCCGGAATTGTTATATAAGGAATACTGCAATTGAGGAGATGCGCCATCACACTGATTGTATAGAAATATATAATTTCCAGAAGTCGGGAGAGCGTTAAAATTCACCCACATTTCTATAGTAAAATCGCCGGTTCCGAAAGCCCAATCATTGCTATCAGGAACAGTAACATAGCTTCCATTTACTCCATCCAGGGAAAAACTGGAACCGCCGAATTTGTTTTGAGTGGTTGAAACCTTGGCATTCCCAGCTAATGTCACCGGATACCCATTTCCCGATCCATCAATGTCGCTGGTTGAATTGTTGGCCCCGTCGCCGTGGAGTAATAATTTAGTTTTTTCATCTCCCCCGACTTTCATATTTCCTGTCATCGCCTGCGCCGTCCAAGTTCCAACGTAGCTGGTTTTGACATTGTTGACATAAAGATTAGTTCCAACCGTCGCGTCCCAAGAAACTGCCAAGTGGAAAACTTGGCCACTGGCAAAAGTGTTGCCGGAAGTATAATTAGCCGATTTCACTTGGACCGTCGTCCAGTCAGTTCCGTTATACATCTCGTAGTACCAGTTGCCATTAGTTGAACCATCGTAGAGATAGTAGAGGCGAGCATTTTCGTTGGACCAAACATAATGTGGCGCGTTGTCAGTATTCCAAGCAAAATCAGTTTTGACCCAACTTGACCAAGTGCCACGCTCTTGATTGCCCGAAGCGTTGGCCGGAACGTTCCCCCGCGCGTCATATGACACCGCCGGAGAAGGTTTAGTATTTATGAAATCAAGGCCACTAGTCGCGCGAGAATTGATCGTGATGGCTGACTTTTTCGCCAGTTCATTGCCAGAAGTGTAGTATTCGAAGAAATCAAAGTTGGGAGGATAATTGGTAGCGGCCGGACTAGAAGCTATATCTTTTCCCATTTGGGGATACATCCTAACCGTATGAGAACTGTTGGCAAGTCCGGTAGCAATAAGCATCTTTTGCTGGAACAGCCCAGTTGAGCTTGGATTATAAACATCCAAATAGTTAACCACTTCATTTACCGTTCCTTCATCAACTGTAGCTTTTATAAAACGCGGGACATTGTTCTTGATTGTTCCAAGCCATATTTCCGTTCCCGTGAAAGTATACTCTACATAAGCTTTTTCCCGATTAGGCGTTCCTACATCCCCTAGGTTGGCAGTAATGAAAGCGACATGGCTTCCATTTGAAGAACTTGCGTTTGCGCTATAAGTCCAGGGAGAATTGGCCTGAAGAGCTGTTGCATCTGTTCCCACCTTCCCCTGAATCCTCGTTCCATCCGGATCGACATAAACAATGCTTGAATCGGTATTTTCCACCCGGCCACCGCCATAGATTTGGGTGATTTCAGCAGCGGAAAGATTTCTGGCCCAAACTACCGCTTCGTCAATGAGACCGTTAAACTTATTAGCCGTCGCGTCCGCTCCAATGTTAAAAGCTCCGGCCGAATCGGTGATGTTTCCTGGCACCACTCCCGCCAAAGTTCCGTTGTTTAATACTCCGTCCAAATAAACATCCAGAGTTGTTCCCGTGGGATTATAAACCGCCATTATGTGATGCCAGTTAGTATCAATGGCCGAGGACGTTTCTCTGGTGGCGGCTGTTCCGTTGAGACTGGCTAGGATTTTTCCGGTCGCTTCAATTTCCAAACGATAGGAGCCGTTCTTGCTTAGGATAAATTGGTCGGTTGAAGCTGAGTTGGTTTTGAACCAAGCGCCAAAAGTTAGCGCCCCGGTAATGGAAAGGCTGACATTATCGGCCAATGAAAGATATTTGGTTGAGCCGTCAAAACTCCCCGCGCCGGAAAATTTTCCCGCTGTCGTGGTCATGGTTCCGTTATTAGTAAGGGTATTGGCGCTACCAGAATAGTCGTTAGTTATCACGCCGTCTCCATCCATCGGCCAATAGCCCCTAAAACTTCCTTGCGGCAAAAACGGTTCGCTGCTTCTGGTCATTCCTCCGTAGCCATTCATAAATCCTTTAGTCCCGCTCGTTGAACCGCCAGCATAGTCGCCAAAGAAAGTGGCTTGACCCTGGTCTTGGAGATTGACGTAGGTTGTCGGGTCAAGATCAATCGGAAAATTCATCCCGGTAAAATCTATTTCAATCACCACCGTATAAGTGCGCTCTTCGTTTATGTCTTTGAGCATCTCGTCGGAGTAGTCCGTGGCTGTCAAAGCCGAGCCCTGATCGACGGACGAAGGCCCGACCTTGGTGGCCTCAACGCTTTTTTGGACTTGCTCCAATGTTCCCGCGATTAATTTTATCTGTTCATCGGAAAAGATAGACAAAACCCAGCCTGGCGACTGGTTTAAGGCTTCTGCCGCTTGATGCACCACGTCGTCAAAAAATCCTAACTTGTTCTCTTGCCCGTTTTTGGGAGAAGAATTTTTTACTATCGCGTTTATCTTTTTTTGTTGAAGCGTTAACGAACGATTGGTAAAAAATTTGTCATAAGTGGGGCTGGCCCCATTTGACATTAAATCATTTGAATTTGAATTTGAATTTGACGTTGCCTGCCTGCCGGTAGGCAGAGAAATTGGCAATTGGAAATTCCCAGACGCCATCTGGCTCGCTCCGTTCTCGTCCGCCAGCGCTTTATTTGTCCAAAAGGTCTCCGCCAATAATCGCGGAATTTGCAAAAAAGTGTTTTTGATTCCCCAGGCCAAACTTTTTGCTCCGTTAACGGCATTTTGCAAAAAACTCGTCGGCTTGCTCGTCCCGCTCGCCGTTCCGCCATTTGGCATTGAATCATTGGGATTTGATTTGGCGTTGGGAATTGGTAATTGGAAATTACCGGACGCCGTCGTCCCGTTCAGAGCCGAGCCTTGGCCGCCCGCTGCGGGCCCGGTCTTAGTGGCGTCAGCAGCGTTCTCCGCCGGTTCCGTAATCGAAACTTGCTTCACCAAGTCTTTATCCTGCGCCAATTTATAGTTTAAATCTTTTGAATTGCCGAACCTGTCAACCATAAACGGCCGCGGTGTTTCAAATTTCAAGCCGCCGAAAATATCGTAAAATTGCAAACCGCCGTCTTTAATCCTCATCCGCAAGCCTTTGGTTTTTATCTCAAAGTAAAGCTTATTGGGAGCGGTTTTATCTTTGATAATGATGTCTTCCTTAACTCCTTCTGTTTTGACCGAGTGCAAAACATCCACGCCCGTCCAAGCGTCTCTATAAAGTATTTTATTATCGGCGTAAACGGCGTGAGCCGGATTAGCATTTTTGGGCTTGAAAGAAATGTTTTCTTTAAATTGCGGCGTCTTGTCAACGAGCAATTTGTCACCTCCCTCGGTTAGGACTTTATAAATCTTTGACGCGAAATTCAGCCCTTTACTGATATTTTCGCCGACTCCGCCCGTTAAAGTCGCTCCTTGGCTTCCTGCCGAATTGTCATTGCGAGGGAGCGGAGTGACCGCGGCAATCCCGTTAGCCGTAGCGCTGGCCGTCGTCCCGTTCGTATTTGACATTAAGTCATTTGAATTTGATTTGACATTTGAAATTGGTAATTGGAAATTCCCCGATGCCGTCGTCCCGCCCGGATTGAACCCTCCCATCCCTCCCGAAGCTGTTTTCCCTAGTGTTTCGTTTGATACCGAGCCCTGCTTAGTGGCTGAAGCCGTCACTTCGCTCGTCCCGCTCGCCCCACTTGTTCCGCTCGCCGTTCCATCATTTGACATTGAATCATTTGAATTTGATTTGGCATTGGAAATTGGTAATTGAGAATTTCCCGAAGCCGCCTGGTCCTCTCCCAGATCGCTGATTATCATTCCGTCTCTAAAATTGTTGCCAAACTCCGCGCCAAAAGGCACGGAAGTCGGTTTAAGTTTGTCGCCGCTGGAATCAATCTGAGTGGAAATTTCTTTTTCTTCTCCAGTCTTCTCGTCATAAATAGAACGAAAAAGTCCTTTGGCCTTCAGGAGGTCGCGAACATTCAGCGCCGCTTGTTTGACGCGCGGGTTTCTGGATTGGCTGAAACTAATCACCGTATTCTCAATAGTCTTTTTTGAGGTGAGCAAGCCGCCTTGTAAATTCTCTTTCACCCCCTCCAAAATTTTAGTTTCTTCTTTGGTAACTTTGTCTCCATCTGTTTTTGGCACAAGACCGCCCAGGGTATAATTTATTTCTCCTTCTTTTTCCTTCTTGATTTCTTCAATTTGTTTCTCTTTCTCAAAATTTTCTGCTTTTAAAAGTTCTGGATTAACGTCTTTCAAAACTTTCATTTCCGGCGTAACGATTTGGTCTATCGGGTTGCTCTCTTGGGCAAAAACAGAAAGGCCGCCTTGCCAAATCAAGGCAAAAATCACCATCGTCGCCGCGACTTTTTGCGCGGTGTTTAACGAAACAAGTTTACGTCCCAAAAACCCGGCTAGCAACCGGAAAAATTTAAACCAGGGTGAAAGTTTTTCAATCGCCCATTTTCCCCATTCGGTTCCTCCAAACCATCTCCAGATCTGACGCAATCGCCTGAGAATAAAGACCAAAATGGCAAAGATATAGGGTTCCAGGCGTAAGCAGAGAGCAGCGAAAAAAGCGTAGAGCGGTTTTTTAAGTTTTAAAATTGAAAATTTAAAATTCCTAGCCTTGTTCGCCAAGTTGTCATTGCGAGGGAGCGGAGCGACCGCGGCAATCTCGTTAGCCGTCCCGCTATTTGACATTGAATCATTTGGATTTGATTTGACATTTGGAATTGGTGATTGGGAATTCCCGCCGGCCATCGCTCTGGCATTTGGCCTTGAGTCAGTGGGGCTTGATTTGACATCGGGAATTTGAAATTTTGAATTTCGTTCCGTCTTTTTCCTCCCAAAAAACTCTTCTGCCGTCACTTTCGTCTTCTCGGTTTGCCCTTGTTTCTGATTTTTGTCGACTACCTCTGTTTTTTCCGCAAATTCTTCTCTGGTTTTTCTGGCCGCCTGACGAGATTTTTCATCCACAAAACGGTCTGCTTTGGCCACGGATTTCTTGATAGCGGGAGAAATTCTAGTCGCCATCTTCTTGCCGGCTTTTTTCAATTGCTTCAAACCCAAAAGAGCGCCCACCAGCGCCATCAGTCCCAATCTTTTTATGCCTTTTTTATAATAACCGTTCATAAATTCCTCAATTTCTAATTTTCAATTTCTAAACAATTACTAAATTGACTAATTTTTCAATGACTTTCCCTCTCTTAAGGATGAGGTGATTTTGTTAAAAATAAGGGTTAATTCTTTGGCTTCTTTCCAAAGTCTTTTTAATTGTTCTTTTTCTTCGGGATTTGATTTGGCTATAAGCTCCAGCCAATACAATGTTTCTTGAATTTCCTTGCGACAGATGAATATCTTATTTCGGAAGTCTTTTCTAGAGCAAGCCGCGTTGGCTTCGCAATAATTGGCTCCAACACTAGTGGCCGCTCTAATTAGCTGGGAGATCAAGTTTCTATTAATTTCGTCTTTTTTTATTTGTTTCAAAAATGCAATTATCTCTTTACTGAATTCTTTGGTTCTTTTTTCCAGGT
>JAKAHB010000001.1:54579-115450 GCA_021815315.1 bacterium | reverse complement strand
CTTTTATAGCTTTGATTTTTAAACCTGGTGTAGCTTGTTTTTTTCAAAAGCCTAAGGATTTGAAAATGTTGAGAATATAATTTTATTAAATCTTCCCTAGCAAAAACCCTTTCCCGCAAGCCCAGGGCTTGATTGAAATAGATGTCTTTTTCTTCGGTCGGGCTCTTTTTTAATAAGATTTTGGCGTTTCTATCCCCCTCCTTGCACAGAGTTTTCACGAAGAAATATCCCCCTGTTTTCAAAACGCGATTAACCTCGTTTAAATAGATCTTTCTCTCTTCTTCATTCAGCGAGTTTGAAGAGGTTATATCCAGGGCCAAGTCAAAAAAAGAATCACTAAAAGGATATTTGGCTCCGATGTCGCGTAACAGATAATCAACCGCGAGGCCCTTTTCTTGGGCTCTAGTTTTAGCCAGCGCCAGGGCCGTCGGCGCCGTTTCCATGCCCACCACTCTGTTGCCTAGCTGGGCTAGGTAATTGGCGTTTCGACCCGTGCCCGAACCCAAGTCCAAAACATCCAAATTTTCCAAAACCAGACCCGCCTCTTTTTTCAAAAATTTAAAAAACCTCAAGACATCTTTTTGAGGTTTATCTCCCTTGGTTAATAACTGCGGGTTACGATATTCTTTTTCCCAAACCAGCTCTTGCGACATAGATTACAGTTAAGAACAAGCGGGGGCTCTACCCCCTGCTTGAGAGAGTAAAAATCGCCTACGCGAACCCCCTGACGGACTTCGTCGCGCCGTTGGTTTTCTTCAATTAGATCAAAACCCATTGCGGAGACAATGTTCCAAAGTTGGAACCGGTACGGGTGCTTTCATCCCATCATGTTGATAAAATTATACGAAATTTGCGACGAATCTACAAAGAAAATCTTAACAATTTCGATATTCCTGAATTTGCTCAAAAGATCTACTGATTTACCACTACAATCCGTTGTAATCCGCTATATATCAAATACGGTTCTAACATTTCCGCTCAAGAAACCATGGAGGGTAGTGCCAGTGAGCAGAACACATGGCAATTGTATCGCAAGAATATTGATCAAGAGAATGTCGAACGGAAACCAGATATGGAGAAGTAAGGTGCTGAACGACACAGTATAGAGAATGACATATAATATTTTTCGCCAGACTGGCACTTGGATTTCGTAGTGCGCCTTAAACAACATCATTCCTACGCATTTTCCAAATAACATTTCACAAACAATGTTATAAATAAAGAAAGCTCCAATCCATGCAAATCTCCACTGAATGCTGAATCCGTAGTGGATAAGAAATGGCAGGGCGATGATAAAAGTTAACGCAACATTAACTACAGATATAAGTAATTTATAAATTGGTCCTGTATTTCTCATCTACTTCTTGGTTCAAATCCCTTCGGGGTTCACTCATTTTAACAAACTTTGTCTTAGAAAAGTAGTGTAAAATAAGTGTTTATTTATTGCTTACTTTTCAAAACTACTGGCGGAGACGATGTCCCGAAATTAGAACCGGTACGGCTCAATTTTAGTCAGATTGGTAAGATTATACGGAATTTGCGGCGAATCTACAAAGAAAATCCTAGTTTGTTTGATGTTCCGTTTTTCACCCAAAGAATTTACTAAAATTTGCCGCTATAATCCGCTACAATCGGCTACACTAATATAGCTGTAATTTGTTAGCTTAAGTTTTTGCATAAATCCAATAATTCCAAGGTGTCTTTTGGATTGAAATGTATAAAACTGACCCTGGTATTTAAAGATTTATTTTTGATGAATTCTTTTGTTTTATAAATTGTCCAGTTGCAAAAAGATGTCGTAGGAACTTTCGCTGATTCAAACTGACCATCTGTCAGACTTTCTAAATTATAATAATCTTGGCCGTCTCGATTTATTTTTCTATCTCGTCCAAAGCGATTTACAGTGACTGATTCTGATCGAGATTTTGATTTAACAGCTGCGAATCCAAGCACCACCTCCGGCTTATCTTTTTCCAAAATTTTTGAAAACTTCTCAAAATCTTTTTTCAATGAACCGAATACAAAAACAGGAATCTTATTCTCTTGGAATTCTTTAAGACTTTTATTAGTTCTAAATGAATAAAAGATTACTTTACACATAAGTTCGAATCCCTTGCGGGTTCAGCTATTTTATCAAATTTATTTTCTAAAATGCGCCGTAAAATAAGGACCTTCCAATGTTCATCTTTCAAAACTACTGGCGGAGAGAGTGGGATTCGAACCCACGGAGCCCGTAAAGGCTCAGCACCTTAGCAGGGTGCTGCTTTCAACCGCTCAGCCATCTCTCCTTCAAACATAGTCTGGCAGGCAAACACCCCCGGGCATCGCCTCCGACTGTTTAACTTTTCAAAGAATTTAATCGCTCAATCAATCATTCTCTCGCGCTGATTACAAATTAAATAATAACTTTCCCGCCAAGCTTAGTCAACTTGTGAGTGGCGTCTTTCTTGTGCTAAAATAGCTAGGCTTATGGAAACAAAAAACTCTACCGCTAATTTTCACTGGGAAGAAAAAGAGTTCGTCTACTTGCCCAAAACAAAAAAGTGGCTCATCTGGGCTGGAACCATCAGCCTAGTCTTGGTTGTCGCCTCAATCCTGCTGGAGAATTATTTTCTTCTGTTTCTTTTGGTTATTGCCGGCTTCTCTTTCTTCGTCCATGCGTTAAAACAGCCGCGAAATTACTTTTTTTCAGTGGCGGCAGAAGGTCTCTACATCAACAGCAAACTCGTGCACTTTAAAGATATTTCTTCTTTTTGGATCTTCCAAAAACCTTTTCCCCATCCCCCCGAAATTTCCTTGATTCTCAAATCCAAGATAAACAATAATTTATTTATCCCCGTAAACAAAAAGCAAGACCTTGAAGCGTTGCGAAGCTTTTTGAAAAAACACCTCCCCGAAAAAGAACAACAAGAATCGTTCGTTGACTTATTACTTGGGAAAATCGGTTTTTAGGTCTTGGCTTGATTGACAAGGGGGGCGGAAAGTTTTAGAAATAGTAAGTGCCAATTCGCCGAGACTCTGGCCATGCGAGCCACCTTCCATCGCCAGATTATGAGTCCCCGTAGCTCAGCTGGATAGAGCGTCAGCTTGCGGAGCTGAAGGCCAGAGGTTCGAATCCTCTCGGGGACGCGTTACAAAACAAGAGGCGCGAGATTTGAGACGCGAGGTGCAAACCCCATTTCGTCTCTTGCGCCTCAAGTTTTCTCTCTTTGATGGACATTTTAACCCAGCCAATTGAAAAAACAGTCCGGATTTCCTCGCCCTATCTTAAGCGCCTACACCAAGTTGGCGTTTTTTGTTTGCGTGATCTTTTTTATTACGCGCCCACCCGCTATCTTGATTTTTCAAAGACGATTCCCATCGCCCGCTTAAAATTGGACGAGCCAGCGACGGTTTCGGGTTGCGTTTTTGATATTAAAAATCAAAGAACCTGGAGAAAGAGAATGGTTATAACCACGGCCATCATCCAAGATTCTTCCGGATTTTTAAAGGCTATTTGGTTTAATCAGCCTTTTATGGTTAAAAATTTAAAAAAAGGAGACAGTCTCAATCTAGCCGGAACTTTAAGCTTGTCCGGTAAGGAGCCTATTTTTTCCAATCCCTCTTACGAAAAACTGACCGGCGCCAAGACGAGAAACACCGGCCGCTTAGTGCCAATTTACAGAGAAACTCGCGGGTTGACTTCGCGCTGGTTAAGATTCTTCATCCAAAAAGCCCTGGGGAAATACGCCTCTCTTATCCGGGAGAATCTCCCCCAGGACTTGTTGGAACAAGAGAACCTTTTATCTCTCAAAAAATCCCTTGAACAAATTCATTTCCCCGACTCGTTAAGCCTCCTCGCGCAAGCTCAAAAAAGACTTTCTTTTGAGGAGCTTTTTCTCTTGCAACTTTTTTTGTTAAGAAAAAAGATCGGCCAACAGCAGCAACGATCACCCGCCATTAAATTTAACCAATCGTTAATAAAAAAGTTTGTTGATTCCCTACCCTTTAAACTAACCGCAGCTCAAAAAAAAGCGGCTTGGGAGATTTTAAAGGATGTCGCCAAGAAAAATTCTATGAACCGGTTGCTTGAAGGCGACGTCGGCTCCGGAAAAACCGTGGTTGCCGCCATAGCCCTGCTCCAGACCGCCCACAATGGCTTTCAGGGCGTCCTGATGGCGCCAACCGATATTCTGGCCCAACAACATTTTTCGGAGCTTTTAAGACTGTTTAAGGGGCAAAGAATAAAAAGCTCTCTTTTGACCAGCAAAAAAGCTTGCCTGGACAACAAGAAGTGTCCCAAAAAAGAACTTCTTGAAAAAATAAACGAAGGCGGGGCGGGTATCGTCGTTGGGACGCACGCCCTAATCCAAAAAAACGTCCGTTTTAATAATCTGGCGCTGGTTATTATTGACGAGCAACACCGTTTTGGCGTCAGACAAAGAGCTTCCCTGCAAAAAGAAGCTGCCAAAGCCAAAGACGGATTGCCTCAAACCATTCCCCACCTGCTCTCAATGACCGCCACTCCCATCCCCCGCACCCTCGCTCTGACTGTTTATGGAGACCTGGATATTTCCCTGTTGGACGAGTTGCCCAAAGACAGAAAGGCGATCAAAACATTTGTTGTCCCGCCCGAAAAAAGACTGGGCGCTTATGACTTCATTCGTTCTCGAGTTGAAGAAGGACGGCAAATCTTCATTGTCTGTCCCAAAATAGATGGGGGTAATCCGCAAAAAGATAATCTCGATTGCGCGCCAGAACCAAAAACAGCGGAGCTGCTAGCGGATAAGCGCAAGCTCGCCTGGCAAGGCGTCAAGGCGGTCATCGAAGAGCACTCTAAACTGCAAAAGATTTTTCCCGAGTTTCTAGTTTCCCTGCTCCATGGCAAAATGAAAGCGCCCGAAAAAGAAAAAATTATGAATGCCTACCGCCAAAATAAAATTAACATTTTGGTTTCAACCTCGGTTATTGAAGCCGGCATTGATATCCCCAACGCCGCGGTTATAGTCATTGAGGATGCCGACCGATTCGGCCTGGCCCAATTGCATCAATTCCGAGGCCGAGTTGGCCGCGGCGAACATCAAAGTTATTGTTTTTTGTTTAGCGGCTCAAACCAACCAGAAACTTTGAAGCGTCTTGAGGTTTTGAAAACAAGTCGCGACGGGTTTGAATTGGCCGAAAAAGATCTGCTGCTACGCGGCCCGGGTGAATTTATCGGCGAACACCAATCGGGATTACCCGATGTTTCCATGGCCTCCCTAACCAACATTGGCCTGATAAAAAAAGCCAGACAAGCAGCGTTGAATGTCTTGACGAAAGATCCCCAGCTTAAAAATTTGCCGGCAATAAAAACCAGAATTGAATTTTTAGAAAGGCAAGTCCACCGAGAATAATTTTTTCGGCGCTCTTAAAACCCGCTCCGATAAAATATCGGAGCGGGTTTTAATTTCATCTTCTGCCAACTGCTTGCCAGCTGCTTATTTCCTCGCCTTGGGCGTTACCCAGAAACCCATGTACTTACCCAACATCAATCTTGTCTGCGCCTCCAGGCCAGGGATAGCTCCCAGGATTATTAAATTTATGGGGTAGGTCAACCATTGCAAAGCCATCGCGAAATATTTGCGCTTTCCGTATTTTCCCGGTCTTTTAGGCATTAAAGTCAAACTGTAGATAACCGAGCTGACAATTCCGATCATGGCGAAAGTCATAATCCAGCGAGTCAGTCTGGGAAGATTATAAGCCAGCGCGGTTTGATTGAACTGTTGCCCGCCAACCATTAACGGCAACCAACCCAAAAGAAAAATCATCAGAGCGTTAGTCGCCCATGACCAAAAACCTTCAATCTGATTGAGGTTATGCTTAAGCCTTAATCTTAAAGGCATCTTTTTATTTTTTATTGACCCGAAAAGAAGATAAGCGACATTTTCAGAGCCCCAGCCCCAACGGCGTTGCTGTTTGTAAACGTTTTTGGCAGTCTCCCAAAAAGTGGGGGCCAAATTGGCATCCATGGAAACGGGGTAATAAAGAGGGACCACGGAATAGTCCCCGTCAAAGGCCAACAGAGCTTTCCAAAAAACCCGCGAGTCTTCAGAAACATTTTTCGGATTCCAAAAATCCATATCAGCCAAGCCCTGGAAACTCAAGGCTTGAGAAGAAAAAGTAGTCAGGCGATCGGCTCGGGCTTGTTGCATCATCTGCCAAAAAGTGCAGGAAAGAGCCGCCACTCGAGAAAAAAATGGCGCGTCCCAAATGTTATTGTGAAAGACCGGAATCGGTTGAAAACTGCAACGATGAGGTTTGGCCGCCTTCAAATAATGCCAAGTTAAACAGCCAAAATACTCGGGGTAAACTTGAGTGTCCGCGTCAAAAACAGAAACAACGACTTTTTTGTAGTTCAGGCCGCGCTTGTCTATCAGCTTTTCCTTGGCCTCTTTGCCCATCCAAGTTTCGTTGGATCCTTTGCCGGCAATTTCGCCCACGATATTATCGGGATGGATGGTAATTAAAAAATCTCCAAAATTTTCCGCGTATTTTTCCTTAACCCGCTCGGCAACTTTTAACGCTCCTTGGCCCGCTCTTCTTTCTACTCCCAAGACAATCATCAGTTTTTTTAAATCATAACGCGACTGCAATAGAGAGCCGAGGGTGGTGTCTAGCACCTCAAAAGATTCGTCGTAAAAAGGATAGATCAATAAATGAGTAATCTCTTGCCATTGTTGATCGAAATCCGCTTGCAGGCATTCAAACCATTTTATTTTTAAGTGCTTTTTGGTACGGTTATAGCTAACTCTCAAATGCAACGACAAAAAAACCGTTTTCAAAAGCCAGAAGAGATCAAAAACAATAATAAAAAAGGCCGTGAAAATGGGAGCCAGCCAAGAGAGAACGAAAATCGCAACCAAAGTTGACCAGGCCAAAATCCCGGGCAACATTTCAAAGAATCGGTAAATAACCCTGTCTTTGCCTCGCAGATCTTCAGCGCGCCCCACTTCTAAATAATATCTTTTCTCGGCGTCCAGAGTCATAAGATTATGGTCGCTTAAGCTGCTCGTCACTCCGAAACTTTGTGTAAAATCGTAGCCCGTAGGGGAATCGAACCCCTGTTGCCAGGATGAAAACCTGGAGTCCTAACCACTAGACGAACGGGCCAGCTAAATAAAAAGCCGACAAACACCGGCAATAAAAATATACCCGATATCTTGAAAAAAATCAAGAAACGGCTTAAAATAAAGCCTGACTCTTGTCCCAAGAAGCGATGCTCAAAAACAAAACCCAAACAATTTTGGCCGTTGAAACCAGTTGCGACGACACGGGCGTGGCTGTTTTGGAATTTGGCGCTAAAAAAATAAAAGTCTTATCAAACCTTATTTCTTCGCAAATTAAAGTCCACGCTCCTTTCGGCGGAGTTGTCCCTAATTTAGCCGCCCGAGAACACCAAAAAAATCTACCCGTCTTGATAGACCAAACTTTTAAAAAAACAAAAAGGGCTCCCGATTTGTTCGCGGTCACTCAAGGCCCGGGGCTAATTCCCGCTTTGTTGGTGGGCGTAACCGCCGCCAAAGCCCTTGCCCTCTCTTGGCAAAAGCCTTTGGCCGGAGTTAACCATCTCCGGGGGCATCTGGCCGCCGGTTTAATCGCCGGTACGAAAAAATCTTTTACTTTCCGTGATAATATTTTCCCGGCCCTGGTCTTGATTGTCTCTGGAGGACACACGGAAATTATCTTGGCCGAGAGCTGGAAAAAGCTGAAAATCATTGGAGAAACCAGAGATGACGCCGCCGGAGAAGCTTTTGATAAGGCTGCGAAGTTGTTGGGCTTGGGCTATCCGGGGGGACCGCTTGTTTCTCAACACGCCAGTCGGGCAAAAAATCCCGACCAATATCCCCTGCCTCGCCCCATGATCGGCCAACCTAATTTTGATTTCAGTTTTTCTGGTTTAAAAACGGCTTTGCTTTATTTGGTAAAAGACTTGCAAAGACAAACCGGAAAACTTTCGCCTGCTACCGTTGACAATCTCTGCGCCTCTTTTGAGAACGCCATCATTGAAACCTTGGCCGTGAAAATCAAGCGAGCCCTCCAAAAATTTTCTCCAAAAACCTTAATAATGAGCGGCGGAGTAGCCTCAAACAAAAAATTAAGAAAGGCCCTAACGCGGGTTGCCGCGGAAATGAAGGTTGAATTTTTGTTGCCCCCTCAAGAGCTTTGCACCGACAACGCGTTAATGATTGCCCTAGCGGCCCTGCTGGACATCCGCAGCGGGACTAAACCGAAAAAGTGGCGCCAAATCAAAGCGGCCGCCAATCTGAGATTTTAATTCGAACAAAGCTCCGGTCTTTTTTTATTTTTTTAAGACAAGCTATAATAAATTTGTAATGTTTTTTTATTCATCAAAGTTACTCGTTGCCGTCGCCGCTTTTGTCCCCAGCTTGCTCTGGCTCATTTTTTATTACCGCGAAGACAAGCATCCCGAACCAAAAGGTCTGCTCGTAAAAATTTTTTTCTGGGGCATCTTATTGGCGGCGCCGGCTTTGCTTTTGGAACTTGGTTTCAGGTTTGTTCTTGAGCCCAGCTTTGGTCGGTCGCTTTTTTCTCTCTCCTCGGCCCCTCAATTAACCCTTCTTTTGTTGATTTTTTTCATCGGCCCGCTGGTTGAAGAGGCCCTGAAAATCGGTATTGTTTATTTCAATCTGCTAAAAAAAACTTTTTTTGACGAACCATCCGACGTAATGATATACTGCGTCGTAGTCGGTTTGGGATTTGCCGGTATTGAAAATTTATTATCCGTTTTGCAAGAGCAAACGCTAAAAGGAGTTTTTCTGCTTCTCTCTTTCCGCTTTGTCAGCTCAACCCTGCTGCACGCTTCCGCCACTGCTATCGCCGGCTATTGGGTCGCCAAGTCTTTGCAAAAATCAAATAAATTTTTAGCTTGGTTCGGTTTTTTACTTGCGACCATTCTGCACAGTTGCTATAATTATTTTATCTACCAACAAGGAATTGAAGGGCCGGGATTGTTCACGTTGGCAACCTTCTTCCTGCTGCTCTTAATGACTCTTACGGTTCTCTCGCAATTCAGACGCCTTGAAAATAAATCTTCAACTTGCGAATTAAAAAATAATTAAACAAAATTTTACGCTAACAGGAATGTTGACTAGGAGAATATTCCTGTTGCCGGGAAAATAAACATCATGCCCCCAAAAAAACCTTCTCTTCTTGAACGGCTGACTGGAACCCTGGAAATGGAAGATGAAATAGACGCCAGAGAAATCAAAAATATCAACCGCCCCGCCAACGAGGAACCGTTAAACGACGAGCCCGAAGAAGCGCGCCCGGAAGTTTTTGGGGAGACAGCTTCGGATCAATGGTTACCCGATTCCGAAGGCCAGCTGACGATTGACGTTTACCAAACCCCCAATGACATTGTTATCAAGTCAACCATCGCCGGGGTTGACCCGTCCGATTTGGACTTAACCTTAACCAACGATATGGTGACGATAAAAGGCAAGCGAGAAAAAGACGAAGATATTAATTCCGAAGATTATTATTACCAAGAATGCTACTGGGGAACATTTTCCCGTTCAATTATTTTGCCGGTGGATGTGGAGGCTGATGCCGCTGAAGCCAGCATGAAAAATGGGATTTTGACTATCCGCCTTCCCAAGATTGAAAAAGTGAAAACCAGAAAAATCAAAGTAAAGGGCTTTTAAGATAATCCCGTGACTCCTACTTTAAAACTCCGGTTTGTCCGGAGTTTTATTGTCGGCTACAAACTCTAGCCAGCGGCTGGCACGTTGCCAAGACAAAAATTTGGATGCTATGATGAAAAGTAAAGACTTCTTGGCGGCTATAAGAGCGCTGCTTGTCGTAAAAAATCTCTTTAATGTTTACCTCTTTTTTGAAAAAAACTTTTTTGCTTACCGGCGGTTTAATCGCCCTGATTTTGTTATTGTCTCTTTGGCTCAATTGGCTCAACCAAGATAAGGTTATCTTGGGAACAATCGTGGCCGACTCTCCTTATGGCGGGCTAAATTCCGACCAAGCGGAGCAGAAACTGAGCCAGTCAATAAGCGACTACCTTAGCAGCCCCGTGGAGATTGTTATTGAGCAAAAAAAATTATCACTTCAGCCTTCTTCTCTGGGCTTGAGCCTTGATCCCAGGCCCGCCTTGCAAGTCTTGAAAAATAACGGCCATACCGGCTCCTGGCCGGAAAAGACCGGGCTTCAATTAAAAAGTTTGTTCCTAAAAAAAGAAATTGAGTTGACCTTGGTGGTTGACCAGAAAAAATTACACGCTTTCTTGAGCGATTTGGCAGCAAAAGAATCACAACCCCAAGACGCGCAAATTAAAATAAACCCCAAAACCAAGGTGGCCTATCTTGAACCCAGCCGCATCGGAAAGGTTTTTGACCGAGAAGTTCTTCTGCGTTCAATCTTGACCAACCCTCCCCGCCTGCTTCCAACCAAGGTTAATTTACGACTGATTGACAAAAACCCAATCGTTGATAGCCGTCAGGCAACCACCGCTCTTTGGTTAACCAACAGAATCATCTCTCTGGTCCCTGTAACTTTCCGCTTCAATCAAGAAACTTGGAGCTACGACGCTAACGACATTTTTGGCTGGCTTGACTTTAGGATTGTCAACCAAGAAGATTACAAAAAATTGCAAGCTCTCTGGACCAAGTTTACATCGCCAATGACTGAAAACGAAACCAACAATGATTCAAAAATCAAATTTATTTTTCCCGACTTAAATGAAGATGCCATCACCACCACGCTCGCGCAATTGGCTCCCACAATTAACCGCGAGCCCTCAAACGCGCGACTCCAAGTGAACGAAAACAATGAAGTAGTCGCGACTCAAGTCTCGCAAGCCGGGCAGAAACTGAACATTGATGCCAGTCTCAAAATTGTTAAAAAAGTTCTCTTTGAAGGCGCGAGAAACATTAATTTGACGGTCGTAGAGGTCAAACCGCGAATTGATTCCCGGTCGCTTGCAAATTTGGGCCTTGTCTCCTTGCTGGCCACCGGCGTTTCCGATTTTTCCGGCTCGCCGGTCAATCGAAGATATAATATCAAAACAGGAGCGGCTAAGTTTGATGGAATTTTGCTGCAAGCCGAGAAAGAATTTTCTTTTAACGGACTGCTGGGGAGCGTTGACGCGGCTTCCGGTTATCTGCCGGAGTTGGTTATTAAAGATAACAGAACCATTCCCGAATACGGCGGCGGGCTTTGCCAGGTTTCTACCACCTTGTTCCGGGCCGCGGTTAACGCCGGGCTGCCAATCACGGAAAGGACGCCTCACGCTTATCCGGTTGCCTATTACAATCCTCAAGGTTTTGATTCAACCATCTATCCCCCCCACCCCGATTTGCGGTTCAAAAATGACACCCCCAACAATCTTCTCTTGCAATCCTACATCAAAGGGAATAAAATTTTCTTTGAGATTTTTGGCACTGCCGACGGAAGAGAAACTCGGCTAAAAGGGCCTTTCGTGCTGGAGGCCAATCCCGATGGCTCAATGAAAACTATTTTGACCCAAGAGGTTTGGAAAAATGAAAAACTGGTTCGAATGCAAACTTTTTTTTCCAATTATAAATCGCCGGCATTGTATCATAAAATAGAAAAAAATCCGCTGGAATAAGACGCTGGATAACTTGGAATTGCCGATGTGGCGGAACTGGCAGACGCGCTAGGTTTAGGACCTAGTGAGGAAACTCGTGTGGGTTCAAGTCCCACCATCGGCACCAAAAAATTGAGACTAGCCACTCGCCAAAAAAATCGCTTAAACCGGCGATTTTTTTGGCGAACGTTTGCCCTTGACAAATATCGAGTCCTTGTGCTATAATGTTAAGAATCAGTACCCTAACAACTAAATAAAAAGCACGCCTTGCGCGTTAGATCAGGAGGGAATTATGACCACCCCGAAGTTCCTGGATGTCCATCCAGAACGAGACAAAAACACCGTCACCATCCGACTTTTTGTCGGTGGTGAGAACAGCCAAGGAGTTCCGGGCACAAGGATCATCGTCCGGACCAACAAGGTGAAGTCGTTTGTCCTGGCTGACACCGACGGCCGGGCGGAGCACGAATTCACCCTTATCCCGGGCGAGCATCGGCACATAGAAATTGAGCTGGCCGCTTTCGGCGGTCAGCACATTTGGAGAGAGACCTTTCGCGGAAGGAGGCTGTGATGAACTGGTTCTGGCATTGGCGCTGGGCCGGTTACCCCGGCCTCTGGCTGTTACTCACCGGAGCGGCGGCTTTGGCCGCTTCGCTTCTGCTGGGGTCCAAAACGTCTTTTGTCATCGCCGGCTCGCTTCTTTCGGGCTGGCTGTGGTGGCGACTGATGAAGAACCAGTGCCTCAACAACTGGGCGCTGGTCATTTTCTGGGTGGCTTTCCTTGGTCTGCTGGTCAACGCCATCATCCAAGGCGGCGGCCCGCCGGTTAATAAGTCCCCTGTTGCTCCGAAGGTGGAACAGGGGACAGAAAGGTCAATAGCCCAAAACTATTGGCCGAGCGCCTGGGGGCCTTCGCCCCAAGAAAAGCTCCGCTTGGAGCAACAGGCTGTTGCGGAAGTTGCCGCTTCGGCCAAGCCGCAAGGCACCTGGCTATGGTGGTGGCTCTGCGGAGCCAGCTTCTTGCTGGCGCTGGTGTCCACCCCGGTGGCGCTCTGGGACGAAATTCGGAGCGCCTACTGGTGGGCGGTAGACAACCACCAACTGCGGCACCAACGGATTTCGCTGGAAGCCCCCACCACGACGGACGCCACCGCGACGACAACGACCAAGGGGAACTTCTGGAAGATGTTCCAAGTCTTCATCCCCTTAGAGATCTTGAGCGAAGTCTTTGGCGGCTTTGTTGAGCGGCTCATTCGCCGCCACTAACAAGGAAGGAGAGGGCCATGCCCCATTGGGTAGTGTTGGCGGCCGGAGTGCCGCTGGCGATAGTCTTGAGGATCGCCGGTTATGTGGACACCATCTGGACGGTGTTTGCCATCGGCGCCGTGGTCTTCATCTGGGGATGGTTGTTGCAGACCGTTCCCCTCTTCCGCGGCCGCAACCTCGTGATTGCGGCAAGCATGCTGGTCATGCTCTCCACTGGGCTCCTGGGCACCGTCGCCCGGGACTGGTGGACGGCAACCACAACGTCTTTTGACTCCTACACGGGGATGTCGGGAGAAGCCGCCCGGCGCGCGCTCCTAGCGCGCGATCTGGAGGTCTTTCTCCAGACCAACCCCGAGATGCTGCGCTCCCGCCGCGAAGCGGGCGCGCACCTGCAGAACCTAGAGGACCGGATCGGGGCAGAAGACGGCAAGAAACTAGCCGAGATTCGCTCCGGCCTGGATCGGGGGACATTGAGCCTGGAGCAGGCCCAAACCCAAACCATGACGGTCATCAAGGAAATTGGCAAGAACCGCCAAAAGAGCGAAGAGCTCAAGAACAGCCTGTCTCAAGCCCGAGCCAAGAAGTCGGCCTTAAGGGGAGCCGGCATCGTCTGCCTCACCCTTGGCGCCATCTTTCTGGCCCTCGCCCTGGTGTTTGGCTCCAGGATGCCGGCCAGGAACTTCTTCGGCTTCCTGGGCGGATTACTGCTCCTTAGTGGTTTAGCCGCGGGGCTAACCCACTGGCAGTTCCCGGAGCTGGAAAGCGAGCTGGACAAGCCGCTCGCGCACGCCGCCGGGCAACAGTTCGTCGAGGAGATCTTGCCCACGGTGGTCCCTCCTCGGGGTCAGGTTAGCTGGCCGGTTTTGGCCAATCCGAGCGGTTTTACCGCTCATTGGCGGACGATTGACAACCGGCCTTGGGGTAAGACCGTTTCGGTCCCCCCAGGCGACACTGGCCTAAAGATGAATAACCCCCTGGACCGGGAGTTCCGGATCGTCATCCGTTATCCAGCCGGGGCTAAGCCCCGGCTGGGCGAGCCGCATATCGGCTCGCTTTGACCCCCTGCCCGGGAGAGGAAGAGCGCCTCGTCGTTCTCTCTTCTCCCGGGCTTTTTTTATTTATTTCCTCGTCCGTCTTGAGCGAGGCTAGAATTTTCTGGACGAGAGCAAAGAAAGCGCCGGCCCAGAAACTCAACCCTCGCAGAACAAAGACAACAAAACCGCCTCCAAAAGAGGCGGTTTTGAGATAGAAAGTTTTAAACAAAAACTAACTGGCGAAGAAAGAAGAAACAAAGTTGATAAGCGCGTAAGAAAGAATCGCAACTACCACACCAATGATTCCCCAAGTCAGGGTCTTTCTCGCCTTGGTGGTGCTTTCACCACCCTGTGAAGTTACAAACAAAAAGGCAGCATACAAAATCATAATAACCGCCACGCCGCCGATGATACCCAAGGCAAAAGTGGCCACTTTTCCCAAAATCGAAGTCACGGCGCCTTGATCCAAGGACCCGGAACGTGCCGTTATTGTCGGCAAAGCCTGTTGAGCGCCGGCCGTTAAAGGCAGGGCTAAAATCGCCAAAGACGAAAGGGCTGACATAATTTTCTTTTTCATAAACCTCACCTCCCTTCTAAACATTTAATTACCTCCAAGAATATCGACAATTAAAGAAATAAGTCCCTTGGAAAGAACCAGCACTCCCACGCCTACCACCGTCCACAAAATGACCTTATGAGCCTGGCTGATTCTGTTGGCATTACCGGAAGAAGTAATATACAGAAAAGCCGCCCACAAAACCATAATCACCGCAAAAGGACCGGCCAACGTTAACAAAAAATCAACAATTCTTTCCAGTAAGGTCGGGAAAGTGGCGCCTTCTCCCAAAAAGTTAGGCAGGGATGCCCCCCCGGCGCCGCTACTCCCCTCTGCCGCTAGCGCTGAATTGAAACAAAAAAAAGGAAAACAAAAAGAGAGATAAAGCGCTGAGATAAAAAAGATTGCCTTTTTCTTGATGAAAAACATTTATGGACAATTTAGACTGCCGGAAACCCAGCCGCTGATGGTGAATCCCGCCGTATTGGAAGATAGGACATTTAAAACGGTATAAACTATCAAATAAGAAACGTAGATGATAATTAAGCCGACCACAACATTGAGTAAAATCCCTTTGGCTTTGCTAAGCAAACTAGGATTGGCTCCCGCCAATAAATACATTATACCACCAATCACAACCAATAATCCAGCCACCGCCGGAGTCAAGGTTTTGGCGACAAAATTAATAATGTTTAAAATAAGTTGTAATAGTTTGCAGAAATCGCAATCTGGCCCGCTACAAGGCACCAACCCGTCCGCCGCTACCAGAGTTGGGATAGCCAGATATAAAAAAGTGATAGCGGGCAAAAACATTTTTAAAATTGTTTTTCTCATATAGCTTTAATTACCGCTTTTTTTGTTTTCCATCAACAAATTAACCCGAGAAACCGCTCTTTCTATGGCATCTTTGGCCACGGAACGACCCAAAACAACATCGTCAATCATATCCGCAAAAATTTGTTCAATCGCCGAATTATCAACTTGATACCAAGATTGAGCCGTAAGGGCCTGCTCGGCGAAAACACCCAGTTCCTCATCCCCTTTTTGCTCTTCTATTAAATCTCTTCTGGCGGCCGGACGCTTGAACGTATCCAAATAAATTTTGGCGTTTGTCTTTTGGCTTAGCCAAAAAGTGAAAATCCAGGATTGCTGGCTGGCTTGGCTGGCCCGGCTAACGCCATATGACCAATAGTTGGCGTAGTTGACTTTTTTACTGGCGCTTTCTGCCTGCGGCATGCCGGCCACGGCAAAATTAAGATGAGGCGAACGAGCCTTAATCAGTTGCAAATTATAAGCATAATTAAACATCATCGCCACATCCCCCCGAACGAATGAATCAATGGAGTAATCGCGCGCGTTATTCCAAGTGTAGACACTTTTCTGCGCGCTGGCAAAATCCGTATAGAAACGCAGGGCCTCTTCGCCAGAATTGTAATCCTGACCATTATTCTTTACCGCGATATTAAACGTGGCTTTATTGCTGGCGGTATTAACCATTTTAGTGCCGGTTTGCAGCATTAACAAACTTAGAATATCCGAAGAACGGTTAATATTGCGCGCGGTGCCGATAGCGGCGCCCGATCTCAAAATGTCGCCTTTCTCGTTTCTGATAGTCAATAATTCCACGTCCCGAGAAAACTCTTCCCAGGTTAACGGCGGTCGAGCGATGCTTTCTTTATTAAAAAAGTCTTTATTCCAATAAAGCGCCATGGTGTCGCACCACACTGGCAGGCTGAATATTTTTCCGTTTGCAACAAAATCCTGATAGGCCACATCCACAAAGTTGTCTTGAAATTCACGCAAACTCATCCAGCCGTCCGGTAGTGGCTGGAGTTTGTCCTGATGCTTGGGCAACCAAGTATTGTGAATCAAAAATACGTCCGGTCCTCGGCCGGTAGCCAGGGCTTCCAACAGGTCTTTCTCGTAAGTATCAACAGTTTTTTTATAATAATTTACTTTAATGTTGGGGTAATCAACATTAAACTTTTCTAGCAAGCTTCTCATGTCGCCCGAATCGTCAAACAAGCCCCAAACCACTATCTCTGCCTTGTTTTGGTTGGGACTTTGTTTGAAGCCATATTGCGCCACCAATAAACCAAAAGCCACCAGTAGAACGATAATAACGATAATTATCAGGTTGCGTTTATTAAGCATAAAGAAAAATAATCCGAGATCGATCCTTTAAAATTATTTTACAAAAATTAATCCGTAATGGAAATTGCCGGTATTAAATTCTTTTAAAATTAAAACTCCTTCTTGGCGGGCCAAAGCGGTCAATTCTTGGGGCCCAATGCGCCAGCCCTCTTTGGGGCCGATGCTCAAGTCTTCAGTTCTCCAGTCTATGACCACTAATCTCCCTTGGCTTTTTAAAACTCGGGCCGCTTCTTTGATTATTTCTTGTTTCTTTTGACTTTGAAAAAGGATGTTGGCCAGGATAACAAAATCACACTCCGCGTTGGGCAGACCCGAACCACCTTCTTTTTCCAGGTTGGCCCTGATGGTCTCAATGTTTTTTAGTCCTTCGGTTTCCGCCTTGCTGCGCACACTGGCCAGAGCGTCTTCCAAGATGTCAATCGCGTAAACTTTGCCCGTATTGCCTACCATTTTGGCCAAAGGAATAACGAAATAACCGTGACCGCAGCCAAAACCGGCTACCTTCATGCCTTCTTTTATCGGCAGTTGAGAGATTACCGCGGCTGGATTAATGAATCCGCCGGAACCGGCCGGAAGAGTGGTCATAATATTTTAGCCCCTGGAGTTTAAAGTCTGGTGATTTGCCCCTAGCAGCTAAGTAGCTTAAAGTGTCGTCACCGAAACTACTTTGTCGCCGGGGTTGACTTTCATAACTCTGACCCCTTGTGTGGCTCTGCCCAAAACGGAAACCGAAGCAATTTGGGTTCTGATTACCTGGCCCTTAGCTGAAATGGCGATTAAATCTTCTTCTTGGGGATTAAGGATGAAGGCAGAAATGATTTTACCGGTTTTGGAAGTAACGTTTGCCGCTTTCAGGCCGCTACCACCTCTTTTTTGAATTTTGAATAATTTGAGATCGGTGCGTTTGCCATAGCCGTTTTCAGTCACGACGATTAATTCCTGCTTATTTTTATTTTGCAAGGCGGCTTCTTTAATCACGCTCATGCCGACAACCTGGTCGCCTTTTTTTAGTTTAATGGCCTTCACTCCGGCCGCGGTGCGGCCCATGGGACGGACATCTTTTTCGTTAAAGTGGATGCCTTGCCCCGAAGCAGTCGCCAAGATGATTTGATCACGTCCTTCGGAAATTTGCGCCCAAGAGAGAATTGATCCTTTTTGCAGACTGATAGCGATTAAACCGTTTCGGCGCGCGTTGGCAAAATCAGAGAGAGGCGTTTTTTTAATTATACCATTGTTCGTAGTCATCACCAAAAACTTATCCTCTTTAAAGCCCTCGTCTTCTTTGTCCGCTTTTTGGTTCTGGCGTAACACTGGCACCATGGCGGTAACCAATTCCCCCGGCGCCAATTGCAAAAAATTGACTACCGCTTGGCCTCTGGCTACTCGGCTGGTTTCGGGAATCTCATAGGCTTTGGTTTGAAAAACTTTGCCGTTGTTAGTAAAAAACAAGAGATTGTCGTGGGTAGAAACAGAAAAGAAAAAGTCAACGGCATCTTCCTCTCGAGTAGCAATACCGATAATGCCCTTGCCCCCTCTTTTTTGCAATTTATAGTTTTTGGGGTTCATCCTCTTTATATAACCACCTTTTGTCAGGGCAATAATGCATTCTTCGTTGGGAATCAAATCCTCTTCGCTAAATTGCCCCACCGCAGAAGCAAAAACCCTGGTTCTTCTTTCGTCCCCATACTTGCCTTTTATTTCTAGCAACTCCTTTTTAACCACTCCCAGAATTTTTTTCGGACTGCCTAGCAAAGCTTCTAACTCGGCGATTAATTTTATTTTTTCTTTTAATTCGTCTTCAATCTTTTTCCTTTCCAATCCGGCTAAGGTTTGCAATCTCATTTCCAAAATGGCCGAAGCCTGCCTGTCGGACAGCTTGAACTTACCCATCAAGTTTGCATGAGCCTCTTCTTTAGTTGGAGATTTCTTAATCGTGGCGATTACTTCGTCAATGTGGTCTAGCGCTTTTTTCAAGCCCTCCAGGATATGCGCGCGATCTTTGGCCTTATCCAGCTCAAATTGTGTTCTTCTGGTTATGACCTCCCGGCGATGTTTAATGTAGTATTCAAGAATGCTCTTTAGAGAAAGGACCTGGGGTTGCAGACCGTCAACCAGGGAGAGCATGTTTAAGTGAAAAGTTTTTTGCAAATCGGTTAACTTGAACAGCCGGTTTAGAACTTTTTGCGGGAAAGCATCCGCTTTTAACTCTACCACCACGCGCACCCCGTCTTTGTCCGATTCATCGCGCAGATCTTTAATGCCTTCAATTTTTTTGGTTTTTACCAGCTCCGCTATTTTTTCCAATAGAGAGGCTTTGTTAACTTGATAGGGCATCTCCGACACAATAATTTTGAACCTTCCCTTTTTATCTTCAGTTATTTCCGCTTTGGCTCGACAAACAATCGCTCCCTTTCCGGTGGCATAGGCCGCGGCGATCGCTTTTTTGTCATAGATAAAAGCTCCGGTTGGAAAGTCCGGGCCTTTAACAAATTGCAAAAGATCTTCACCAGTTGCTTTCGGGTTATCAATAAGGGTCACGGTGGCATCCACAATCTCGCTCAAATTATGAGGAGGAATATAGGTGGCCATGCCCACGGCAATACCCACCGATCCGTTTAGCAACATCTGGGGAATTTTGGCCGGAAGCACCAGCGGCTCTTGACGGGAGCCGTCGTAGTTATCAATAAAATCAACCGTATTTTTTTCAATATCCAAAAGCATCTCCTCGGCGATGCCGGACATTTTGGCTTCGGTGTAACGCATCGCCGCCGGCGCGTCTCCGTCCATAGAGCCGAAGTTTCCCTGGCCATGAACCAACGGGTAACGCATGGAGAAATCCTGCGCCATTCTCACCATGGAGTCATATACCGCCACGTCGCCGTGGGGGTGATATTTACCCAAAACTTCGCCGACCACTGTGGCTGATTTTTTAAATTTGCCATTGGAACGCAAGCCCACATCCCACATGGCATAAAGAATGCGTCGATGCACCGGCTTTAAACCGTCTCTTACGTCCGGCAAAGCGCGGCCGACAATAACCGACATTGCATAGTCAAGATAGGCCTCCTCCATCTCTTGAGTTATCTCTGTTGGCTGGATATAGCCTGTTTCCGTGAGTTTGTTTTCGTTCTCTCCGTTCATAAATTAACTGTTCAATTACTTTGATTATTCTTGTCCCGAATTGGTTGACGAACTCGTTTGGTCTTTAAAAATAGAATTGGTTTTTGGTTGTGATGCTTTTGAATCTTCAGCCGGTTGGCTAGCCGAACCCAAGATGGAAGCTTTTAGTGTTTGCCACAGAGTGGGCACTTGGCTTTTCATCTGTTGGTAGCTTTTGTTGGCACTATCCAGGGCCTGCTGACTTTGCGCCGATTGCGTCTCGCTTCCTCCTCCCTTTATCAAGCTGTTCAAAGAAACCAGCCAAAAACAAAAAACTATAAACATTGAGATTGACACGCAAACCCAAAGCAACTTTAAGCGCTCTTGGTGGGGTTTACGCTGAATTCTTTCCAGCCAATCAGCTAGGTTCATATATCTTTTGAAATAAAACTCGTCAAATTACCAGCCCCTAAACTTCCAACTTTATAAGCTTGGCTTTTTCAGACTTTCATTATATATACTTTCGTGGGCGCGCCTTCTTCCGGCAAGTCTTTTTTCTTTAACACTATTTTGTCAACCGTTTCCGCTTCTCCGATTTCTTTCAAAAATTCTTTTTCATCATCCAGACCGATAGCCAGCCCGGCTACTTTATAATGCATCGGGATTACAATCTTTGGCTCAATTTGATTGATAATTTCGGCCGCTTCCGAGCCGTCCAGAGTGTACTTGCCTCCAATCGGCACAAATAAAACGTCCACGTCGCCAATCTGTTCTAATTGTTGGGCCGTTAACTTTTCCTGCCCCAAATCACCCAAATGACAAAGAGAAATGCCCTCCGCTTTGATGTGGTAGATGGTGTTCCCTCCTCTTTCAGCACCCTCGCTTTTGTCATGAAAACTGGGAACACCTTTTATAATCACGCTTTTTACCTCATATTCACCGGGCAGATTAACCACGAAGGGATTTCCCCCGATCGCTTCCGCATTGTTATGGTCAAAATGCTGATGAGAAACAGTGACAATGTCCGCCTGCAGGCGAGGCGGCGTTAATCCCGCTTCCTTGGCAAAAGGATCGGTAACAATAACCAGCTGGCTGCCCCCGGAAGAAGCCTGGATTTTGAAGCACGAGTGGCCGTACCAAGAAATTATCATGACGTTTTAGTGTAAACAATAAATAAAGGGCTTCCCGCCTGGACTCGCGTTAGGCGAGGCTGGAGCCCCTTGTAGGGTAAAGTATAGCAAAGAAAAATAATCGTTTCAAGCGGCCAACGTTTTTGGCCAGCCGCTGGCTCTTGCCAAAGTCAAATTATTCCTCTATACTATTCTTTGTATGACTGAAACCAAAACTACAAAAACTCAAACCAAAGATAATGAGTTGATGAGCGAACTCGTGCGTCTCCATACTTTTGTCCCCCAGGTTGACGATCTGGTGGAAGGGACGGTTGTTGAAATCGGCAAAAATATAATTTTTGTTGATTTGGGAAGTCTGGGTACCGGCATCATCTTCGGCCGTGAAATCAAAGAAAATCGCCAGCTTTTCAAAGAACTCAAGTCTGGTGATAAAATCTCGGCTGTTATTGCCGAACCGGAAAACAATGACGGTTACATTGAACTCTCGGTTAAAAAAGCCTTCCGAGAACAAACCTGGAATAGCCTGGACGAAGCCAGAAAAAACAAAGAAACCATCATGGTCAAAATAACAGCCGCCAATCGCGGCGGGTTGATTATAAATCTTAACGGCATTGTCGGTTTCTTACCGGTTTCGCAATTGGCTACCGAGAACTATCCTCGCGTTGAAGAAGGGGACAAAAACAAGATCCTGCAACATCTTAATAAATTTGTGAACAAAGAAATGGCTGTTAAGGTTATTGACGCCGACCCGACCCAAGAGAAGCTCATTGTTTCAGAAAAAGCTATGGAAGCTAAAAAACTGAAAGAAGTCTTAAGCCAGTATAAAGTCGGAGAGATAGTAGAAGGAGAAATCTCCGGCGTGGTTGATTTTGGAGCCTTTATCAAATTCAAGACCAAACAAACAGCGGCGGAAGACGAAGCCGAAGAGGCCAGCTCCCAGCCCGATATGCTAGAAGGGTTGATCCACATTTCTGAACTTGATTGGCAGCTGATAGAAGACCCCAGAAAAATAATCCGGGTTGGCGACAAAGTTAAAGCCCAAATTATCGGCATTGATAAAGACCGCCTTTCCTTGTCTCTCAAGGCCTTGAAAGAAGATCCTTGGGCCAAAGCGGCTAACAAATATAAGGAAGGAAAAAAGGTTAAGGGAGCGGTAACCAAGTTTAATCCTTTCGGCGCTTTCGTCCAGTTGGATAAGGATATCCAGGGGCTAATCCATGTTTCCGAATTTCAAGATCAAGACGCCATGCGCGCTCAATTAGAAATTGGCAAGGACTATGACTTTAAAATAACTTCAGTTGATATCAAATCTCACAAAATGGCGCTAACTCTGGCCCAAAAAAAGGCAGCTGAAGAAAAAGCTGTTTCTACCGAGAAAGAATAGCCTTCGCTTTTAAAATTTTTATTGCCTCCAGTCCCTAATTAGCAATTTAAACTAGAAGCTTTAAGATTGACCTTTGACATTTTGGTTTTGAGTTTTTTATGAAGCCTCTCTTCAAAAATCTTTTTTATATTCTCGTAACCTTCATTGCTCTGACGGCTATTTTTTCTTTGTTTAATAGCGGCAAATCTCCCGAGGTAGTCTCTCTTTCTAAATTAGCCCTGGAAATCAACGAGGGGAAGGTTAAACAAATTACCGTAACCGAAAATGAACTCGGCCTGAAATTGGTTGATAACACCGAGCAAACAGCCAAAAAAGAAACCGACGCTCCCTTGACTGAAACTTTAAAAAATTACGGGGTTAGCGCGGAAAAATTGGCCGGAGTCAATTTGGAAGTCAAAGAGGTTTCTGGTTGGCGCTTCTGGTTCGCCACTCTTCTCCCGTTTGTCTTTCCTCTTCTTATTATTGGTTTTTTCTTTTGGTTTATGATGCGCCAAGCGCAACGCGGCTCCAACCAAGCTTTTGGGTTCACCAAGTCCCTGGTGCGGATGATCATGCCCGACGATAAAAATAAACCCAAAGCTACCTTTAAGGATGTCGCCGGTCTTATAGAGGCCAAAGAAGAACTGGAGCAAGTAGTGGAATTCTTGAAAGAACCCAAAAAGTTTTTAGCTTTAGGCGCAAAAATCCCCAAAGGCATCTTGCTGGTTGGCCCCCCGGGAACCGGGAAAACCATGTTGGCCCGATCCGTAGCCGGTGAAGCTAACGTGCCCTTTTTTCATATTTCCGGCTCGGAATTTGTGGAGCTCTTTGTTGGTGTCGGCGCTTCGCGCGTCCGCGACACTTTCGCTTTGGCCAAAAAAAGCGCTCCGGCAATTCTATTCATTGACGAATTGGACGCCATCGGTCGACATCGCGGCGCCGGTCTGGGCGGAGGACATGACGAACGAGAGCAAACCCTTAACCAAATCCTGGTGGAAATGGACGGCTTTGACCCCAACACTCAAGTCATTGTGCTGGCGGCCACTAATCGCCCGGATATTTTAGATCCGGCCTTGTTGCGTCCGGGACGCTTTGACAGACGGGTTATTTTGGATTTACCGGATATTAAAGATCGCGAAGCTATTTTGAATATTCACGCCAAAGGCAAACCCTTAACCAAAGACGTTAAACTGCGTCAAATTGCCGAAAGAACTCCCGGATTTTCAGGAGCCGATTTGGCTAACCTGATGAATGAAGCGGCAATTTTGACCGCCCAAAAAGATAAAACGGAAATTGGCATGGAAGAATTAATTGCCTCCATTGAAAAAGTTATGCTAGGGCCGGAACGTCGCAGCTTTGTCTTAACGCCCAAAGAAAAAGAGATTGCCGCCTATCACGAAGCCGGGCATGCTTTGGTGGCCGCTTCTTTGCCGCACATGGATCCGATCAGAAAAATTTCCATTATTTCCCGTGGGCGGGCCGCCGGTTATACCCTGAAATTGCCAACGGAAGACAAACATTTCCACTCCAAGACAGAGTTTTTGGAAGAATTGTCCGTGCTTTTGGGCGGATACGCCGCTGAAAAAACGGTCTTTAATGAAATCACTACCGGGGCTTCCAACGACCTGGAAAAAACAACCGAGCTGGCCAGAAGCCTGGTTACCCGTTGGGGTATGTCGGAAAATTTGGGTCCCGTTGTCTTCGGTGACCGCGATGAATTAGTATTTTTGGGCAAAGAAATTTCTGAACAAAAAAACTACTCCGAAGAGATGGCCTCTAAAATTGATAAAGAAATTTATGTCTTTATTGACAACGCCTACAAAAAAGCCTTAGATATTCTCAAGGAAAAAAGAGCGTTGCTGAATCAGATAGCCAAGACTCTAATAGAAAAAGAAATCTTAGAAAAAGAAGAATTTGAGGCCTTGGTAGCCGCCGGTTAAATCTCTAGGGGGCCTGTAGCTCAGTTGGTCAGAGCACAGCTCTTATAAAGCTGGGGTCGATGGTTCGAGTCCATCCAGGCCCACGTCAACGGCAGATAATAGCCTGGGGCAGATAGTATTCCTGCGAGCCATCGCCACCCGCTATCCGCCAAAAAGGGTCCGTAGCTCAGTTGGCTAGAGCGTCACATTGACATTGTGAAGGCCAGAGGTTCAAGTCCTCTCGGACCCACCTTATTGAAGCAGCCTCCGGGCTGTTTTTGTTTGCCTATTTCCTTTATTCTATGCCACAATATCTTTATGCAAAATGAAATCGCCGATAAAGACATCTCCCAACGCTTGGATCTTTGGCTGGCCACAAAATTTCATGACAAATCCCGCGCCTGGCTAAAAAAGGAGATCAAAGCCGGGCATGTTTTGGTTAACGGAGAAATTAAAAAACAAAGCTACCGGCTCAAAAAAAATGATGTGCTGGAAATAGACCTGAAAGAGCCCAAGCCCTTCTTGCTCAAGCCAAACCCCGACATCAAAATTGCGGTTCTCTATGAAGACCCCGACATGCTGGTCATAAACAAGCCCGCCGGAATTTCTGTCCACCCCGGCAATCCTCCGCGCAACGATACTGTTGCCAGTTGGTTAATCAGCCACTATCCCGCCGTGAGAAATGTGGGTGATAATCCCGAGCTTCGCCCCGGTATTGTTCACCGCCTGGACAAAGACACCTCGGGAGTCATGCTGATAGCAAAAAATAAAGAAGCTTTTGAAAATTTAAAAAACCAGTTTAAAGAACGTCTGATAGATAAAAGATATCTGGCCTTGGTTTTTGGCAAGTCAAAAAGAAAATCCGGCTGGATTGACTTCCCTATCGCCCGTTCGCTCAAAGACCCCACCAAGCAAGTGGCTCTGGGCAAACGTAACGCTCATCAACAAAAAACCAAGCCGCGACCCGCTAAAACTTTTTACCGAGTAAAAGAAGAATTTAAAAATTACAGCTTGATTGAAGCTTCTCCCAAAACCGGCCGGATGCATCAAATCAGGGTCCATTTGGCTGTTGTCGGATTGCCAATCGTCGGGGATAGAAAATATACCCAAAAAACGCTAAAAGACACCCGGGGGCTGAAAAGGCAATTTTTGCACGCTCAAAGTATCGGTTTTACCAATCTAGAAGGAGAGAAGGTAGACGTTTCCGCTCCCCTGCCTCCCGATTTAAAGAAAACACTGGGAAGGATCAAGGCCCCTGTACTCGCTTGACTAATATTTAAAAAAATGCGAAAATGTCACTGTGTGAAATTAACTCTGTCTTAATCACCCTCAAGGGTGTTTTTTGCTAATCACTATGGCCACAAAACTGGATTTATTTAACGAAAAAATTATCAAAGATTCCGGACGAACCGTGCCCAATCTCAAGCCAGGTTACACTGTTCGTGTTTACCAAAAAATAATAGAAGCCGGAAAGGAAAGACTCCAACCTTTTGAAGGGCTGGTTTTGGCCGTTAAACATGGCAAAGGCTTAAACGGTACTTTTACCGTGCGCAAAATCGCTTCTGGCGTGGGAGTAGAAAGGGTCTATCCGTTTTTCTCGCCTAGCGTAGCGAAGATCGACATCCTCAAAAAAGCCAAAGTCAGACGCTCCAAGCTCTATTACATGAGAAATAGATTCGGACGCTCCGCTCGTATGAAAAATCTGCAAATTCCTGGCCAAGAAACGATCTTGATGGAGCAGCAAAAACAGGAAGAAACTCCGGAGAAAGAGGCTTAAATACCGGGCCGTGGTGCTGGAATTGGTAGACAGGCTAGCTTGAGGGGCTAGTGCCCATTAGGGCGTGAGGGTTCAAGTCCCTCCCACGGCACCAAATCGGCTTATTGCGGATAGCGCGTTGCTCGTGGTGGCCCGCCATTAGCCATATCGGGCGCGTAGCTCAGCTGGTTAGAGCGCCTCGTTTACACCGAGGAGGCCAAGGGTTCGAGTCCTTTCGCGCCCACCCTGTTCACTGATAGCTAGGGTCTAGTGGCTATAACCTATTGGCTAAACCCTAGTAGTTGAAACTGGCCGGGGTAGCTCAGTGGTAGAGCACATGACTGAAAATCATGGTGTCGAGAGTCCGATTCTCTCCCCCGGCACAACCCGAAGCAATTATTCGCAGCCATGTTCGCGGGTGTCGTATAGTGGCTATTACACGGCCTTGCCAAGGCTGAGACGGCGGTCCGATTCCGCTCACCCGCTCACTGAAAAATGAGGCTTCCCCAAGCCTTGTTTTTTATTTTCTAACAATAAAATTACTGTGCTATAATTTAAACAATGAAAAAATTCAAGAATAACATCTTCCTAAAAATTTTTCTTTGCTCTCTTGTTTTTCTGCTAGCCTTATTTTTTGTCCTGCTCGTCTTGGCCTATGAGCAACAAAGCGGGGTTAATTTTTTTACTTTTTTTTTGAACCATCTTTCGCTTTTTTTCGGCCAATCCGATTTCTTGGCCATCATCATTTCTGTGCTAGCTCTTACCGTCTTCTTTGCTTATTTGCTGACTCGCAAGGTATCTTCCAATCTTTTTTATTTAAAAAATCAAGCTCAAGCCATTTTTGAGGGCCGGTATCTTTTCAATAATCAAAAAGACACGAAACCACGAAACGACGAATTTGACGAGCTTGCTTTTTGGCTAGACAAAATTTCCCTGGGCGTTAAAAACCAACGGGAGTTGCTCGCGCACGAAGCGGAAGTCTTGACCAGACGAGATTGGAAATTGGTAGAAGCTTCCGCCGAGCTAAAACTGGAGAGGGACAAAATAAGGGCCATTGTTGAAAATCTTGTTGAGGGCATTATTTTGTTTGACGATCAAGGCGTCATCTCCCTGGTCAATCCTTGGGCCGAAATGATTTTAGGCGCTAAGAAAGAAACCCTGTTGGGACGGCCCCTGGACAAAACATCTTTGGACAAAAATATCATCAACCTTTACCGGGAGATAAGAAACCGTCCCGTTAGCCGATCTCTAAAGAAAGAAGTCTGTCTTCAGGATAACCAGCAGGAAGACAGATTTTTCGTGGCTAACTTTGTGCCTCTAAATCCTCGGGACCATCTCCCGTCCTCTTACATCTTGAGCCTCCATGACGTTACTCGAGAGAAATTAATCAATCGGATGAAGTCCGAATTTATCAGTATCGCCGCCCATCAATTAAGAACACCTCTTTCGGCCATTAAGTGGATATTCCATATGCTCATTTCCGAGGATTTGGGACCGGTAAGCCCGGCTCAAAAATCTTTCCTGCAAAAAGGCTATGATTCCAACGAAAGAATGATTATTTTGATTAACGATTTGCTGAATGTGACTAAAATTGAAGAAGGAAGGTTTCTCTTTGATTTTGAAAAAGTGTCTCTTAAGGATTTGATAGAACAAGTGCTGGAAGAAAATATAGCCGTGGCTGCCAAAAACGGGGTAACACTGGAATTTAACGCTCCTAAAATAATTTTACCGGATATTATAGCCGATGCTCAAAAAATAAAAATAGTCTTTCAAAATTTAATTGATAATGCCATCAAATACTCCAATCCCCGGAGCAAGGTAACGACCACCCTCAAAAAAGAGTTGGATCGTTACCTAATTACTATCGCCAACCAGGGAGCGGGCATTCCTCGAGACCAACAACAACGAATTTTCAATCGGTTTTTTCGCGGTTCCAATGTTATCAAAATGGAAACGGACGGTACCGGTCTTGGTCTTTTCATCACTAAAAACATCGTTGAAAAACATGGAGGGGCCATTTCTTTTGTCAGCGAAGAAAATAAGGAAACTGTTTTTACCGTCGAGTTGCCGCTGAAGTTGCCACCGCGAGTGTGTCCCCCGGTGCCAGTTGGCAACAATCACTAATAAATCGACCAAAAAAACCCCTACTTTTCGATCTTCTCCCAGCAAAAAGAGAAAACCGGATAGTAGGGGTTTTTATTTAGCTAAAATTATCTCACTGCTTCTTTCAAGGCTTTGCCCGCTTTGAATTTTGGGACTTTCATCGCCGGAATTTTAATCTTGGCTCCAGTCTTAGGATTAACGCCTTGTCTGGCTGCTCTTTTGGAAATAGAGAAGGTGCCAAAACCGGTCAAGGTTAGTTTGTCTCCCTTTTGCAAGGTTTTGGTAACAGCTTCCGTCATGGCGCCTAAAGCGTCACCAGCGGCTCTTTTAGAAATTTCGGCCTTTTTGGCCATCGTATCCAATAATTGATCTCTAGTCACAATTATCACCTCCCTTCATAAAAAAATTTAACGGAATAATTTTTGCAGAAACACTCGTGGGAAATTATTTTAATTTTGCCCTTTAGCCTTGGCCCTCACCCTAGTATTTTACCACTTTCTCCCTTATTTTTTCAATGTTTAGGGCCAACCCGGTTTTTTTATCCAGTTTTAAAAAGATGCCGTTAATTTCAACCGGGCCATCGTCAGCCACTTTTATTTTATTGTCAAATCTATCTAAAAAACGATTAACAATTTTATCTTTTTAAGCGCCGATAACCGAATCTTCCACTCCGACCATGCCCGCGTCCGAAACATAGGCGGTTCCGCCATTTAAAATTCTATCATCATTTGTCTGCACGTGAGTATGGGTTCCCAGCACGCCGGAAACCCGCCCATCCAAAAAATAGCCCATTGCCTTTTTTTCAGAGGTTGCTTCCGCGTGAAAATCAACTAAAATTCCATCCACCCTCTCCTTCCCCTCGTCAAAAGCTTCTTTGCCAAGACCATAGCTTTCAAGAAGCGCCTCAACTTCGGCAAAGGGATCGTTGAGATCCTCTTTCATAAAAACTCGACCGTTAAGATTGATCAACAATAAACGCTTTATGCCCGCCTGAAGTATCAAGAAGCCTCTGCCCACTGTCTTTTCCGGATAGTTTAGGGGCCTGATAATCATCTTCCTATCGTCTTTGAGCAAACTCAACCCGTCCTCTTTGGAAAAAATATGGTTTCCACCTGTTACCGCGTCCACTCCAAAATCCATTAATTCCTTAAAGGTTCTCCTGGTTATTCCCAAACCATGGGCCAAGTTTTCTCCGTTGGCAATAACAAAATCCGGCTCATACTTTTTTTTAAGTTTGGGCAGAGCCGCGGCCAAGGCCTCTCTCCCCGCCTTCCCCATGATATCGCCAAAAAATAAAATCTTCATAACAAGCTAGACCTTTAAAACTAAGGGGCGGATAATAAAAGATTTTTCGTTCTTATTTCTTCGCCTCTATTTCCACTTTTATCTGGCGTATTCCACTATCCTAGTTTCTCTAATCACGCTAATTTTAATTTCCCCCGGATAATTCAGGTCATCTTGAATCTTGTCGGCGATTTTGCGAGCCATCTCCCGAGCGCCCAAATCGTCAATTTCTTCCGGTCTGACAAAAACTCTAATCTCCCTTCCGGCTTGAATGGCGTAAGATTTTTCTATGCCCTCAAAAGAATTGGCTATTTGTTCCAATTCCTCCAGGCGCTTAAGATAGGCTTCCAGGGTGTCTTTTCTGGCTCCCGGGCGAGACGAGGACAAAGCATCAGCCACTTGGATTATCCTGGATTCTATATTGGCGTAGGGATGTTCTTCGTGGTGAGCTTCCATTGTCTGGATGACTTCTTCGGGCAAATTAAATTTTTTGAGCAACATCCGGCCAATTTCTACGTGCGAACCCTGAATTTCATGGTCCACCGCCTTGCCAATGTCGTGCAAAAGTCCCGCTTTTTTGGCTAAGCTAATATTTGCCCCCAGTTCACCGGCAATCGCGCCGGCTAGATGGGCCACTTCGATTGAATGGAGCAAAACATTTTGGCCGTAACTGGTACGAAATCTTAATCGGCCCAAAATTTTAACCAACTTGGGGTCTAGCCCCGCCACGCCGGTGTCATAAACCGCCGCTTCGCCGGCTTCCTGAATTTTTTGGCCAATCTCTTCTTTGGCCTTTTCCACGGTTTCTTCAATTCTAGCCGGCTGAATTCGGCCATCGGCGATCAATTTTTCCAAAGAAATTTTAGCAATTTGCCTTCTTATCGGATCAAAAGCCGAAATAACAATGGCATCGGGAGCGTCATCAATAATAATTTCCACTCCAGTCAGCTTTTCCAGGGTTTTTATGTTTCTTCCTTCTTTGCCGATAATTCTGCCTTTTAAATCCTCGCTAGGCAAAGCCACGGTTGAGGTGCTCACTTCAGAAGCCTGGGACCCGGCATATCTCTGCATGGCCAAAACCATCATGTCTTTGGCTCTCTTTTCCAACTCTTCCTGGTTCTCTTTCTCCAGGCGTTTTACCCGTTCCATTATTATTTCCTGATTTTCCTTTTCAATCAAAGACAACAATTCAGCCTTGGCTTCATCGCGAGATAAAGAGGCTACTTTTTCAAGTTCGGTAATCTTTTGAGACTGTAACTTTTGCAGATCTTCTTTGATCTGCTTGACTTTGGAAACTTTGAGTTCTAGGTCCCTGGCCTGTTCTTCAATGCCCTTTTCTTGTTTCTCCAGCGACTGTTCTTTGTGCTCCAGGCGTTGCTCGCTCTTTAGCAGATACTCCTTTCTCTCTTTTTCTTCTTTTTTGGCTTCTTCTAAAATTACGACCGCCTTTTCTTTCGCCTCCAATAAAATCTTGTTGGCTTCGTTTTTTGAGTCTTCCGCCAGCTTGTTGAGCTTGGCTTCCAGTGTTCCGGCTTGCTTTTTCGCTATGGCTTGTCTGGCAAAATATCCCAAGACAATACCTATAACCAGCGCCGCAACGCCCCCGATAATCAACTGCATAAAAATGTTCTCGGCCTAAACTAAATCAAGTCAAACAAGCATCTCCGCTTCAAGCTTTGGTAATTATTTTATCAATAACCCCGTAATTTTTAGCTTCTTTGGCGGACATATAAAAATCTCTATCCGTATCTCTTTCAATTTGGTTCAATTCCTGTTTGGTATGTTTGACTAAAATCTGATTAAGCAGGTTTTTAACGTTAATGATATGTTTGGCCGCTATGGCCACATCTGTCGCCTGCCCCGTCGCTCCACCCATAACCTGATGCAGCAAAATTTGGGAATTGGGCAGAGCGTAACGCTTGCCCGAGGCGCCAGCGGCCAAAAGAACGGCCCCCATTGAAGCAGCCATGCCAACACAGATAGTGGAAACGTCCGGTTTGACATACTGCATCGTATCGTAAATAGCCATGCCGGACGTTACCGAACCGCCAGGGCTATTGATGTAAAGCTTAATGTCCTTCTTGGAATCTTGGCTTTCCAAAAACAAAAGTTGCGCAATAATAATATTGGCAACTTGGTCGTCAACAGGACCGCCAAGAAAGATAATTCTTTCTTTGAGAAGCCTAGAATAGATATCGTAGGCTCTCTCTCCATATTGCGATTTTTCTATAACGGTGGGAATTAACACGAACCTAGGTCAAAAGTCAAAAGCCAAGAGTCAAAATAAAGAAAAACGCGCTTTTTTTGATCTTCGTCTTTTGGTTTTTGGCACAAAAAATCATAATGGTCTGTTTTCCGCGACAAATTACTCCTCAATATTATCCAAAAATTGGAATACTTTTTCGTTAACTAGCGTATTTTTAGTATATTCGCGCAGTCTGGCACTGTCAATGTTCTTTTGAGCCTGTTCCGCCCTGCCGTAGGCTTGCAGAACCTTCCCGGCCTCTGCTTCAATTTCTTGTTCCGTGGGCTCGATTTTTTCCTTTCCGGCAATAGCCTGCAATACCAGCCCAATTCTTACTCGCTCTTGAGACTTTTTAGTCCATTCTTTCTTCAAATCATCTTCGCTTTTTTTGATACCAGTCAAATATTTTTCAAACTCCAAGCCCATTTGGGCGATTTCCATTTTAAATTCGCGCAGCATCTTATCCAGTTCTCCCTCAACCAAAATCTCCGGAGTCTCAAATTGCGATTCTTCGGCAATTTTGGAAATGATGGCTATTCTGGTTTTTTCCTTCTCTCTGGCCTCTCTCTCCTGTTTTAGTCCGTTTCTGATGCTCTTTTCCAAGTCGCCCAGTGTCTTAAATTCGCCCAAACTGGCCGCGAAATCATCATCAAGTTCGGGGACTTGCTTTTCCAGCACGCTTCTTACCTTCACTTTGAATTCAGCTGGCTGACCCGCCAAGCTTTTTTCGTGGTAATCTTCCGGGAAATTCAAGGAAAACTTCTTTTCCTCTCCCTCCTCCATCCCTTCCAACTGCTCCTCAAACCCGGGCATAAATTTTCCCTGCCCAAGAATCAGGGGGTGGTTTTGTGACTGGCCATTTTCTATGGGTGTTCCATCTCGGAAAACGTCAAAGTCAATTTCCAGTTTATCTCCTTGCTTTGCGGCGCGTTTTACACTAATAAACTTGGCGCGAGAATCAACCAGCCAGTTTAAAGCGTCCTTCAATTCTTTATCGGATACTTCAATCTTGTCTTTTGACTTTTGCCGTAAGATCTTAGAGCTGATGCTCTTGTAGTTAGCCAAAATTACTTCCGGCAAAACAAAAATCTCCGCCTCGTAAACAAAGTCGTTGCCCTGAGCCAGTTTTAAAATTTTTATTTCCGGATTGCCCAATGGCTCCAATTTGTGTTCGCCCAAAATTTTAAGGTATGAATCTCTCAAGGCTAAATCGGCCGCGTCTTGAAGAATGTGTCCCTGATTAACTTTTTGCTCAACCACTTGACGCGGAGCTTTTCCAGGACGAAAACCGTCAGTTTTTATTTCCCGGCTGATCGCCTTATAGGCTTCACTGATGTATTCTTCAAAATCAACAGCGGGGATTGTCACCTCTATTTTCACCTTGGATTTGGGCAGTTTCTCCAGTTTTGTAACCATAAAATCAGTTTAATTTTTCAAAATATTCGGCCAAAGGCGGGATCATCTGCTTCTTGCGAGAAACAACGCCCGGCATAAAAGCCAGACTGTCTTCGGTCTGAACCCCCAACGCTTTGCTAGCGGCCTGCTCTTCCCCGCTTCCCGGGGCTATCAAGTGGCTTTGATTTTTCAGAATATCAACGACTGCAAAAAACACCAAGTCCAACTTGCTTTTTTGCTTTAGTTCCCTTAAAGACTTAATGAGCCGCTCTTTTTTTTCAAGTAAGGCCTGCGGCATAACCGTTTCCCAGACGCCAAAGCCGAACTTAACTTTACCAAATTTAAATTCTTTGTAGTCCTTGCTAATGACTTCTTCCAGTTTAACGCCGGCCAATGAAGATTTCGCTTCAAACATTTTCTTAGCAAATTCATTTATTTTCAAACCGGAGATTTTTTGCAGCTTGCTCGCTATTTTTTTATCCTCCTTGGAGGTGGTGGGCGAAGTAAAATTAAGCGTATCGGATAAAAGGCCCGCTAGCAAAAGCCCCGCTTGAAGCCTGTTTGGTTTTACGCTGTTTTCTTCAAACATTTTAGCCACTAGGGTACTGGTGCTGCCCACGGCTTCGCAACGGTAATAAACGGGGCTGGCCGTGGATACGCCGCCCAAGCAGTGGTGGTCCAAAACGCCTAATAAAACACTCTCTTCTCGGCCTTCGGCCGACTCCGCGATTGAGTTGTGATCCACCAAAAAAACTTCTTTGCTTTTGATTGACTTAACCAAAGCCGGAGCTTTAACCTTAAAATAATTTAAAACAAATTTTGTTTCGTTGTTAACCTCCCCAGCCCGGCCGGCAAAAACTCTTCCCCTAAGCAAGGGCTTTTTTTGCAACAATTGAGCCAGCACTAAAGCCGAGACAACACTGTCTGTGTCCGGATTTTTATGCCCGATAATTAACATGTTTGTTTGGATTCATTGTTTATTATTTTTCTTCCTTCTTTACCTTTTCTTTCTTCTTTGTTTTTTTGGGTTTGACCGCTTTTTTCTTTTCAGTTTTTTGAGCGGTGGCGTCCTCGTCCTGGGGTTTAGCGCCCTCCTCGGGAACGGCTTCTGCCTGTTGGCTGGCTTCAGTCAAAATATCAATTTTCCAGCCGGTTAATTTGGCCGCCAACCTGACGTTTTGGCCTTGTTTACCGATTGCCAAAGACAGCTGATCTTCGGGCACCTGCACCAGGGCGATCTTCTCTTTTTCCTTGACCTCAACGTTGATAACTTTGGCCGGAGACAAAGAATTACCGATAAATTTGGCCGGATCTTTTGACCATTCAATAATATCCACCTTCTCGCCCCCTAGTTCGTTTATAATCGCCTGTACTCTGGTGCCGCGCTGTCCTACGCAAGCGCCGATAGCGTCCACGCCATCCTCCACAGAGACCACAGCAATTTTAGAGCGAGAACCGGCTTCTCTGGCCACGGCTTTTACTTCCACGCTACCCGCGGCGATTTCCGGCACTTCCAAATGAAACAACTCAACAATCATTTCCGGCCGAGTTCGCGAGACAATAATGCCAGGCCCTTTGACATCTTTTTTGACTTCGGCCACGTAGACTCGCAAACGCTGACCGATTCTGTAATATTCTCCCGGAATTTGATCTTCCGGGAACATAATGCCATTACCCTTCCCGATATCAACAAAAACTATGCCTTTTTCAATGCGCTGAACCGTGGCGGAAATAACCTCGCCTTCTTTATTTTTAAATTCGTCAAAAACAGCTTCCCGCTCCGCCTCGCGGATTCTTTGGATGACTACCTGCTTCGCGGTTTGAGCGGCGATACGACCGTAACTCTCTTTGCCTGCCAAAGCGAACCAAATCTCGTCTCCCACGGCGACTTTGATTTTTTTACCCTTTCCTTCTTTCTTTTTTTCAGACACCAAAAATACGTTAAATTTTTCTTCTTTTTCTTCAAACTTTCTAGCGTCCTCCTCTTTAAAAACAAGGTTGAGCTTTTGAGCGTTTTCCAAAAAAAGATGCTTTTCTTCGTTGAATCTGATTTTTCTGTCGGCGATAGGCTCTACTATCTCCAGCTCCCGAGTTTCTTCCTCTTCTTCGCCACGTTGAGCCATTTCGGCTAATTCTTCTTCGCTCCAAACCATTTCCGGGTCCAGCACCAACCTGGCTTGGAAAACATCAAAATCTTCCGATTTTTCGTTATAATCGGCGCGAATGCTTAAACCTTTCAGGCCGTGGTCTTTTTTATAGGCCGCGGCAATGGCCATCTCCACAGTTTCAATAACCTTGTCTCGGGAAATGCCCTTTTCTTCACAAATCTGATCAATGGCAGAAATAAATTCGTTCATATAATTACGGATTTGCAGATTGTCACGGATAGACAGGTTTGTAAATCCATACTGATCCGTAAATCGGTAATCCTATTAAAAATAACGGCCCGTTTTGCAGACGGACCAAAAAATCATTCAACGGTAGTTTAGCAGATTGGCTTCCTGCTGTCAACCAAAACAATGCCTTGTTTTTAGTCAAGCTCCGCCGCGGCTTGGCCGATTTTAGCGTCCAGCCGTTCTTCGTCATCAGACAGCCTGGCCATGATTTTTTCGGCTTCCAGCTGCAACTTCCCCAACCTCCGCTCGCTTTGTTCCAAAAATTTTTCGTTATCTTCCAATAGCTGTTTTAATTTGGTTTTTAGGTTTTGACTCGTCTCTTTCGGCATAAATTATTTTTTTAATTCTTGTAACCGGCGTAAAAAGTCATTTTTCTTTCCGATTAACTGGCTCGCCTTGTTCAGCCTTGACGCAACCAGCTTAGTTTTCTGCCCCTGGGGGATAGACTCCGCAACTTCCGTAAAAGCCTTCTCTACATCCTCAAAAACGTCTCGCACCTCTTGGATAGACTCTGCGTTATCTGGCTCAAACTCTCCGAGGTTTCTTCCTACCCCCTCCAGGGCTTTCACAAAAACACCCAACTTCTTATTAAAATCGCTCGCCCCGATTTTCGCGTCCAACCCAAGAAATAATTCCCTGCTTGTTTTCATCCCGGCTATCCCTTCTTCGCTGACATACGGGTTAAAGCCCGCTTCTTTTCTTTTTCCAAGAAATTCAACAAAAGCTTTGAGCTTGCGGCCTAAATTATCCGCTTTATCTTTCCCCACCTCAATCATTTTTGCCTTGCTCTCCCTCTTTTTTTTGCTTATCGTTCCCTCATTTTCTATTGGCCTTATAAAAGTGTCGTCTATTTCTTTCTCTTTCGCGCCATTTAAAATATCTTCCAGAGAAAGGTTTTGCAAAATCTCCAGCAATTCCGGCTTGGCCAGTCCACGATTAACAAGAACAATCCTTAATGAACCGATCAAAAAATTCTTGGCGTCATCGGGCTTAACCCCTTTTTGCAAATTTGTTAAAACTTCCGGAGGGAAATTCAGCGGAGCAAGAGCCAGGCGGGGGTACTTCTTGTTCCAGTCAAGAAGATATTTTTTCAGGCTTTTTAGAACATGCGCCTCCACCCTTTCCGGTCTTTCCAACTCTACTGCTTCCGGTTTTGGCTCTGCCTTTTTCTCGACTCCCAAATACTTCGGCCGCGGTTTTTTCTCCAAGGCCTCGTAAACAATGCCCAAACGTTTACCAAAAACGGCCGAGGGCAGAGCCCGCTCCAAGGCCTCGGTAATCCAGGGCGCCATTGTCCCCGGCTTCACAAACTTTTTTTCAACCAAACTGATAAAAACTTCTTTTATCTTTTCGCCGCTGACTTTCTTGTCCAAAACACTTTTTACTTTTGGCGAAAAAGCATCCAGATCAAAAATCAATTCCGGATTATCTTGCTCGTAAAGATCGTTCCAAGCTCGCAAATAGTCTCCCACCGTCTCCGGGTTTTCCACTTTTTTTGGCGCTTCCGCTTCCCTCGCGGCTCCACCTCGCGCCGGCTCTTCCCTTCCCTCTGGCTCTAAAGGAGCCCCGACGGCCAGTTCTTCCCGGTCGGATTGTTCTTCTTCAAAAGATCCGCTCGCGTCCAAACCGCCCAAGGTAAAACTTCCCGTGGGGATATCAACTTCTGGTTCGTCTGTTTCAGCGACCAAAGACGCGTCAACGCCGGTTTCGGCTTCCCTGGCCACGTCTTGTTCGGCATCAGCCCCAAAATTTTTAATTTTGTCCTCGTATATTCTTTTGTAATTTCCTAGCACCGTCTCTTTTTTCTCTCTTCTGTCTTCTAACTTAATTAAAGCCTCCCTCAAGCGCGCGGCTTTCTTTTCCCACTGCTTTGCTTGTTTTTCAAAAATTATAAGCTGCCCTCTGGCTTCCTTGATTAAAGATTCCAAGCCCCGGTCTTTACCAAGAACACTTCTGTAGAGTCTTTTGACAATCCCCATCTCTTTTCTCATCTCAACGCAGTCGTTGAGGGTTATTTCCATTTCCAGCGCCCTATCTCTCGCGGCAACGGCTTCCCACTCGGCTTCTCTTAATATTTCCTGGGTATTGTTTAGCGCTTGTTCGTAAACCTGAAACAGCTCTTCAAAGGGAGCGACTAATTTTTTCCAGCTTCTTTCCATGACCTGGTTGCTCTTGCGCTTTTCGTAGGTATCCGTACCGGCCAGACGCAATTCCCGGGCCCGAGCCTCCAGCCGGGCTCTTCGGGCCTTAGCCAGATAGGCTTCCACTTCCTGACGAACTTCTTTTTTTATTTTCTCCGGATTTTTCAACCCGGGCATTTTTTCCAGGGTTGTTTCCAGCCACTGCTGTTTGGTTCGCGCTTTTTCTTCCCAGTCTTCTCCCATGGCCTGGAAGCTTTCCAGCTCTTTGCGCAGTCGGACCTCTTTCCTTTCCCCAAACACGGAGGATAAGCCGCGACTGCCCCCTCTTGCCAACTCGCCCTCAAGTCGCCGGGCTTTTCTCCCTTCGGTTTTTCTTTCCGCCGCTTCTATTTCTTTCCAGTCTATGTTTGGTTTTTGTGATTTTGGGATCTCCATAAGCACTCAAAAATTAAGTTGATAGCTTCTTATCGTTTGAAGCTTAAAATCTTGGTTAAATAATACCACGAAAGCCTCCGCTTTTAAAACAATTTGGCTGGAATCAAAACCTTTCTGCTGGTTCAAAAAGCTTTGGATGCTTCTGTGCATCCGGCGCATTTTATTTTTATCAAGATGCAGTTCCGGCGCCCAGCCGCCGCCGGCAAAACCGCTTTTGACCTCCGCAAAACAAATTTCCTCAATCTTGAGCTTTAAAAATCCCTTTTGTTTGACGGCCACGATGTCCAATTCGCCGTAGCGACAGCGCCAATTGCAAGCTATAATTTTAAAACCCAGTTTTTCCAGATGTTTGGCTGCCACTTTTTCGCCCAAGTCCCCTAAAATTTTTTTATCAGTCGTCATAAAAAAACAGCCCGAAGGCCGTTTACTTTTTATTTTTCTTGTTCTTTACGTCGTTCACCAACCAGCTGCTGGATTGGACCTTCCCGCCGCCAACGCCAAAAACCATTTCTATGCCCAGGCGCTGGCAAACTTCGTCTTCGGGAATATTTTTTTTGGTTCGGTCTCCGCCGTTGGCAAAAACATCTGGTTTTAATTTCTCCAGCGTCTTGCAAACGGTCTGGTCCTTATCTATGCAAGGCGCCACCTTGTCCACAAACCGAATGCTCTCAATCATTTCTCGTCTTTCCTTAAAAGGCATGAAAACATAGCCTTTTTTCTTTAACAAAAACCGGTCCGAGTTTAAAATCACCACCAGCCGGTCACCCAGTTCTCTGGCGCGTTTGAACATTCTGATGTGCCCGATATGCAGCGGGTCAAACCCGCCTGAAACGACAACTGTTTTTTTGGAGGTTGGCATAGGGGTAAATATAAATTGGCGAACTTAGCGAGAATCGAACTCGCGTCTCCGCAATGTCCCGATAATCTTGGTGGGCTTACCCGTGAATGTGGACTTAGCGAGAATCGAACTCGCGTCTCCGCAATGCGAATGCGGCGTACTACCACTGTACTATAAGCCCTCAAACTAAAACTACACAAAAAGTCATAAAAAAACAATCCCCCGCGAAATAGCAGGGGTTGTTTTACGTTTGGTAAAAATAGTTTACCTCGAGGACGTACTCAAATTATAGCAGATTTTCACGGAAGCAACAAATGTTATCCACAGGCCGGGTCACAAAGCGGGTGTAACAATCTTAGTATTCTTCGCATTTAAACTGGTAAAAGGCTCGCTCGTGGTCGCAAGCAGGACACTTTTCCGGCGGTTCCACCCCAAAGTGCTGGTAACCACATTCCCGACAAACCCACCAAACTTCTTTATCTTTTTTAAACACCGTGCCGGCTTCAACTTGCGCCAGGAGTTTTTGATAGCGTTCCTCGTGATGCTCTTCGGCTTTGGCGATGGAACGCAAACGCTGGGCGATTTCCGGATAGCCTTCTTCCGCCGCCGTGGTGGCAAATTCCGGATACATCGTGACGCTTTCGTAATGTTCCCCGGCAATGGCCGCTTTCAGATTATCGGCCGTAGCACCATAAGTCGTTGGCGCTGATGCCTCGACAACAATGTCTTGATTATCCGTTTTTAACTCGTTAATCAGTTTGAACAATTGAGCGGCGTGCTCTCTTTCTTGATCGGCAGTTTCAACAAAAATACCAGCAATTTGTTCAAAACCTTCTTTTTTGGCCACCTTGCCATACATCGTGTAGCGATTTCTGGCTTGAGACTCGCCAATAAACGCTTTGGTTAGGTTTTGCAAGGTCTTTTTCATGTTTTTATTTTACAAGTTAGCAATCACAACTCTTAACAACAAATTCTTTCCTTTCGGAAAATTCCTGTTTTTTTCCTTTATTCCACTGCTGAACCGGGCGAAGATAGCCGACAATCCTGGAATAGACCTCGCAATCGCGATAGTTGGTCAGCCTGGGATTTTTCTTGTAACAAGCGTCGCATTTAAAAATCTCTATTTTTTGGCCATCGGTTTGATAAACCAATAGCTTCCCCTCGGTAATTTCTTGACCGTTAATTTTTATTTCCTGGCCGCAATCGTGGCAAAAGGTTTGGCTGCTTTCTTTTTTTTGTGAATCGGTCTTCGTGTTTTTGGCGTGAGTCATAAAAATATATTTGATAATTATTTCTACTTCCATTTTATTCCCAACAAAAAAACAGGTCAAGCAACCTGCGGAAATTTTGAACAAACTAAAAGAGCAAACAAATTTACTCTTTTAGTTAGGACTATTAAAATCAGCCTTCGTTCCTACCCATTTTTCCGAAGGCAACATAGAGCATCCAAAGAGCGGCCAGCCCGACCAGGTCATAGACAAAGCGAGACAAGCCCGACATATTTCCAAAAATAGCGGCCACCAGATCAAACTTAAACAGACCAATCAGGCCCCAGTTAAGCCCGCCAATGATGACAAGCACAATGGCGATCCAATCTATAGCGCTAAATTTCATATTTTTATTTTTTGTTTAATTAACAAAAAACTATTCGACCTTTTGTTTATTATACCATAAAACGCCCCAGTAGCCTTCTTGACGTATTCATTATCTTATCGATTTATACCCGCCAAAAACTCCCTTTTTGGATAGAACAATCTGCCATAATTGATTTTTCCTGGCCCGAAACGATCCGGCGCAAGCCAGGAGATAGTACCGCCACATTCTATAAAATCTTTCATCGTAGTTTGCTTTTATCTTCTCCCAGTTATTTTCAAAATTAGCGTGCCAAGCCATAAGGGTTTTGTCGTAATTGACCCCAAAACTATGCACGTCCTCTATCACAAACAATCCTTCTATTGACTGGCTGATTTGCTTGATTGAGGGGACCATGGAATTGGGGAAAATATATTTTTCAATCCAAGGATCCGTCTTTCTTACCGATTGGTTACCGCCTATCGTGTGCAATAAAAATAACCCCTCGTCTTTTAAGGCTTTATGCGCGACCTTCATAAAAGTGCGGTAATTTTTGTAGCCCACGTGTTCAAACATCCCCAGCGAAACAATGTGGTCAAATTTTTCGTTGATATCGCGATAATCGCAAAGTCGTGTTTCAACGGGAAGATCTTTGTAGAGAACGTCCGCGAGTGCCTTCTGTTCTTTTGACACGGTGACTCCCACTGCGTTTGCGCCATACTTTTGGGCGGCATAGCCGGTAAAGCTTCCCCAACCCGAACCAATATCAAGCACTTTTTGTCCGCGTTTGAGTCCGATTTTTCTGCAAACCAGATCCAGTTTGGCTTCCTGCGCGTCATCCAAATTTTCAACGTTTTCCCAGTAGCCACCGGTATAGGTCAAGCGTTTATCAAGCATCGCGCAGTATAGATCGTTGCCAATGTCATAATGTCTTTTTCCTATTTCAAAGGCTTTGGACTTTCTCCCTGTGTTTAGAATAAAACTTAAGGCAAACTTGAACGCTAGGCTCCAGTTTTGTTTGATTTGACTATCAAGATCGGCCGCGAGTATCTTGTGAAAAAACTGGTCAAGCTTTTCGCAATCCCACCAACCATCCATATATGATTCGCCAAGCCCCAACGACCCTTGCCGCAACACGCGGCTGTAAAAATCTTCTTTGTGTATTTGCGGATCCCACGGATTGCTTCCGTTTATTATAATCCCCGTGTTTTTAAGCAATGATTCAACAACTTGTTTTTCCTTGTTCATGCATTTTATTAAATGCTTTTATTTTACGCCAGACTGAACACTCGTATGCGCCCAGCCAAACAAAGTCAAAGTTAAAAACAAATAATGATTCCCTGGTCGGGCCACTGGGAATCGAACCCAGTCTACACGCACCCGAAGCGTGCGTACTACCGGTATACTATGGCCCGTTGGCTAAATTCCAAATTCACCTACTCCACCCAATGTTTTTGTTTTATCTCTTTGTCTTCCTCCCCTCTCTTTTCTTCAATCACCTCTTTGGCCATTTCTCGCAGCTTGGCCAAGTTTTCCTTATCCAGTTTTAAAACTCGCCTTTCTAAATATTCTTTGGTGTTGCGCTTGGGATCTTCAATCACCTCGGCCAACAATACATCCAAAATCGCTCCCACTTTCGGCCCCGGCGCGACTCCCAGGGATCGCATAATGTCGCGACCGTTTACTTTTAGCATTTTAACTGAAATCGGGTCTTTGGCAACCTTTTCCATCATATAGCGCAGGTGCCGCAGTTTATAAGGTACCGCTTTGGGGCAACCCGAACCCAGCCGGTCGGCCACGCGTAAATTAAAAGCTTCGTCCAAATTTTCCGGGCCAAGACGCTTAATCAAGCGCCGCACCCCCGCCTCTGAAACCGTTCCCACGTCATAAACAAACATATGGTAGCGAACCAAGTGAGTAATTTTTTTTGTCATCTCCCGAGAAAATCGCAGTCGTTCCAAAATATTTTCGGCTTGCTTGGCGCTTACATACTCGTGATTGTAAAAAGTCGCCTCAAGGCCGCTTCCCTGCTTGGTTTGCACTTTGCCAATATCGTGTAGCAACGCGGCCAGACGCACCGCCAAAGAAAACTTTTTTTGGACGGCAAAACCCAAAGAGCGCACGTTGTGTTCAAAAACTTCGTAAACATGGTGTCTGTTCTGAGCCACCCCGATTCCTTTTTCCAGCTCCGGCATAATAAAACCCAAAAGACCCATTTCTTGCAAATCGCGAATTCCTTGCTCGGCATTGTCACTTAAAATAATTTTTTCCAATTCCACCCTAATTCTCTCTTGGGAAATTTTTTCCAGCCAAGGCGCGTTCTTTTTTATCGCTTCTTTGGTTTTACTTTCAATTTCAAAGCCGAGCTGGGCCGCAAAACGCACTGCGCGCATCATCCGCAGGGCGTCTTCGCCAAATCTTTTTTCCGGTTCGCCCACCGCCCTGATTATTTTGTCATCCAGGTCTCGCTGACCATAAAACAGGTCAACCAGCTCATAGCCAAGTTTTGACTTTTTGGTTGTGGCCTTATGATTCAACGCTAGGGCGTTGATAGTAAAATCCCGCCGCGCCAAATCGTCTTCCAGTTTGTCGGTAAATTCCACTTGGTCGGGATGACGTTTATCGGAATAGCGAGCCTCCTGGCGAAAAGTGGTAATCTCCACGACTTTAATGCCAGTTTTTTCCCGGACTGCTTCATCTAGTTTGACCAGCACCGTCCCAAATTCATTTTCATATTTTGAATCGGGAAAAACAGCCATAATTTCTTCCGGCTTGGCGCTGGTGGCAATGTCCCAATCTTCTATTTTCCGCTCCAGCATCAGGTCCCGGACACAGCCACCGACAAGCCAGGCCTCGTGTCCCGAAGCTTCCAATTTTTCCAGTATAGCAGTAATTTCCTGGGGAATTTTCATATTCAAAGCATAGCCCAAAAAAACGGGTTTGACAATTGACGAAATCTCCATTTTAAGATAAATTTACTTTGTGTTAGCGTGAAAATAGCGCCCGTAGCTCAATTGGATAGAGTGCTTGGCTTCGGACCAAGAGGTTGCAGGTTCGAGTCCTGCCGGGCGCACCAAAAAAAGAGAATGGGGGAAGTCTGCGGAGGGGTGGCTATAGCTTAGTGGCAAAGCGCCGGGTTGTGGTCCCGGTGACGAGGGTCCGATTCCCTCTAGCCACCCCTACGTAGATTTCTATCGCGTATTATTAAACAAATAAACATATGAGAAATAGACACCCGGCCCTAATCGGCTTTCTCCAGGCTCTAAGCGTCGCTCTTTATTGTGTCTTGATCGGCCTCTTTTTCAAATTGGCCAAAACAATTTCTCCCCAACCCCCCGAATTTTGGGGCACGGTCGTTTTACTCTTGCTTCTGGTTTTCTCCGCCGCCGTTACCGGCCTTTTGGTTTTTGGCTATCCCGCCTTTTTAATCTTAGAAAGGGAAATCAAAAAAGCCCTGCAAATTTTGGCTCATACTTTTTTGTTTTCTTTGATTATTATCGGAGTTGTTTTGCTGGTAATCGCGCTGGTTTGAGATTGCTTTTTTAAAAAAATAATTGTATTATGAAAAACGAGCTAAAAAGCTCGTTTTGTTTTCAGGGCCCGTAGCTCAGTTGGCTAGAGCGCTTGCATGGCATGCAAGAGGTCAGGGGTTCGAGTCCCCTCGGGTCCACCAAGAGGAATTCCGCCGCGCCCGAGCGTTCCGCCGGAGCGAAGCGGAGGCGGTCAATCAAGGTTCTCCGCAAAATGGGTTCTGACTTTTTCAAACAAACACCACCTCCCAAACCGCCCCAGGGCGGTTTTTTGGTCGCTGAAGCAGGCCCCTCATCAACCTTCGTCCCTTGCTTAAAGCTCTTTATTTTCATACACTTTAAATGCGTTTGGCCCCAAATATTATTTTAGAATAAACGTTCACCGAGCCGGTAAGCGCTCCTGCTCTCGTGGCTCCCTCTCCAAGCCCCCGTAGTTCAATGGATAGAACAGCGGCGTCCTAAGCTGTAGATGTAGGTTCGATTCCTACCGGGGGTACTGAAGGTAATTTTCAATTTTATTATTTTTAATTTCCCGATGAGAAAGAACGTAGAAGTTGAAATTCGCAGTTTCATCAACAAACAAAAATATCTTGATTTAATAAAATTTTTGAAGAAAAAGGCGAAGTTTTTGGAACAAGAAAAGCAGCTGACTTATTATTTCTCCGGCCCGGCCGATCTGCGGATTCAAAAAAGTGACAACTATGCCAAAGTTTGGCTGAAAGGAGGCAAACTGCACGCGAACGCAAGGGAGGAGGTTGAGATAAAAGTTGATAAAAAAGATTTTTCCAAATTAAAAAATTTATTTTTAACTTTAGGCTACAAAATAGAAATTGCCTGGGACAGAACCAGAAATAATTTTGAGTGGCAAGGTTGCGACATTGCCGTTGATTTCACCCGGGGCTATGGTTATATTTTAGAGGTAGAAAAATTAACCACCTCCAACCAAGCAGGCAAAGCTTTAGGCCAAGTCAAGGATGTTTTCAAGCGACTTAAGGTTCTCCCCACCCCAAAAAAAGATTTTGAAACAAAATTTGAGTGGTACAAAAAAAACTGGAAAAAATTTGTCAAATTAAAATAATATGCCCGACAAAAAACCAAAAATAGCCTTGAAAGACAGCTACCTGGCGATGATAAAAAACGCCGTGGGGAGCAATATGTTCCGCGGTTTTTATTTGGTCACTAGCGGCAGAAAAAGTGAAATTACCAACGACGGCCGGCTTTCTTGCGCTTTTTTCGTTTCAACAATTTTACATTTTTTCGGCCTGGTCAAAGACCCGCACCTGACCGTCGCTGGGCTAGAAAAAGATTTGGAAAAGTCCGGCTGGAAAAAGATTGCCAGGCCTAAAATTGGGGCTGTTCTTGTTTGGGAAAAAGCCTACAACAACAAAACCTGGAATGACCATATCGGGTTTTACGCGGGCAACGATAGGGCCATCAGCAACAGTTCGCAAAATAAAAAACCGACAACGCATCACTGGACGTATAAGGGCAAAAGAAAAATTGAAGCGATTTATTGGAACGAGAAATTAAGTTCGTAGAATAGTCAGAGACTTTGGGCTCGCCCGCGGGGCTACGCCCGAAGGAGGGTTGCCAGAGCGGACGAATGGGCCGCACTCGAAATGCGGTAAGGGAGCAATTCCTTCAGGGGTTCGAATCCTCTACCCTCCGCCAATCAGATTTTTATCAATAATCGGCAAACTTGCCGGTTATTGACTTTTATGCCTTAATACACTAGCGTAGTTTTGAAGCTCGGTGAGGTGGTCTTGTCGAGCAATAGCACAAAACTCGAGCCAGAAGGAGGGTGAAATGCCTGGCATCACGGCTATTGCTGGGAAGGTGGCGGGCTTTGTCTCTCTTGTCGCCTTCATTCCATACATTCTTGCAATTCTGCGAGGTAAGACGAGGCCCAATCGGGCAATATGGTGGATTTGGACGGTGGTCAGTCTCATGCTCGGAGCGAGTTACTATTCCTCCGGCGCGAACCACACCATCTGGGTCCCCGTGAGCTACAACATCGGGTCATTCGCTACCGCGATTCTGTCAATCGAGTACGACAAAGGTGGCTGGACTCGGTTCGACAGGAGCTGTCTGCTCGGTGCAGGAGTGAGTGCGGTGCTGTGGTGGATGTTCAGTTCACCGCTCGTCGCGTTGCTCATCAACCTCTTCATCTTTTTCGTGGCCGCACTTCCGACGATTCGGAAGGCGTACCACGAACCAGAGAGTGCGGACCGCACCGCATGGGCTCTGTTCTTTGCAGGCAACACCGCTAACCTATTCGCCGTCGAGACATGGACGTTTGCGATATCCGTTTACTCGATTTACATGTTCCTCGGGAGCGGAATCATCGCGACGCTCATCTTCGTTCGGCGAAACCACAAGGCCAAAGCGGAAATCCGCTGAATCCCGCCCGCCATGTCTTCGGACCTCTGGCGGGCTTCTTCTTTTCTGAAAGAACAATTTTGTGCGTGCTCCGCACGCTCGAATTTGTATTCCGCCAAAGAAAAACTTGAAATTGTCAGCGTGCGCGGCGGAGCCGCGCATTTTTTCCCTGCCGCACCGAACCGCGCTCCGCACGGCGAGGGCAGAATTCCGTTCGAGCTATTTTCAAAATACATCGCCAAGTTTCGGAATCAAAATAAACGGACAAAGCGGACTCGTCAGGGTCTTGTTTTTTTTCTATTTTTACGGCATAATCAACAAAAAAGAACTCAACTTCCTCTATGCAAAATCTTTTTTTAGCCGACCGCGCCCAAGGCTTGCGACCCGATGTTGTAATTTGCGTTATCAACCGGGAAAGAAAAATTCTTTTGGGGCTTAAAGGCGAATATAATATCTGGGAAATTCCCCAGGGAGGCATCCGCGAAGAAGAGGCCGATTTTAAAGACGCCATCTTGCGAGAGGCTAAGGAAGAATTGGGCGAAAAGTTTTCCGGGTCATTGGTTATCCCTCCAAATCCGCTGGTTGCTGTTGATAGAATTCTTTTTCCCAAAGAAAGCCTGCAAAAAAAGATTCTAAGATCAAGGGGAAAAGAAATCCCTATGGTCGGCAAAAAATATTATATTTGTTTGGCAGCCCAAAAAGAACCAGCTGATCCCGAAAAAATAGAATACAGCGATTTTAAATGGGTTTCCTCCCGGGAGGGATTGGCCATAGCAAAAAAGCTGGAACAGCAAGGAAAAAAGAGGGTTATCGCCAGGACGCTTGAACTTCTAAAAGAAAACGGTTTCATAAATTAGCCACCAGAAATTAAAAAATTAACCAACCGTGACAACCTTTTCTTCAACTCTAATTTTTGTCGGCATCTTAATCCTGTTTGGTTGGAATATTTTTTTGCAAATTCAGTGCCTATCCTTGCGCAAAAGACTAACCAGGCTCTTTTTGGGCGGCCAGGCCAAAGATCTAGAGGGAATAATAGCTGAGCAAATCAAACGGTTGAGAGAAAGCCAAAAGGAGATTCGCGATATCAAGAAATTCACTTTCTATCTGGAAGAAATGGCTGCTTCCGGTCTGCAAAAAATTGGTGTCAGTCGTTTTAATTCCTTCCAAGACACTCGGGGCAATCAAAGTTTTTCCATCTGCTTGCTTGACGCTAAAAACTCCGGTGTTATACTTTCAAGTCTGTTTACTCGCGACGGCAATCGAGTCTTCGCCAAAAACATCATCAACGGCAAACCGGAACATCCGTTGATCAAAGAGGAAGAAAAAACACTGAAAGAGGCCGTGAAGAAATAACTCCCGGGTAGCCACTTCAGGGAATAAAATTGGACAGGGAAGTCAGGACTTGGGCTTTATTCAAAAATTGGAAATTAAAAATTACCCACTTAAAATGCCAGAAAAACAAAAAGTAGTTAAAAAAGATAGTCTTTTGGCTCGTCCTCCGGTCGTGGTTGTTTTGGGTCACGTTGATCATGGCAAAACTTCTATTTTGGACTACATTCGCCAAACCAAAGTGGTAGCCAAAGAATCAGGCGGGATTACCCAGCATATCGGCGCTTACCAAGTGACTACGGCGCAAAACAAACTAATTACCTTTATTGATACTCCCGGCCACGAGGCTTTTTCAGCCATGCGTTCGCGCGGAGCCAAAGTAGCTGATATCGCCGTTTTGGTGGTGGCGGCCGACGAGGGCATAAAACCTCAAACAAAAGAGGCTATTTCGCATATTAAAAACTCCGGCCTGCCCTTTATGGTCGCGCTAAACAAAATTGATAAACCGGGCATTGATGTCCAAAGAGTAAAGCAGGAATTGGCAGAAAACGAAGTTTTTGTTGAATCCTATGGCGGCGACATTCCAGCGGTTGAAGTTTCCGCTAAAACTGGCCAAGGCATTGACGATTTGCTGGACATGATTTTGCTGTTGGCTGAAATGGCTGAATTGCGCTACGACCCCAATTTGCCCGCGCAAGGGGTAGTCATTGAATCAAACATGGATGCGAACAAGGGCGCAACCGCCACTCTTCTGGTAAAAAATGGCGAATTAAAAGTGAAAGACATTATCAGCTGTGAAAGCACTTTTGGGATTATCAAAAACATGACCGACTGGCAAAGGAAGAATATTGTCACCGCCCCTGCTTCTATGGCCGTGCAGGCGCTCGGACTGAATGATGTTCCTTTTGTCGGTGAAGAATGGCAAGCGCAACCAAACTTGGAAATAGCCAAAGAAATTGCCGCCAAGAAGAGAGTCATTGAAGAAGTCAAGAGAAGAGCCAGCGAATTTATCAGCCCAACGGCCGATCAAAAAGTCCTGAACGTCATTCTCAAGGCCGATGCCATCGGCACACTAGAGGCTGTTAGCGACGCGCTGGGAGCAATTAATCAGGAAAAAGTTCTGATTAGAATTCTAGAAAGCGCCGCCGGCGATATAAACGAAGGCGACATTAAATTAGCCGGCTCCGCCAACGCGAGCATCTTCGGCTTTAAAATAAAAGTGCAAAAACAGTTTGAAAGTATTGCCCAGCGCGAGGGCGTTGCTGTCGGTATTTTTAATATCATTTATGAATTGATCCAAGCTGTTCGCGAAAGCATGGCCAATTTGCTAGAGCCAGTGATAGAAAAAAAAGTTATGGGGAAACTGGAAGTGCTGGCCTCTTTCAAAGAAACCGGAGTTAAAAAGGTTATCGGCGGCAAGGTCTTGGAAGGAAAAATAATTAGGGGTTTAAAGGTTGATATTCTGCGAGACGGAGAATATCAAGGCGAAGGCAAGCTTACCCAATTGCAGCACAACAAGCAAGACGTGTCCGAAGTAACCAAGGATAAAGAATGTGGTCTCTTGGTGGAAAGCGAAGCTTCTATCCAGCCCAAAGATGTCTTGGAAATCTATGAAGAGCATAAGAAAAAGCAGGAAATATAAAAAGTTGAGTGCAAAGTTGAGTGCAAAAAAGTGCAATTAATAACGCAACCTTGCTAAATAGAATCACAAAAATAAACGAGCTTATAAAAGACGAGCTAGGCAGGTTGCTGGGCCTGGAAATTAAATTCCACCACGTCTTAGTCACCGTTTCAAGAGTAGAAACAACAAAAAACCTCCGGAGAGCTTTAGTTTTTTTTAGCGTCTACCCTTTTGAACGAGCCGGCGAAATTCTGGAATTATTGGATAAGAAGAAGGCCCTTTTGCAACGACGACTGGCGGACAGATTATTCATGAGGCCTCTGCCTCTTATTCATTTCGTTGTTGATGATTTTCAAGAAAAAGCCGGTTTTATTGACAATTTAATCAAACAAAGCAAGGGTCATGGACGAAAGAGAACAAAAACTTAAAGAGATTTTTGCCGTCTTAAAAAGAGAAGAAAGCTTTGTTCTCGCTTGCCATCAACAGGCCGATGCCGATGGGATTGGCTCCGCCCTGGCGTTACATCTTTGGTTAAAACAACAAAACAAAAAAAGTGCCATTCTTTTTCAAGATGACTCCTATAAAGATTTTTATTTTCTCCCCGGGATAAAAGATGCCTTAAATTTGAGTGCAAAAGAGTGCAAAATAGTGCAAAAGAGTGCAATAATACCATCGGATAGTTTTTCACCTAAGGTTGCCATCGGCCTTGATTACGGCAATTTTGACCGTTTGGCTTTTCCCAAAGAAATCAAAGAGGACATCGCCAAAAAAGAAATCTTTTTTATAACCATTGATCATCATTTACGGTATAACCAGATTGGGGATATTTTGGTTGTTGATGAAAAGGCTTCCTCAACCTGCGAAATCATTGCCGACTTTTTTTATCTCAATAGGATAGACTTTAAAAAAGAAATTGCCACCTGCCTTTTGGCCGGAATTGTCAGCGACACTGGAAATTTTCGCCATATTTCTACCACTTCAAAAACGTTGGAGGTTGCCAGCCGCCTGCTTAACAAGGGGGTGCTGATGGAAAAAATTATTAGACAAACCGCCCAAAAAGATTTAAAAAGCGCGACCAGGGCCTTGTCTCTCGCCTTTGAGCGGTTGGAGATCAATCGGGAAGTTAATTTTGCCTACCTCCAACTTGACCATCAAACAATAGAAAAATATAATATAAATCGTGAGAGCTTGACTGGGCTTGCCAACATCTTGGCTGGTGTCCCAGGGATAGATTTTTCTCTGACCCTCTTTGAATGGGAACCCAAAAAAACAAAAGCCAGTTTGCGCAGTGAGAAAGAATACGACGTCGCCTCTCTCGCCAATTTGTTTGGCGGTGGAGGGCACCTGGTGGCCGCCGGATTTGAAACAGAAAAAACGCCACGGGACACTTACCGAGATTTTGTAAAAAAAATAAAGCAGAGAAAAAAACTTTAATGAACCAAAGGCCGGGTAGCCAAGTGGTAAGGCGAGGGTCTGCAAAACCCTTATTCAGGAGTTCGATTCTCCTCCCGGCCTCACAGCGTTCTTAGCGACTAGGGTCTAGCGACCAGTGGCTAATTGTCGCTTAAATAAAGGCTTAGCAGGCATTAGCCGTTCATTATGAAACGAGATTTTGGGGCCATAAAAATTACGATTAGGACAGAAAAAAAGATAAAGCCCGGGTGGTGGAACTGGCAGACACGCAAGACTTACCCGGCACCACGTAGGGTGCCGGGTACCCCGAACCCCATGTGGTTCGGGGTAAAATATAAAAGATGCATTACGTATATATATTAAGAAGTGAAAGAGAAAACGACCGACTATATATTGGCAGGACCGATAATCTCAAAAGACGTTTTTTGGAACACAAAAGCGGAAAAGTTTGGACAACAAAAAGAATGCTTCCCGTCAAGCTGATTTTCTATGAAGCATTTTTAAGTAAAAAGGATGCGATTAGGAGAGAAAAATATTTCAAAACAAGTAAAGGTAGAAGCTCTCTTAGACAGATAGTAAGAGAATCAGCAAGGTAATACCAACGCCCGGGTGGTGGAACTGGCAGACACGCAAGACTTAAAATCTTGTGGAGCAATCCGTGCGGGTTCAAGTCCCGCCCCGGGCACCAACATCAAACCCTCAAAAGGCCGCCTCCCAAAAAGGCTGGCTTTTATTTTCACTTTTCTCTTGCGTTTAAAAATCTTTTACCCTATAATAAATCATCCATCCCTTGTGGCTGGATGATCCCGCACACTAAACATAGAGAGGGTTGTCATGCAAATTGCCTCGCACAAAAGTGAGTTGTTCAAGGAGCCCAAGGATCGGCTGATCTTTGCCTTGGACGTCCCAACCTCCGCCGAAGCGATCTCTCTTATCGCGGAGCTCAAAGACGAGGTCGGCTTGTTCAAAGTCGGCCTGGAACTTATCGCGGCCGCAGGCGTCCCCCGCATGGCCGCTATCCTGGGAGACTTCGAAGCTCCCTGGTTCCTGGACATCAAGGCCAAGGACATTCCCAACACCGTGGGCGCAACCATAAAAGCGGCTGTCGCCCAAGGAGCCAGCATGATCAACATCCACGCCGACAACAGCCTGGCGGCTATCCGGGCCGCCGCCCAAAACAAGGGTAGGGCCATCTTGTTGGGTGTGAGCGTCCTCACCTCCATTGACCCGGTGGAGGCCGAACTTTTACTGGGGCGTTCAGTCCGAGCCCAGGTCCTTTACTGTGCCCGCAATCTGGTTTTGGGCGGGGCCGACGGCATCATTTGCTCTCCCCAAGAGCTGGAGATGTTCCGGGACTACCCCGAGCTCAAGGGGCTCATCAAAATCACCCCGGCCATCCGACTTCCCGGCCAACCCCAAAACGACCAACGCCGGACAATGACTCCGGCCGAGGCCATCGAAAAAGACGTCGACGCCATCGTCGTCGGGCGGGCTATCAGCAAGCCTCAAGAGGGCAAGAGTTGCGCCGATATGGCTCGGCTTATCGTTGAGGAGATCACCCAGGGCCTTGAAGCCCGCAACGCCTAAAGAAAGGGCAAGCCATGAAAACTCTCCAAGAAAGCCTGGCTCGGCGCCTGTTGAAAATCGGCGCCATCCAGACCAAAGAGCAGTCACCGGGCGGTTTGGGCTTCAAACTGAAATTGCACGAGAAAGACCCAACCGCCCCGCTTTCGCCCTTCTACCTCAACCTGCGGACTCCCGACAACCCCAAGCCCGGGCCGCTCACGGACGGTGTCTTGTACGACATCGGCGAAACCTTGGCCGACGTCGTCGTGGACTCCGGCTACGGCTGGAGCCTCGATTTTGATTTCATCGCCGGTATTCCCAATGCCGGCAACCCCATCGCCCGGCATCTCCAAGGGCGCTGGTTCCCGGGCAAACCCTTGATCACCCTGGCCAAAGAAACCGGCCCCGATGGCCGGCGCATTGCCCGAGTCAACCCCGACCCCCGCCTTCGGCCCGGCATGAGCGTCCTCTTGGCGGACGACTTGGTTACCCACGCCCTGACCAAGTTGGAAGCCATCCAGGCCATAGAGGCCGCCAGCCTCGTGGTTTCCGGGCTGGTCGTTCTGGTGGACCGCCTGCAGGGCGGCGTCCAGGAACTCCAAGAGCGCGGCTACCGGGTCATGACCGCCTTCACCATCAAGGAGGTTCTGGACCTCTATCTGGAAGAGGGGCTCATCCAGGACAGCACCTATGCCGAGATCATCTCCTACCTCGGCCTCTAACGGGTTCGCGAAAGCGACCCGGCCCACGCCACGCGTGGGTTTTTTATTTCTTTCCCCAAAAAAACACCCGCCTTTTTGGGGCGGGTGTTTTTTTATCTTTCGGTTCAAGATTTTTAAGCCATTATTCCACGACCTCATAGGCCAGCTGTCTAACTCCAAATTGCATCGCATCGGATCTGTTTGGGAACCAAACGTCCATACGGTTTGAAAACCTGACGGCCATTCTATCTTCAACGATAAAGATTCTATCGCCAAAGTATTCGGGAATTTTAACTTTAGTGCCAAAGGGCAAAAAGTTGCAGGCCAGGGTTCCTTCATGGACATGGGTGCCATTGGCGGTGATAAACGGCGAACTGTCAGTCTGGTCCGGAGTTGAAGAATAGGCGGTCATTTCAACTCTACCGGGAACTTTCTTGGTCGTTACAGCCAAGGAAGGTTTTTTGATCTCAGACCGGTTCTGGCCACTTTGATTGGCGACAGCATAAGCCACCAGAGCATTATCCTGGACCGCTAACAAAGGTTGCTCCGTTTCTTCTCTCTGCAATTGAGAAGAATCAAGGTAGTTCTCCAAGGGAGAGCTAGTGGACACTTGTTCCATGGAAGCAAGGGCGGCGCTATTGTTATCCGCGAGGGGGTTGAATCCGGAGACGGGGATTGAGATGACAGAGAACAAACCGATTGCACCAGCGATGTTTTTTCTACTGAAAAATTCGCTATTTTTTTGGTTTTTCATAAGTTTGTTTTTGCTTATTCTCCCTTTTTGGAGAATGTATTATATTATCACAACCAGCCTCAAATGTCAATGGTTTTGGGGCAGTTCTCCGATTCCGCCTTTTAATCTTTCGCCAGGCAAAAAATAGTTTTGCCGACCAAAAAACCGCCCTCTCGGGCGGTTTTGGTACTGGTCATTCAATCAGTTAACTTTTGCCGTCTGCTATTTGCCGGGTAAATGAGCGGGAGACGGGAATCGGACCCGCATATTCAGCTTGGAAGGCTGACACACTACCACTGTGTTACTCCCGCAAAAAGTGCCCCGTGAGGGATTCGAACCCCCGACCGTTTGCTTAAGAGGCAACTGCTCTACCAACTGAGCTAACGGGGCAAATGATATTTAAGCCTCACACTGTTCTCCGCTCTTAAATTTTGTAAGCGTCCCCGGCAGGATTCGAACCTGCTACCTACTGCTTAGAAGGCAGTCGCTCTATCCAAATGAGCTACGGGGACTCCTGACGCGGGGACGCAAGAATAGTCTTTGATACCGCTTTTAAATATAAGTCAAACCAAGCGGAGAGTCAATAAATCTGGCGCCTTTTGGGAAAAAATTCAGTCAAAAACACGCTTTTTTTCTTGCTTTTCGGCATGCTTTATTTTAAAATCAGAAAATAGCAGGAGAGTCGGCGCGCGAAAAGGGCCGCTTTAAAATTTTGTTATTTAGACTTCAATTAAAATTTAGAATTTAAAATCAAAAATTCGTCTAACGGGCTGTAGTATACCGGCAGTACGCCTGCTTTGGGAGCAGGTAGACTGGGTTCGATTCCCAGCAGCCCGACCAATCAACCAACAACGACCTGTGCCAAAAAAAATTATTTTTTCCTTCTCATCCTTCCGTGAAAGGCTTCGTGGATTTCTTTTAAATGCTTATCTGTCACATGGGTATAAACTTGGGTCGTGGAAATGTTTGAGTGTCCCAGCAAGGCTTGCACGGAACGGATATCGGCTCCAGATCGCAGTAAATCGGTGCCGAAAGAGTGGCGCATCACATGAGGAGTCACTTTTTTGCCTATAATCCCGGCTTTAATCGCGTACTTTTTTATCAACCGCTGAATTGAGCGGGGAGTTAGCCGCCAATCGTCGCCCTGATTGAATCGCGGGGCCTTGCCTTTGGGAACGCGCACAAACAGAGCTTTGTCCAGGTCATATCTTTTGGCCAAATATTGCTGTAGGGCAGCAATGGCTCGGTCGGAAAAAAAAACCACTCGCACCTTTCCGCCCTTGCCGCGGACGCTTAATTCTCCTTTTTCCAGGTTAATTTCATGACGATTCAGCCCGCAAAGCTCGGAAACGCGCAATCCGGTGGAAAACAGGGTTTCCAAAATGGCGCAATCGCGCAGACCGCGCAAAGTCCGGCTGTCTGGCGACTGCAGTAATCTTTCCAGGTCTTCTTCCTCTAAAAAATCAACCGTCCGCTGGTCCTGTCTGGCTAGCTCCACTTGCTCCGCCGGCAAAGTTTTGATGTCAATCTTGGCCAAATATTTTAAGAGCCCTCGCAAAGCGATAACGTGGTAGTTTTGGGTAATTTTTTTTAATGGTTCGCCCTTGGCATTAAGCGTTCTATTCAGAAAAAGTCGATATTTCCTAGCTGAATCCAAAGTCAGGCTCTCGGCTTTCATTTTAGCCGGATCTTTTTTTTCTTCTTCAGCCAGCCATTTTTCAAAACGCGTCAGATAACGGCCATAGTTCTCGCTGGTTTTAGCGGAACGGCCTTTTTCCACTTCAATATAGGCCAGATACTGGTCAACCGCTTCTTTGATGGTCATAGTTATATTTTACGACATAATGAGCATTGGGGAAAGAGACTTAAGGCAAACTCTAACGGGTCTTGCCAAAATTAATTATTTATGATAGTATTTAGACATTCTAATAAACGTCGTTTGCCAATCCTTCGCCCGGCAGATGAGCATTTTTATGATAAACACGAAGAAAAAGCAAAAAGTGATAGCTGATTTTAAGATCCACGAAGACGACACCGGCTCCGCCGACGTCCAAATTGCCGTCTTGACCGAGAGAATTGAGGAACTAAGCCGCCATCTCAAAAAGCACGCCAAAGACAATCATTCCAGACGCGGCTTGTTGCAAATGGTATCTCAAAGAAGAAAGTTTTTGAACTATCTCAAAAAAACTGACGAGAAACGCTATTTGAAGGTAGTCAAAAAATTAGGCCTTAAGAAATAAACCAAAAGAGCCCCACCCTTAAAGTGGCGCTCTTTTGCTCTTTATCAACCATGTTATGTCTGTCATCAAGCACAAAGAACAAAGAGTCGGGGTGTTAATAGACGTCCAAAACCTCTACCACTCGGCTAAAAATCTTTATAAAGCCAAGGTGGACTTTAAAGAGGTTCTAAAAGTCGCCGTTGAAAAAAGAAGGCTTGTTCGAGCCATTGCCTATGTGATTAAAACAGAATCCGGAGAAGAAAAAGCTTTTTTTGACGCTTTAACCCACTTGGGTATAGAAACCAAAAATAAAAACTTGCAAATTTTCTACGACGGACTTAAAAAGGCCGATTGGGATGTGGGTATTACCGTTGACGCCATCCGTTTAGCTCCCAGTCTGGACGTAATTGTGCTGGTTAGCGGAGACGGGGATTTTGTTCCCCTAGTTGAATATTTGAAAAACCAGGGCAAACAAGTGGAGGCGATTGCCTTCGGCAAAAGTGCTTCCAGCAAATTGAAAGAAACAGCGGATGATTTTATTGATTTGTGCCAAAACCCCAGGCAGTTTTTAATCAGCAATATCAAGTTATTTAATAAATCTTAACCCAGACGAGAGCTAGCCGGAAAAAGATAGGAGAAGAAAGGAGATAAGTGTCCTTATCAGCTTTCTCTTCTTAGTCTTCTCCGGCTCGTCGCTCGCGCACTTAGAATGGATACCAAAAGATATACTCTGGACTTCGCTGGTCAACCTTTGATTTTTGAGGTTGGCAGGATGGCCGAACAAGCCAACGGAGCGGTTTTCGCCCAATGGGGAGAGACCGCTGTTTTGGCTACTTGCGTTATGTCCGACAAAAATCGTGAAGGAATAGACTTCTTTCCGCTGTCAGTTGATTTTGAAGAAAGACTCTACGCCGCCGGGTTTATCAAGCATAGCCGGTTCATGAAAAGGGAAGGCAAACCCACCGAAGAAAGCGTCCTTTATGGCCGCATGATTGACCGCGCTATTCGCCCCCGATTTAATCATTCTTTGCGCCGGGAAATCCAGGTCATTATCACAACCTTATCTTTGGATAACAAAAATAATGTTGAGATTTTGGCTCTCAATGCCGCTTCTTTGGCCTTGATGATTTCTGACATCCCCTGGGAAGGACCCATCGCCGCCCTAAAGGCCGGCTTAAGCCAAGACGACCACTGGACTTTTTCTCCCAGTTTTGCGGAACAACAAGAAAACAAAGGAAATTTGGTTATCGCCGCAACCGCCAATAAAATCAACATGATTGAAAGCGGCGGTAACGAGATCACCGAAGACCAATTGTTAGCCTCGGTGGGAACAATGATGGGGGAGTTACAAAAAATGATTGACTTTCAAAATCAAATCAAGAGTGAAATCGGCAAACAAAAGCAAGACGATCTGATTGAAAAAATCAATCCCGGGATACAAGGCCTAACCGAAGAATTTCTAAAAGACAAAATCAACGACGCCCTGTTCGCCAAAGAAAAGAGCGAAAAAAATGAACAGCTTTCTTCCGTTAAAGAGGCTCTCTTTGAATTGGTGGCCAGCAAAGCCGCCGAATTGGGGCTGAAGGAAACCAAAGCCACCGCCGACGCTCTGCACGTCCTTGAGGAAGCGGTAAACCAATTCGTCCACAGAAAGCTCCTACAAGAAAAGGCTCGTGTTGACGGGCGAGGCTTGGATGAGATTCGAAACCTGGAGCCGGAAGTCGGAATTTTGCCGCGCACCCACGGCTCTGCCTTGTTCAAGCGCGGACAAACCCAAGCCCTTTCAGTCGTAACTCTGGGCGGACCCGGCGACATTCAGTTACTAGATGGCATGGAAACCCTGGAGCAAACAAAAAGATATTTTCATCACTATAATTTCCTACCCTTTTCTACCGGAGAAGTCAAAAGAATGGTTGGCCCAGCTCGCCGTGATATTGGCCACGGCCATCTGGCCGAAAAAGCGTTGATACCGGTTTTACCCGAGAAAGAAATCTTTCCTTACACCATCCGAGTGGTTTCAGAGATTCTCTCTTCCAACGGCTCTTCGTCCATGGCTTCAACCTGCGGCTCCAGCTTGGCCTTGATGGACGCTGGCGTCCCCATCAAAAAACCGGTAGCCGGAATTGCCCTGGGGCTGATGATGGAAGGGGAAAACTATGAAATTTTAACCGACATTCAAGGGCCGGAAGACCACTATGGCGATATGGACCTGAAAGTGGCTGGAACGGAGGCGGGCATCACTGCTATCCAAATGGATGTGAAGATTGAGGGGATAAGCCAACAGATGCTGGCTCAGACCCTGCAAAAAGGAAAACAGGCCAGACTGTTTATTTTAGAAAAAATGAAACAGATAATTGCCGCCCCCAGACCGGATCTCTCGCCCTGGGCGCCGCGCATCTATACGCTCCAAATAAATCCCGATAAAATCAGAACCGTAATCGGGCCGGGAGGAAAAGTTATCAACAACATAATTGACGAAACCGGTGTTACAATAGACATAGAAGATACAGGTTTGGTGGTTATAACCTCAAAGAGCGATGAAGCGGCTAAAAAAGCAATTGATTGGATAAAAAATCTTACCCATGAAGTCCAACGGGGAGAACTTTTTCAGGGTAGAATAACCCGCATTCTTACTTTTGGCGCTTTTGCGGAAATTTTACCGGGACAAGAAGGGCTAATCCACATTTCCGAGCTGGCAAATTACCGAGTGGCTAAAGTTGAAGATGTGGTTAAAATCGGAGACGTGGTCCCCGTCAAAGTAAAAGACATTGACGACCAAGGAAGAATCAATCTTTCCTTGAAAGATGCTCAAGGCGGTAATCCAAATAACGATAATGGAGACTCAAAACAGTCAAATAACTAAAGTCCCAAATCCGGGAGGGAAAAAAGATTTTAGCGCTCCTCCGCAAAACCTGCCTGTCATGGAAATAAAAACCATGGAGAAGGATTTAGAAATGTCCGAAAAACCTGGCATCGGACCAAAAGTAACGGCCCAGCCAGCTCCTGTTGCCGCCAGACCGATTCCATCGCCGCCCCCGCCTGTTTACTCCGGAATGTCGGCCCCAGCTCTTCCGTCTCCTCCAAAAAAATCGCCTCCGGCCGTAACGTCCTTCGGCCTGCCCCAAATAAAGGCCGATGTTATCAAAAAAGAGCCGGCTCCGATAATAGAGCCCTCAAGGCCAGTTATAAGAAAAGAGTCGCCACAGCCAACACCCGTCCAAAAAGAGAAACAGGAACTGGAAACTTTCTTTGCAGAAGGAGTTTCTTTGTATCAAAAAAACTTCTACCCGGAAGCCGCCGAACAGCTAGCTCGAGTCGTTAATAGCCCCCGGGCATCTTTCTTCTTAAGATTCAAGGCTAAAGGAGCTCTAAAAAAAGCCCAAAAAAAGATCTCTGTTCAAAAAATGCCTCCAGCGGCAGTTTCCCCAAAACCGCTTTCCTCTTCGTTGGTGATTGAACCACCGACTCCTCGCCCAACTCTTCCCGCTTCACCTCAGCCCTTTCCCGCGACAAAGCCGCCCCAAAGAGCCCCCTTTGAAGAAGAAGAAAAAAAAGGTTTTGCTCCTTCCGCCGCTCCAACAACCCGTCAAACTTCGCTGGATTGGTCCAAAATTATTTTTGCCCTTTCTCTAGTGGTTTTGGTTGTCGGGATAGCGGCTGCCGCCATTTTCTATTTTCAAGGAAAAAGTAACCAAACAACGCCGCCCCCAGCCAAAAATCCCAGCGTTGTTCCCGCCTCGCCTCCAAAAAAACTTATTTCCGGACAATTTGAAGAAACGCTGAATTACACCGATAAAGAAGAATTGCGTCAATCGTTAAAATCGGCCTTGGCCAAAGAGATCAGGGAGGGGTATTTTAAAAATATTTTTATCAAAAAGGTGGTAGACGTTAAGGAGTCTTATCTCACCCTTGATGAATTTTTAGCCGGTTTTGGCAACTCCATGCCCCAAGATGTCCGGGCAAACTTGGCCGACGACTACAATCTCTTGGTTTATCAACAAAAGCAGGGCGACCAAGCTTCTCCTTTCCAGGAACAAGACTTTACCGCCAATAAAAGGCTTCTTTTGGTTGTTTCCATTAAAGACAAAGAACAGTTGCAAAAAGCCTTATTGTCTTGGGAAAAAACGCTAGTCAATGATTTGCCGGTGCTTTTTTTAGACAAAAATATCGGGCAACCCCAAACGGAATCCTTTCAGGAAAATTTTTATCGCGGAACCCTGGTCAAATATCAAAATTTTTCCGACCCCAGTTTAAGTCTTGATTATGTCATCGTTGACGGATTACTTTTGATTACCACTTCGCGAGAAAGCGCTTTTGCCAGCTTGGACAGAATGCTGGAAAAGCTTTAAACGCATGTCAGAGAAGGATGCTTTTGTAACGATTGCCTATTATAGCATCAACGACTATCCGCTTACCTTCACGGAAATAGTCAAATTTTTTGCCTCTCCGCGCAAGCCTGGTATTTCAGAACTGGACTTAGCCATAAATAGGCTTCTGGAGAGAGGAAAGATCGCCGCTTTGAGCGGTTTTTATTTTCTGCCCGGTGAAGAACGCTTGGCCAAAGCCAGAATAGCCAAACAAAAGCTGGCTATTAAAAAGAGGCGGCTATTAAAGGCAAAGCTTCATTGGCTGAAATTCCTGCCTTTTGTTAGGCTCATTTGTTTGAGCGGCTCTTTTAACATTGATAATTCAAAAGAAAGCTCAGACTTTGACTTTTTGGTAGTTACCAAAAAAGACAGACTCTGGCTTTGCCGGACTTTGTTAATAGCGGTTACTTCTTTGCTTGGTTGCCGTCGTCACGGACAAAAAACCAAAGATAAAATCTGTCTTAACTGTTTCATCGGCGAAGATAAACTTGAAATTTCTCCTGAAATAAAACCGCACGATTTTCACGCCGGTCAAGAATACTCGCGTTTAACGCCTCTGCTTGATAATCAACCAGGTGTTTTTGGTGATTTTAGAAAAAATAATTTATGGATAAAAAGCTTCGTTGGCGGGTTTCCTTGGCCGCTGGAATACAACACCCTCCGGATCCAAGTCGGCCCCTTGGCCAAAACAATCCAGAAATTAAGCGCTGGCCTAATCAATCTCCTCGGGG
>JAKAHB010000001.1:0-54569 GCA_021815315.1 bacterium | reverse complement strand
CACTGGCAAAGCCGCCGGATTAAGGCTCAAACCCCAACCGACCAAATTTTTTGCAGTAATAGTTGTTTAATGTTACATCCCTCGTCTAAGTCTTTCTCTGTGTTAAAAAAACTAAAAATGGCCGAAGACCAATACTGAAAATCTCGGTCTCAAGAAGCCATTCTCCCGGCTGTGGACAATTTGTGTATAAATTAATTTGACACTATTGTCAAAAATTTTTAAAATAGGATTGTAATCGCAGAAGGATTTTTCGTGTTCTTTCCACAATTTAACGTAGAGTTCTGTCGTTGCTTTTGGCGACGCAGAAAAAAGTTCTATTATAAGTAAGACCTTTCCGTGATTACAAGATTCTCTTTTCCTCCCAATCGCATGCTGATCTTTCGAGCTATTAAACAAAAAGGTTCGCCAGAGTCAGGATGCTGTCAACGAACAGCCGATTGGAAGGGGTGAGGGGCGTTGAGCCCTTGAAATAACATATTGGGGCTGCTTCAATGCCCCTCACCTTAGACAGGTAAAGAGAGCTACAACTAAATAGCAGAAAACTGGAAGCACCGCTGGGTGTTTTTTTGTTTGTTCCCGTGTTTGAGTCTTGGTTTGTAGGGGAATTGATGAAGACTCGGTCTCTCGCCTAACCGCCTGACAAGAGGCCAATCTTGCTTTTAGCCCAAAAAACTATATACTTAAGGCATGGAAAAATTCACCAAAGAAGAGTTGGAGAAATTTAAAAAACTCCTGCTTGAGAAAAAAGTAAAGATAGAACGCGAACTGGAACGCTTTGCTAAAAAAGATCCTAAACTGGGGGGAGATTATGATACTAACTTCCCAGACTTTGGCTCTCACCAAAGCATTGACGAAGGCGCGCTGGAGGTAGCCGACTATGAAAGCAGTCTATCCTTGGAGCATAACCTGGAACTGCAACTTAAAGATATTGACGAGGCTCTCGAAAGAATAGAAAACGGAACTTACGGTCGATGCCAACAAGATGGGTGCGACGACTTTATCAAGAAAGAGCGGCTAGAAGTGCTTCCCGAAGCAAAATATTGCATGAAATGCTTACCAAACACCGCAAAACATATCAATCAATAACACAGCGCACGCTATTTATAATAGGCTGGAGCTTGCTCCGGCCTGTTTTTTTGCTATTTCTGCGGCCAAAGATAATTTACGATAAAAGCTTTAAATACAAAGGGCCCTATATTATTGCTCCCAACCATTTAAGCTACCTTGACTCTCTCTGCCTGGGGTTACTCCTGCCGTTGCGTTGGAAAATTTATCCCATAAATTTTGTAGCCGAAGACTTCTTCTTTGAAATTCCATTTTTGGGAACACTGCTGCGCCTTCTAGGGGCTTACCCGAAGAGGAAGGGGCAGGGACTGCAAAAATCCTTGGAAGCGCCTTTGCGGTGCCTGAAAAATAACAGCTCGGTTATTATTTTTCCCCAAGGTTGGCGTCGACCGTCTTTTGACGTTAACGAGGGCCGAAAAGGCGCCGCCGCCATGGCCCTAGAAAGTTGCCAACCTATTTTGCCCGTCGCGCTCTACGGAATATATAACACCAGTGCCTGGGAATTTTTCTTCTTCAGAAAAAAATTAATAATTTTGGTTGGCCACCCTCTTAAACTCGAGAGGAGCAGAAAATTGCTTGAGGAAGATGCCGTGGCCCAAACTCCTCAAATAATGGGTGAAATTGATAAGCTCTATCGTTATGCCCAAAAAGTTTCAAAGAAGAATTGAAAATTTTGTCTGCCAACATTGCGGCGCTTCCGTTTCTGGTGATGGCTACACCAATCATTGCCCGAATTGTTTATGGTCGCGTCATGTGGACATCAATCCGGGTGATCGGGCCCATGCTTGCGGCGGACTAATGAAGCCCGTTAACGTTGAGGCCGAAAGCAAGGAATATATAATTGTCCAGCAATGCCAAAAATGCGGCGCGCTAAAACGAAATAAGGCGCAAAAAGACGATGATTTTGATAAATTGGTTGCCTTAAGCAAAGAAAGCGGCTAGAATGAGCATACTATAAACGCTTCAGCAACCAATTAGCAGTCAAGTTAAGAGGCGAATTAATCGAACAGTTGACAACTCCCGCTCATTGCGAAAAAATCTATCAGCCAATCAGCCGAGCGGAGCCGTAGAAACAATTGCCGATAGAGGAGCGAAGCGACGAGCTCGGGAGGCAATTTTTCAGCGGAGCGAGACTTGATTGGCTTGGATTTTTATCGCTTGAGCGGAACTTCTTTGGTTACTTTCTTGGTTACAAGAAAGTAACAGCTATGAACAAGGCTTACAGTTCCCAAGAAATTGAGCAAAAAATTTACCAGCTCTGGGAAGAGGGTGGTTTTTTTGAACCGCAAGGGACGGGGGAACCCTATTGCATCGTTATGCCTCCTCCCAACGCCAATGAGGCCCTACATGCCGGGCACGCTGTTTTTGTCACGATTGAAGACGCCCTCATTCGCTACCACCGAATGAAAGGGCTGAAAGCTCTCTGGCTGCCCGGAGCGGACCACGCCGGCTTTGAAACTCAAGTTGTTTTTGAAAAAAAGCTAGAAAAGCAAGGTAAAAGCCGTTTTGACTTTGATCGAGAGACTCTCTTTAAAATGATCTGGGACTACGTCCAAGAGAACAAAGATGTGGCCAAGGACCAACTCAAACGCCTGGGAGCGTCTTGCGACTGGTCGCGCGCTAAATTTACTCTGGACCCAGACATTATAAAAATAGTCTATGGAACTTTTGAGCAGATGCACAAAGACAGCCTAATCTATCGCGGTGAACGGGTTATCAATTGGTGCCCCAAGCATCAAACTGGTTTTTCGGAGCTGGAAGTAAAATACGAAGACCGCGAAGACAAGCTCTGGTATATAAGATATGACCTCAAGTCTCCCGCCGCATCGGAGGGCAGGCACGCCCCCAATCCCAAATCTATCGTTGTGGCCACAACGAGGCCAGAAACCATGTTGGGGGATACAGCGGTTGCGGTTAACCCCAAAGACAAAAGGTACCAAGACTTAATCGGCGCCACGGTTAGGTTACCCTTGACCAATCGAGAAATCCCGATTGTGGCCGACGAAGTCGTGGAGATGGAGTTCGGCACTGGCGCCGTTAAAGTCACACCGGCGCACGACCAATCCGATTTTGAAATTAGCCAAAGGCACGATCTGCCTCTTATTACTGTTGTCGGAAAAACTGCCAAAATGACCGAGGAGGCAGGCAGGGACTATGCCGGACTGAAAGTTGAAGAAGCCAGAACAAAGATTGTCGCTGACTTAAAGGCTCAAGGCTTTTTGGAGAAAGAAGAACCCTACAAACATTCGGTCGGTGTTTGCTACAAATGCGGTCGCACCATTGAACCCCTGGTTTCCAAGCAATGGTTTGTTAAAATCGCTCCCTTGGCGGAGAAGGCGATTGCCGCCGTCAAAAAAGGCGAGGCCAAATTCACCAGCAGCAAGTATGAAAGAATTTTTATGCACTGGATGAATAATATTCGCGACTGGAATATCTCCCGTCAAATTGTCTGGGGTATCCGCATCCCCGTTTGGTATTGCAATCAAGATAAAACCTGCTATGTCATTTCCGATAAAAAACCGGACAAGTGCCAAAAGTGCGGCGCCACTGAATTTGTCGCCGAAGAAGATACTTTTGACACCTGGTTTTCTTCCGGCCAATGGCCCTTTGCCACCTTGCAAACAACTAAAGAGGGTGACTTTGAAGCCTTTTACCCGACTAGCGTCATGGAAACCGGCTGGGATATTCTCTTTTTCTGGGTAGCTCGGATGTTAATGCTGGGCCTCTATCGCACCGGCCAAGTGCCTTTCAAGAATATCTACATGCACGGCTTGGTGCGCGATAAAGACAAGCAGAAAATGAGTAAGTCAAAAGGCAACGTGATTAATCCTTTGGCAGTGGTGGATGGATATGGCGCCGACGCCCTGCGCATGAGCCTGGTTTTTGGATCTTCCAATGAAAGCGATATTGTTTTAAGCGAAGACAAGATTATCGCTCACCGCAAATTCGCTAATAAAATTTGGAACGCTTCGCGGTTTACCCTGTCGCAATTGGAAGACTCATCAGCCGACGAGTTCAACCCAACCCAAATAAAACCGAAATACACCCAAGAAGACGAGTGGATTTTGGAGGAATTGAAAAAAACAGCCAAAGAGGTAACGCAAAATCTTGAAAAATATAAGTTTCATGAAGCGGCGCAGGCCATTTATCATTTCTTCTGGCATAGTTTTTGCGACCGCTGCATTGAAGACGCCAAAAAGAGAATTTATGAGCCCAGTTCAAAAGAAGACAAACAAACCGCCCAACTGGTTTTGTGGACAGTTCTCTATGATTCTCTAAAGTTGTTACATCCCTTTATGCCTTTTATCACCGAAGAAATCTACCAAAAACTGCCTAGCCGACCAAAAAAAGCCTTGATTATTGAAGATTGGCCAAGCAAGATTTGAGACGCAAGACAGGGAGACCAGGAAGGCAGGAGCCTTAACCAAAAACCGTAATTGGTATAAAATAAAGCCACCTCTTAATTTCCAGTTCGCTGGTTAACACGATATTAGATGCAAGAAAAACTCAATCAAACCGAAAAAGATTTCAAGCAAGACCTGACAACCAAGTCTGGTTTTGACTTGAAGGTGAAATATCTGGGACGCAAAAACGGCCTGGTCACTAATTTGATGAAAGAGTTGGCGACAATGAACGAGGCCGATAAAAAGCAGTGGGGCCCGGAAATAAACCGACTCAAGAAGAACGTAGAGGAGGCACTGGAGAAAATGACAACGGGAGAGAAACAAACAGATGGAAGTTTTGATGAAACCCTCCCGGGCCTTGAACTCCAAACCGGGACGCTACATCCTATTACCCAGATTACCCAAGAACTATCCAACTATTTTACCGCTATGGGATTTATGGTCCTTGATGGCCCGGAAGTAGAATCCGAATTTTTTAATTTTGAAGCCTTGAATGTTCCGGCTTGGCATCCGGCTCGAGAGATGCAAGACACCATCTGGACAGAACAGCCGGGAGTGCTTTTGCGCACTCAAACAAGTCCGGTCCAAATCCGCTCGATGCTCAAATACGGCGCGCCGCTATACGCTGTCGCCCCAGGCCGCGTTTTTCGCTATGAAGCCACCGACAATCGCCACGATCATACCTTTTACCAGCTGGAAGGGCTGGTGGTAGATGAAAACATTTCTGTCGCCAATATGAACGCTTTTTTGAAACTGCTGGTTGAAAAAATTGTCGGTGACAAAATAAAAATGCGCATCCGTCCGGGCTACTTTCCTTTTGTGGAACCGGGAGTTGAGGTTGATGTTGAATGTGCCGTCTGCCACGGCAAAGGTTGTGGGTTGTGCAAGGGGACCGGCTGGGTAGAATCTATCGGAGCCGGCATGGTGCACCCCCAGGTGCTTGCTTACGGGAAAATTGACCCAAAAAAATATTCTGGCTTTGCTTTCGGCGTTGGCCTTAACCGCCTGGCACAACTTAAATTCGGGTTTGAAGACACGAGGATGATTCATCAAAACGATTTGCGTTTTTTAAAACAGTTTTGAGTTTTTAATCCAAAAGCTCAATATCTGGAAATTAGAAATTTGGAATTTGAAACTATATGTATTTATCCCTTAACTGGCTGAAAAAACACGTTGATATCCCAAGCAAACATACTCCCGAACAAATCGGAGAACTTTTGACTTTGCATACTGCTGAAGTGGAAGAGATTAAAAACCCAGCCCAAAGCATGCTTGGAGTCGTTGTCGCTCAAGTCCTCTTGGTAGAAAAACATCCTAACGCCGATCGTTTAGTGGTCGCCAAACTAACCGACGGGAAAAACGAATATCAAGTCGTTTGCGGTGGGGTGAATGTTCGATCAGGAATGCTCGTGCCCTTGGCAAAAATAGGCGCCCAAGTAAAATGGCACGGAGAAGAAGGTTTGATCGAGCTTCAAGAAACAGAAATTCGTGGTATCAAATCTTCGGGAATGATTTGCAGCCCCCAAGAGATTGGCCTGGAACGACAATTCATGGTGGGGGAGAAAGAGATTTTGGATTTAACGCCTTACGGCTTAAAAGTCGGCGCCGGCCTGGGGGAAGCCTTGGGACTTGACGATGCTGTTTACGAAATAGAGAACAAAACCATTACTCACCGGCCGGACCTTTGGAGCCATTCCGGATTTGCTCGCGAGCTGGCCGCGCTTACCGACGCGAAACTAAAAGAAGCTTCGCCCCAAAAACGGCTTGGCGCCTCGCCAAACAAGGTGTCCGTGGGAATAAAAAACAAACAGGCCTGCCCAAGATATTTAGCGGTTAAAATTGATAACATCAAAGTCACCGAGTCGCCCTTGTGGCTCAAACGCGCCATGGCCGCTACCGGCAACCGTTCAATCAACAATATTGTGGACTTGACCAATTTTGTGATGCTTGATTTGGGCCAGCCCCTGCACGCTTTTGATGCCGATAAATTGGCCGACCAGGAAATTATTGTCCGTCAAGCCAAAAACGGCGAAGCTATGAAATTGCTTGACGGGTCGGAAATCAAACTTGAAGAAACCGATCTTTTAATCTGCGACGCGCAGAAACCGGTGGCTTTGGCTGGCATAATGGGCGGCGGTAATTCGGAAATTGATGAAAAGACCACCTCCATCATTTTGGAAGCAGCTAATTTTGACGCTCAAACCATCCGCCGAACTTCCCTGCGCCTTAATCTGCGCACTGAAGCTTCCATGCGTTTTGAAAAGGGCCAAGATCCCAATTTGGCGGAGTTTGGCCTCTTGAGATTCTTGGAGCTTCTGGCAGAAACAGCCCCGGGAGCGCAAATCGCCAGCCAAATTACCGACATCCAGAACTTCAAAAACCATAATTTAAAGATAAAATTGGACCAAGATTACGTTCGCAAAAAATCCGGTGTTGATTTCGCTCCCGCCGCTATCAAGTCTGCCTTAAAACCGCTGGGGTTTGCCGTTTCCGGTTCTGGTAAAAATTTAATTGTTACAGTCCCGACCTGGCGATCCACGGGCGATGTCTCAATCCCGGACGATCTTGTTGAAGAGCTAACCAGGCTCTATGGCTTTAATAATATCAAACCAAGCCTGCCGACTTTACAAATGAGAGCCCCCGAACAAGACAGAGAAAGAGAGCTAATTGAAAAAATTAAAGAATTTCTGGCCCTGGGAGCGAACATGAACGAGGTCTTAAATTACTCTTTTGTCGGTTCCGAGCAGGTTGAGGTGGCGGAGAAAAATTCCACCGGATTTTTGAAACTCAAAAACCCGGTCAGCCAAGAACAAGCCCTATTGCGCCAAAATCTTGTTTCCAATTTGAGAAAAAATGTTACGGATAATTTGAGATTTTTTGATAAGTTTTCTTTATTTGAAATCGGTTCAGTCTATTTCAAAGAGCCGGGTGACATTCCGGCTGATAATTCCGGTAGCGCCAAGCTGCCGCGTCAAGAGAAACACTTGGCCGGAGTTTTGGTAGGGAATAACAATAATTTATTCTTGCAGGCCAAAGGAATCTTGGAGAGCCTTTTTGGGCGCCTAGGGCTTGCTTATCGGGAAAACTTGATTGCCTATCAATCTGAAACTCATGGGGACAAACTGGCCGTATTTTTTGAAATTAATCTGAAAAAACTTCTTGAAGTTGACCCCAAGACTAAAGTCTTTAGGGACATACCGAGGTTTCCCGGCGTTGAGCGCGACTTAGCCTTTATCATCAGTAAAGAGATAAAATATGCTGATTTGGAACAAGCCTTGGCCAGCGTTGCTCCGGGTTTGACTACTAGAATTGAGCTCTTTGACATTTTTGAGGGAAACAAAATCGGTGCTGATAAAAAAAGTTTGGCTTTTCATCTGGAATTTCGTTCGCCCGAGAGAACGCTAGAAGCCAAAGAAGCGGATGAAATCATTGCTAAAATAATCGAGGTTCTCAAGCAAAAATTCCATGCGGAAATCAGAAAATAAGGCAACGGACGGGAAAGAGCTTTTTTTTGTTTGCTCCCACTGCGGACAAAAAGTAAATTGCCAAAATTTAATCGGCACTAAAAACCGCAATCATTGTCCGTCTTGTTTGTGGTCCAGGCACGTTGATGCCGAAACTTCGGGGGACCGGGCCTCGCTCTGTCACGACGATATGGCGCCAATTGCCTTGACCTTCAAACACGCGGGCTTTGACAAATATGGTCACAAAAAACAGGGTGAAATTATGCTGGTTCATCAATGCCGACATTGCGACAAGGTCCGCATCAACCGCCTGGCGGGAGATGACGATCCGGAAAGAATCTTAGATTTGCTGAAAACCTCAAGAAATCTTAACGCAAAAGCCAAAAAAAAGTTTGCGGAGCAAGAGATTAAGCTCTTGGATGAGGGGGACAGAGAAGAAATAAAAAAACAGTTACTAGGAAAAGATTGATAATTTTCACAAATTCCGCAAAAACCAGTATAATGAACTTACTGGTTTTTTTGTAATAAATTCTCCAAATCAATAATGTCTAACTCACAGCAAAAGAATAATCACGAACTTGAATATAAAGAAACTTTTACTTCTAAGTGGGGGTATCGGCTACTGAGGATAACCTTGGTCCCGTTAATCAAAGCTATCTTTATAAAATCTGTTTCGGGGAAGCAAAGAATTCCCAAAACCGGTCCGGTAATTATCGCTTCCAACCACGAGAGTTATCTGGATTTTCTTTGTTTTTCTTCCATTGCTGGCCGCCCGGTACATTACCTGGCCGCCGAAGTATTTTTTCAAAAACCGCTGTGGCGACTTTTAATGAAAATGACCGGGCAAATACGGGTTGATCGCGATAATCCCAACAAGGCCGAGGTGCACAGTCAAGCCCTATCCGTCCTAAAACAGGGCCGCGCTTTCGGCATTTTTCCCGAAGGAACAAGAAGTCGATCGGGTAAACTGCAAAAATCCTTCACTGGGATAGCTAAATTCGCCGTCAAAAGCCGGGCGCCGATTTTACCGGTCGGGATTATAAACGCTTACGAAGTTTGGCCGCCCGGGCAACACCAGCCCAAACTGGCAAAGAGGATTGGGATAAAAATCGGAGAACCAATCTATCTCGACCAATACAACGAGCTGGACACAACCGAAGAAGACTATCGTCGGATTACCGATTATGTGATGGTCAAAATCGCCGAACTAATCGGCCAAGAATATCCTTTCGCCGATAAAAACACTTTGTCCGAACTTCATTAAATAACAAATAAAATGAATGAACTTGTGGTTATAGACCTGGACAACACTCTTATTAACGGCTACAGCCAGCAGCTCTTTTTGAAGTATCTTCTGCAAAAAAAATTTATCACTCTGGGATTCTATCTCAAACTGTCTCTTTGGTTTGTCCTCTACAAACTTAATCTGGCTAAAAACCCGGAAGCAATGATGGAGTTTGCCTATGGGTTCTTAAAAGGCAGGGGGAGCGAAGAAGTCCAAAAATTGGCGGCTGATTTTTTTGAGACGGTTCTAAAAAAAATTATTTTTTCAGACTTGGTCGCCCTGATAAACGAACACCGAGCCAAAGGACGAAAATTGCTGATTGTTTCCAGCGTGCCGGATGTCTTGGTAAAAGAAATTGCTAGATTCCTTGAGATTACCGAGTATAAAACTCCTCACCTGGAAGTTGCGAACGGTAAGTTTACCGGAAAGATTAGCAAAATTGTTTATGGCAAGAACAAAACTAGCTCCCTTCATGAATTCGCGAATGAAAAAGGGTTTTCCCTTAAGTCGGCTTGGGCCTATGCCGACCATTTCTCCGATCTGGACATGTTGCAAAGTGTAGCGCACCCTTTTGTCGTAAACCCCGGTAAAAAACTTTTGCGGGAAGCTCAAAAAAGAAGTTGGCCCGTCCTTCATTTCAAAGACCTTTTATGAACCTCTTTTCTGTTTCCAGCATAATTATCTTCTTCGCCAGCTTGGGTCTGGGTTTGATAATCTATGCCGACAACAGAAAATCAAAACTCAATCATTCTTGGTTTTTGGTGTCTGTCGTTATCGCCCTTTGGGGGCTGGGCCTTTGGGGCGTTACTAACAGTTTGAGCGAAAAAAATGCTTTGTTGTGGCAATATTTTTTGGATGCGGCCGGCGTTTTCATCCCTGTTTTATATTTTAATTTTACTCTTAATTTTTTAAACCTAGAAAAAGAAAAGGGGTTGGCCAGGCTGTCGGCTTTCTTTGCCGGAATATTGCTATTTGCCCTAAGTTTTACTCGCCTTTTTAAGCAGGGCATGACTTTCAAGTTCGGGTTTCATTGGGTTGATCCCGGTCCGCTTTATTATCTTTTTCCGCTAATTTTTGTTTTTTATCTTGGCTACTCGGCCACCCTTCTATTTAAGCGTTACCGGGAAGAAACGGGAGTAGCCAAGCAACAAATAAAATATGTTCTTCTTTCTTTGGTCTTTGGTTTTAGCGCCGGAGCAACTAACTTTTTTCCGCAATTATTCAATTCTTACCCCTTCGGCAACTATTTTGTCATCCTCTATATCTTTTTTATGAGCTATCCGGTTCTAAAACATAATCTCTTTAACACCAAGGTTATAACCACCGAATTCTTTGCCGGAGCGATTTCTCTCGTTTTTTTGTTTAATATTTTCGTTTCAAAAACTCCGAGCCAGTGGGCGCTTAGTTCTTTCATTTTCATCCTTATCGCCATTTTCAGCTTCTTACTGGTTCGTAGCGTTATCAAAGAGGTAGAGTCCAAAGAGCGCCTGGAGAAACTGACTTTGGAATTGCGAGCGGTCAACGAGAAATTACAAAGGCTTGACCAGGCCAAGTCGGAATTTATCTCCATCGCCTCCCATCAACTGCGCACTCCCTTAACCGCTATTCGCGGATTTTCTTCCATGATTCTTGAAGGCGACTATGGCCCGACTTCTCCGGAAATCAAAGACAAGGTGGATAAAATCATGCAAAGCTCCACTCGACTAATGGCTTTGGTTGACGACCTCTTAACCATTTCTCGGATTGAACAAGGGCGCATGAAATATGAATGGCAGGATCGAGTCAACCTTACCACTATGGTTAAAAGCGTCGCCGAAGAACTGGAACAACAGGCCAAGAAAAAAGAACTGGCGCTTAATCTTGAAATCACCCCGCGAGATCTCTTGGTAAGAGCCGACGAAAACAAATTGCGACAAGTAGTAATGAATTTAATTGATAACGCCATTAAATACACCGAGAAGGGAAGCATAACCGTAAGCCTAATAGAAGAAAGCCAATCGGCCATTTTAAAAGTGGCTGACACCGGCATAGGGATTTCTCTGGATGGACTTTCCCGACTCTTTCAAAAATTCTCTCGCGGTGAGCGTTCGCCGCGCGTCTGGACAGATGGTACGGGGCTGGGTCTTTATGTCGCTCGCATTATTCTTGAAGAACACCAGGGCAAGATTACCGCCTATTCAGACGGGGAAGGAAGGGGGAGTGAGTTTGTGGTTGCGTTGCCGCTGGAAGCCTGAACAAGAAACCGGAATGAAATTAAAAACATCGACAATAAGCACTTGTAAAATAAATTTTTAATTTTTGTAATTTTAAAATAAATCTAAATTTGTAATTTTAAAAACACGAACTACGATCTAGAAGAGAGAACTGCTAGATTTGGTGAATAAATTATAAATTTTGCAAAATCCTTACCCAAAAATGAAATTGTTAGACCCCTAATCGGTCAGATAATAAGGTCTGGGACAAGCGTTGGAGCCAATTATATGGAGGCAAACCAGGCAAGCTCGAAAAAGGATTTTAAAAACAAAATACGTATCTGCCAGAAAGAAGTAAACGAAACAAAGCATTGGTTAAGAATGATTGCCAAAGCAAGAGAAGAAGAAAAAGACGTTTGCAAGAAACTGTGGAGAGAAGCCCACGAGCTAACTCTTATTTTCGCTAAAATATCAAAGACGTGCAGCGCGTAGTTTTAAAATTTGGCATTTAGAGTATTATTTAAAAAAATTATAAAATTAAAAATTTTTCATGCCCTCAAAGACATTCTCGGCCGCCATTATCGGCTTGGAGGCTCAACCTATTGAGGTGGAAGTAGACACTATCCCCGGCCAGTTGCATTCTTTCCAGATTGTTGGTTTGCCGGACGCCGCGGTGAACGAATCCAAAGAGAGGGTTAACTCCGCGGTTCGCAATTCCGGTTATTCACCGCCGCACCACACGCACCGACGGATTGTAGTTAATTTAGCTCCAGCCGACATCAAAAAAGAGGGGCCGATTTTTGACCTGCCTATCGCTCTGGCTTTCTTGACGGCTTCCAAGCAGCTTCCTTTTGAATTTTTGGAAAAAAAACTTTTTATTGGCGAACTTTCATTGGAGGGAAACTTGCGCCCGGTTAATGGCGCCCTGCCTATAGCCTTGATGGCCAAACAGCTTGGTTTTGACGAACTCTATCTCCCGCAAGCCAACGCCCCGGAAGCCGCGATCGCGGGCAACCTGCAAGTCTTTGGCTTGCGGACCCTAGGAGAAGCGATTGGACATCTCAAGGGCGCCAGTCTTTTAACCGCGCAAGAACCAATTAACTTTAATGCCCTTACCGACAACCAACAAGGCAGCGAAGTTTATGATTTGGCTTATATCCGCGGCCAAGAACAAGCCAAAAGAGCCCTTGAAATCGCCGCCAGTGGAGGTCACAACGTTTTGATGAGCGGCCCACCCGGTTCGGGAAAAACCTTGTTGGCCAAAGCTCTAGCCAACATCTTACCGCCGCTGACTTTTAACGAGTCTCTGGAAGTCTCTAAAATTTTTAGTATTTCCGGACAGCTAAAACCGGAAAGGCCTCTTGTTATAAAGCGTCCCTTCCGCCATCCGCATCACACCGCTTCGGCCGTGGCGCTGGTTGGCGGAGGCAATCATCCCAAACCCGGAGAAATTACTTTATCTCACCGAGGAGTTTTGTTTCTGGATGAACTTCCGGAATTCCACCGCGATGTTTTAGAGGCCTTGCGACAACCGCTGGAAGACGGGGTTATCACAGTTTCTCGAGCCGCCGGAACGATTGAGTTCCCAGCCGATTTTATGTTGGTGGCCGCCATGAATCCCTGTCCTTGCGGGCACTTAACCAACCCGCACAAAGATTGTGTTTGCACCCCCGGACAAGTGACTAAATACCAGCGGAAGATTTCGGGGCCACTACTTGACCGAATTGACTTGCACTTGGAAGTGCCCCTGATTAAATACGACAAACTGGCGGCCGAAAAAATAGCGGAGAATAGCAAAACGGTTTTGCAAAGAGTGTTAGCGGCTCGAGGACGCCAGCGACAACGATTCGCTAACAACCAAATTCAAACCAACAGCCAAATGAATATCTTGCAAATGAAGCAGTATTGCCAGCTGGAGAGTAGAGCTCACGAGTTACTAAAGACTGCCGTTGACAGTTTGCATTTGTCGGCTCGCTCGTATCACCGCGTTTTAAAAATTGGCCGCACGATTGCCGATCTGGGCCAGGCGGAGATAATCCAAGCCGCCCATATCGCCGAAGCCCTGCAGTATCGGCCCAAAGAAGAGTCTGCCTAGTTTTGTCTTGGCGCTAGAAAGCTTACCTAATGAAAATAACCCCCGGTTGGGGGTTATTTTCATTGTTTTTACTGCCAAACAAAGGGGTTTCTGGCCCCGTGAACTTCAAAGTGGACATGACAGCCAGTTGATCTGCCGGTTGTCCCCATGTAGCCGATTAGTTGTCCCTGGGCAACGCCTTGCCCGACCTCAACAGAAATAACTGATAAATGGCCATACAGGGTTTCCAAGCCGCTCCCGTGTTTGATTCTTATATATTTTCCGTAGCCGCCATTCCAACCGACGCCATCGGCCAAAGAAATTTCTCCCGCCGCCGCCGCGTAAATTGGAGTTCCGCACTGGCTGGCGATATCCACGCCGCCATTTCCATGCAGTCTTCCCCAGTTTATTCCCGAAGCCGGCATTATCAACCAACCGGCAGAAGTTTGGTTTTGGGCAAATTTAGGAGCCGTGTAAACGTTTTTCTTTGGCGGAGCAACAGGGACAGGGGGAGCAGCTATTTCACCTCCGGGCAAAATTATATAGCTACCAGCCGGCAGGGTACCGTCAGCCGGCAAAGAGTTGTAGGTGATGATTTCCTTCACATCCGCCGAATATTTTTTAGCCACCGCTTCAATGTTATCACCGGAATTTATCTTGACGCGCACGCCATTAATTGGCAGAACGGTTAAAACTTGCCCGGGTTTTATAACCGAATCACTACTTAATCCGTTAGCCCAAACCAAAGTGTCCGAGTTTATGTTGTGGGAAATCGCAATTCCTTCCAAGGTATCTCCGGATTTAACCGTATAGGTTTTAACTTCACGATTATCCCCGCTGGGGAAACAGTTGGGGTCGGGAGCGGTAACCGCCAAAAAACTGTTGTCTTGGACCAGACAGAGAGGTTGATTTTCACCTTCACCGGCTGAGGGATCAACTAATTGCCCGCTGGAAAGAGGACCTCCCTGGGAGAGCACCGGCCCGGTTGTGGCCAGAATCGCATTTTTGTTAGTCGCGATTGAACCCTGGACACTTTCTCCGCCCTTTGGATTTATCACCCCCTCAAGAAACGCCAAAGGAGAAACAACGTCCCGTTGCCCGAAAAGACCGCCGGACCAGTCCGAAAAGCAGAGAAAAAACAAAACCGCTGCTACTATTCCCAAAATCCACTTCCTGTTATTTAGGAATCCGCGCAGGGTATCGGCGACTTTATATATTAAACTTCCGGCAAATTTTTTGGCCTTGCGCCAGAAATTTTTTGAGGTTGTACTCACAAATATTGATGAGTGATCTTACTCGTTTATTCTACCTTTGGTGGCGGCTAATGTCAAGCCTCTAGTGAACAAATGTCTATCCGAAAAACGGCTTCCAGCGGGGTGCTTTTCCCCGTTTTCATCGCTTGAAATCAACCCTTGGCTAATAGCCGCTTTAAGCCTATACTGGAGGATAGCTTCTATGTCTGAAAAGCTTCTTGAAGGACTAAACTCAAAGCAAAAAGAGGCCGTTACCACCCTGAATGGCCCTGTTTTGATTTTGGCCGGCCCTGGCTCGGGTAAAACCAAAGTGTTGACCCATCGAGTTGCCCGCCTGTTGGAGAAGGGAGTCGGTCCGCGGGACATTATGGCGGTGACTTTCACCAATAAAGCCGCCGAAGAAATGCGCATAAGAATCCGCCAGCTGATTAGCGCGGAAACTTCGGAATTGCCCCTGATCGGAACTTTCCATTCTATTTGCGCGCGCTGGCTGCGCGGTGAAATTAAAGTTCTCGGTTACGCGGGAAATTTTACCATCTACGACGCCGACGATTCTCGTGGTTTGTTAAAGAAAGTGATGAAAGAATTACAAATTGCAGAAGAACAGTTCAAACTTAATTTGGTCAAAGAAATAATTTCTCGAGCAAAAAACGAGCTGGTTGACGAAGAGCTATACCGGCTTTCGGCCCTTGACTATTTTCCGGAGACAATCAGCAAAATCTATACCCTCTATCAAAAACGGCTCAAAGAAACAAACGCTCTTGATTTTGACGATCTTATTTTGCTCATGGTTAAAATCCTACAGGATTATCCAGCAATTTTGGCCAAGTATCAAAATCGCTACCGCTATCTCTTGGTGGATGAATACCAAGATACCAACCACGCCCAATACACCTTGATCAATCTGCTGGCTCGCAAGTACAAAAACCTGTTTGTGATCGGCGATGAAGCGCAATCTGTCTATAGTTGGCGCGGCGCCGATTTTCGCAATATTCTAAACTTTGAGAATGATTATCCCGAAGCCAAAATAATCTTGCTGGAACAAAACTATCGTTCCACTCAAACCATCCTAGATGCCGCTTATCACATTATCCAAGGCGCGCGGCAAAAAAAAGATAAGAAACTTTGGACAGACAACAAAGAAAATGAGCTCCTGACAATTTTTGAGGCGGCCAGCGAGCGGGAAGAGGGCGATTTCGTTGTCCAGATGATAAGCTTCTTGCGAGAAAAAGAAAAATTAAAACTGAAAGATTTTGTGGTGCTTTATCGCACCAACGCCCAATCAAGAAGCATTGAAGAGTCTTTCCTGCGCGTCGGCCTTCCCTACAAAATCATTGGCGGTTTTAAGTTCTATGAGCGAAAAGAAATCAAAGATCTGCTGGCCTATTTGAAATTTCTTCAAAATTCCAATGACCAAATCAGCCTGGAGAGAATTATAAACACGCCGCCCCGCGGAATCGGCCAAAAAACGATTGAAAAATTGGCTTCCAGGGCTTGGGATTTGGATTTGCCGTTACCGGCTTTAAAAAACTTCAAAGAATTGACTGATGAATTGCGTGCCACGGCCTCCCGACAAAAATTAAGTTTTTTAGTTAAAAAAATAGTGGAACTGGCTGGCCTTAAAAACTATTTGCTGGATGGCACCGAAGAGGGAATCAATCGTTTTGAAAATATTCAAGAACTTTTAACCGTGACCAAAAAATATGACGAGGAAATTCCGCCTCGCGGGCTGGAACTGTTTTTGGAGGAGGTTTCTTTATTAACCGACCAAGACGGGATTGAGACACAAAAAGACCAAGTGAATCTGATGACCCTTCATTGCGCCAAGGGGTTGGAATTTCCCGCGGTTTTTATTATCGGCTGCGAAGAGGGCATTTTCCCTCACCAAAGAAGCTTGGGAGAAAACGGCCAGCTGGAAGAAGAGCGCCGCCTCTGTTATGTCGGCATTACCCGAGCCAAAAAACATCTTTTTTTGCTCCACGCCAGACAGCGAAACCTCTATGGCGTAATTCAGGTAAATCCTCCTTCCCGCTTTCTTAAAGAAATTCCCCAAGAGCTGGTTGAAAAAAAACAGAGTAAAAAAATAAAAAGCGCCTGGATGATTGGCGAAGATTGGGAAGACGAGGTGGAAGAGATTGAGTACGACTGACAACAATTTTAAATGACTATGCCCAACAAACTGCTTGGTCAAAATTTTTTGAAAGATAAAACCGTTGCCACCCGCATGGTGGCCGCGGCTAATTTAAGCAACCAAGATGTAGTGCTGGAAGTTGGCCCGGGCAAAGGAGTCTTGACTGAAAAGTTGTTAGCCAGTGGGGCCGAAATTATAGCAATTGAAAAAGACCCCCAGCTGTTTACTCTTTTGCAAGAAAAATTCAAAGGAAACCCCCGGTTGCAACTGGAAAGAGGGGACATTCTAAAGGCGTTGCCCCAATTAACCGCCGCCCTAGAGTCTTTTTTCGTTGTTGCCAATATCCCGTACTATTTGACCAGTCGTTTTATTAGATTACTGCTAGAGAACAAACCCCAACCCAGACAAATTATTTTAATGGTTCAGAAAGAAGTGGCCCAAAGGATTATCGCCCTGCCGCCGCAAGGCAATCTGTTGGGCATGTCTGTGCGGTTTTACGGCCAACCGCAAATTTTGTTGTCCGTGCCCAAAGAAAAATTTCAACCCCAACCCAAGGTTGATTCTGCTGTGATAAAAATCTCGCCCCAACAACCGGCTTTCGCCGACGAACCGTTATTTTTTAAGATTTTAAAAGCCGGGTTTGCTTCTCGGCGTAAAACTTTATTCAACAATTTTGTTAATATTTTAAAGCTTGATAAAATACAGACAGAGTCCTGGCTGGCTCAATGCGAGTTGAACAAATTAAATCGAGCGCAAGAATTGAACCTGGAGCAGTGGGTTTGTCTGGTTAGAAATTTTCTGGATTAGCGGGAGGAGAAAATAGCTACCCTTGCAACAATTTAAAATTAGGAGTTGAAAAAACTTTTTTCAAAAAATTTACATTATTTTTTGGCCATTGCTTCCGGCCTTCTTCTGGCCGTTACTTTCCCTCCTTCTTCTCTTGGCTGGTTAATTTTATTCGCTTTTCTTCCTCTCTTCAGCGCCCTAAAAAAAAGTCCCGCTCCCAAAAACAGCTTCTGGCTGGGGACAATCTCGGGAATAATTTATTTTGGTTGGGGGTTGCGTTGGTTCTTTACCGCGGTCCCGCTTGACTGGGCCGGGATTGACGGCCTTTTGCTCGGCCGGTTTTTAATTTTTGCCGTCTGGGCGGTAACCGTTTTCAGTCTAGCTGTTTTTTGGGGACTTTTTACTTATGGAGCCAAGAGGTTTTTCTTTCAGAACAACCTTGCCTTTTTCTGGCTGGTTCCGCTTTTCACCGTGACCGAATATTTAAGAAGTTGGGGACCAGCTTTGCTGTGGGCGGGGAAAGAAGCCGCAGTTGGAGGCTATTGGACGTTTATCAGCCCCGCTTACGCTTTAGCGGCCTTCCCCAAGTGGCGTTTTCTGTCAAGTATTGGCGGCATTTATTTGCTTGATTTTTTTATAATTTTTATCAATTGCGCTCTTTTTTTTCTTCTACAAAGAAATTTTAAAAAAAACAAAACTTATCTTTTTCTGGCGGTCTTTTTGTCGCTTCTGGCCATAAACACCGCTCCTTACTTGTTTGCCCAAAATAACGGCTGGGGCCAAACGGTTTTTGCCCTTCAAACAAAAATTCCTTCTTCTCTCCGAGAGACTCCCGAGTCCAGTACGGCCAACTTTGTGCAGCAATCTCTCTTGCTGGAAAAGATTGCTCAAGAAAATTTTCAACAAGCCGCAATTTTTATGCCCGAAGATAGCCGTTTTTTGCGCAACTATCCGCTCGCGGCAAAGATTGTCCTGCAAAAAAACTTTGCCGATAAGAACGTTCTGCTTGTTGACTCTTCAAGAACTCAAACCGAAAAAAATGCTTTAGACCTTATTAGTTTTTATGATCTCTCCCAGCAAAAAATACTGGCGCAATCACCAAAGATTTTTCTTATGCCCGGAGGAGAATATTTGCCTTATTTGGTAAAATTAACGGCTGTTCTTTTTGGACAAAAAGATTTTATCGGCAATTTTGATTCTTCGCGTCAATACTTTTCGGGGCCCGCCCTAAAAATAGCTTCTTGGCAAAACATTAACTTGGGAGGCGAGCTTTGTTCCGCCGTTATGGCTCCTTCAATCTACCAGCAAGCCACCGCCAGGGGAGCGACAGTGCTTTTTAATTTGGCTAGCCATAGTATTTTTAAGGGTTCTCCCGTCCTGGAAGCTCAAACCTTGGCCATGGCTCAAATTCGTGCCGCCGAGAATAACCGCTATTTTATCCAGACAACCAATTTCGGCTCATCTTTTATTTTGGATAATCGCGGGAGTATCGTTCAAAAAAGCACTGATCTGAAAACAACCTACCTGCGAGCGGAAGCTCGCATGATAAAAAACAAAAGTCTGTACTCTTTGACGGGCGACTTTGTCCCCTTGGTTTGTGTCTTGCTTTTGATTGCCCGGGGGTGTTGTTTTCTCAAGAGAAAAGGCGGGCGGCAGCCTCAAAACAAGTCTTTCTTTCCTCCGTTTTTTGGTTGACGCTGGTTTTTTCTTTTCTTTTTTGTTGTCTTGTTAGTATTCCACAGTCCCGAGCCAAACCGCTTTGTCGCTAATCATGATTTATGGTAAAATAAAGCAGGAAATGAAACAAAAAATTGGACAATTCCTAAAGCGTCCAAAAATTATTGCCGGAGCTATTTTGCTGGTGGGGGTTTTTGTTTTTCTGACTTTCGTTACCCGCGCCAGCCAACAAAAAGACGCTTTTGATACGACCAAAAGCGACCCCGCTCTCCAGAGTAAAACCTTGGATTCCGATCACGACGGTCTGCCCGATTGGGAAGAAGAGCTCATCGGCACGGACCCTCATAACCCCGACACCGACGGCGACGGTTTTAAAGACGGCGAAGAGGTAGCTTCCGGCCACGACCCGCTTGTTAAGGGGCCCAACGACAAAGTGGCGGATATCAAAATGAATAAGGCCATCGGCGAGAAACTGCAAGAACCAAAAAATCTGACCGAGGCAATTGTTGATAATGCTGCCCAAATTTCTCTTAATCCCAACGCTCCAGCCGACCCCACGCAGTTGGTGGACTCCATTCAAAACAGCACCGGGAAGGACTTTTTGACCGACGCCACCAGAAAACATCTGCTCCTGATCTTAATGGATTTTATGCCTCCAAAAATTAAGTCCGAAGACCTCCCCGTCAGCCAGGACAACAGTAAAGAATCTTTGCATCAATATATTGAGGATTTTTCCAAGGTTTTCTCCAGCCCAAAAAACAAAATAGACCTGACAGACGAGCAGGTGATTCTGCTGGCCGTCCAACAGAATCAGCCTTTTTATGCTTCGCAGTTGTCGCAAAACTGGTTGGACGCCTATAAACGGGGCAAAGAAATCAAGGTTCCCTCCACCTTGCTTCAAATCCACCTTGCCGGTCTTGAAAGTTTTTATACTCTGGGCAAGGGCTATGGAGCCTTGCAAGACGCAAGCACCGACCCGGCCAAATCGGCTATTGCCCTAAAAGAAATAGAAATGGGACAAGAAATGATTCTTGCAGCTTATAACCAGCTAGCCTTGGTCAGCGCGACCTTCTAAGCCTTACTCATGAACAAAAAGCTTTATCAAAAAATAGTCGCTGCCGTCACTTCTCTGGCGCTTATTTTGTCACCCCTGCAAATCGTCATTTTTGTCGATCCGGTCAAGGCTGGAGGTGGCGGAGCGGCAACCGGAGGAGCGACAGAACCAACCCAGCTTTGGGCGGCGGCGCAGCAAACTTTAACCTCGGCCAACAGTTTTGTTTCCACAAATCTTCAGGGGGTTACCGCGGCTTACAGTCTCTGGTCGCAAAACAATAAAATGCTTTCTAACGCCCTTAACTATCTGATGGGGAAAATCGGGGAGCGCCTAATGAACAAAATCACCGATGACATGATTAAATATATCAAGGGAGAATCAGGTGGCGGCCCAAAGTTTATTACCGATTTCAGTTCTTACATAACCGACGCTGTTGACCAGGCCGCCGGAGATTTTTTGGATAAATACTTGGGCCTAGGCTTTCTTTGCGAACCCTTTAGGCCATTTCTGCAGTTGGCTTTTAAAACCAGCCCTTTTTCCCAAAAAGCGCGCTGTTCTATTTCGGATATCGGCGCTAATTTGACCAGTTTTTTCAACGATTTTTCCAAGGGAGGCTGGGATGCCTGGATCCGCATGGCCGAACAACCGCAAAACACCATTCACGGTGCTTATCTGGCCACCTATGACGAGCTGAACGCGATCAAAAACCAAACAGCCGAGGCGCAAAGGCTTAAAACCCAAGTCAGCGGAGGATTCAAGCCTCTTGAATGCACCGACGATAAAATCAGTTCTGGTATGTGTAGCGCTAGCGACAAGGGCAACGTCATTACTCCAGGAAGCATCCTTTTGAATATGACCGGCAAAGCTTTAACCGCCGATTTTGACCGTAAAAACATGGAGATCTCCCTGTTTAAATCAAAGGTTGATATGAGCCCGTACTTAACCGCCATTGGCGACGCTTTAATCTGGCGGTTGACAAAAGAAACGATGGCGACTCTAAAGAAAACCCAGATCAGTGAGCCTTCCGTCAGTAGCCTCCCAAAAACAACCCTCTCTTCTTTTTATGTTTCTTCCAGCAGTCTCACGGCCGGACAACGAAATTTGGGTCTAGAGGTGACCGCGGCTAATAAGCTGCTGGCTAGCCTGGCTAGCTTCAAGTCGGCCATCACTGGCATTGGCAGTCAAGGAGTTGCCACCAACAACAATTCCTTGGAATCGTTGAAAAATAGACTGGAAGACAACAAACGACTGGCCGAACAAATTAAGGGCAAAGGAGATGGTTGTGACTCGCCAAACCCTCCCGCCGATACCATCAGCACCAAGATTGACGAGGTCAACCATTACCTGGAACTCTTGGGAACCTACAACTATGAAAATACTGATTCTCGTTTAGGCAAGATTGCTACGACCGAAACAACGACTTATAACTATAGCCAGTCCGTAGAAAACTATCTAAACGATCTGGCCGCTTTGGACGCTTCCACCGATGACGAAATCAACGCCAAACTTGAACAGCTGGCCGCCACCAAAGAGGATATCATCAGCAAGGTCAAAGACTTTGCTGCTCTTAACAAGGATTACACGGATGATGTCTCGGAAGAAACGGGCGAGGCGACCAAATCGGCCTTGACTAAACTGGCCGAGGACGTTGATTCTCAAACAACCAATCTAAGCTCTAACGTCATGAGTAATAAAAAAGAAATTTCCAACGAAATTTTGGCCTCTATCGGGATTAGCCAGGCAATGATTGATGCGTGGATTAGCGAAGCCAATAGCGACAATGCCAAATTGCAAGATCAATACAATCGTTGTTTCGCCAGCGATTACCCCAAAGAGGAAATTACCAACAACAACTACTACACCACTTCTAAATAAAAAGGTTGATGGCCAAATCGAATAAAAAAAGAAAAATGATCGTGGGGCTGACGGCTTTTTTGGTTGTTTGTTCTTCATTCTTTGTTTTTGCTTCTCGGATTGATTTTTCCCAAGCAGCTGACCCTCCGGCATCCGGCGATACGACCACGGGAACATCTGTAGCAGAACAAAAAGCCTCGAACACTTCAAATGTTCCAACCTCTGTTGTCGGGTTTGTTGTTTATGGCCTCCTGGTTATCGTTGGGGGGATTGTTGATTTTTTGGTTTTTATGGCCGCCAAACTGGCCGATTGGGCACTTTTTTTTGATAATATCGCCAAAGCGGATGTCGTTATCGTAGGCTGGCAAATAACGCGTAGCGTTGTTAATTTTATCTTTGCCCTCGCTCTTTTGATTATGGCTTTTTCCACTATTCTCAATATCGGAGCCTATAATGCCAAAAAGATGCTCCCCAAATTGATTGTTGTCGCTCTTTCAATCAACTTTAGTCTTTTTATTTGCGGCGCCATTATAGATTTCTCCCAAGTAATTTCCAGCTATTTTCTAAATAACGCCGTCACTCCCGGAAAATCAATTTCCGAGGATCTCATGAAAGGACTGCAACTGCAAACTGTTGAAAAGACCGATCTATCCAATCGGGACTCCGGCAAAAGCTGGTGGGCCAAGTTCGTAGAGGATTTTAAAATCGCTCAAGCCGCTAATAGCTGGGGCGTTGTTGGCCCTCCGCTAAGACTTATAGTAAATAAGTTTTTTTCTATTATTGTTACTTCTATCGCTTTTGTTGTCTTTCTTTTTTTATTCCTAATTTTTGTGGTCCGGGTTATTATTCTTTGGATTGTTTTAATACTGGCGCCACTGGCTTGGGTTTTTTATCTTGTCCCCGGCGGAGCTGGCCTCACAACCAAGTGGCGAACCGCTTTTTTGAAATGGACTTTTACCGCTCCAGCCGCCACTTTCTTTGTCTTCTTGGCTCTCCGCGTCGCCAGAAACACGGATAAAATCGGAGTAACCAGTAATCAGTCATTAACCGGATTATCCCAATATATCAGCGACTTTCTCGTTCCCAGCATCTTAATGTCCTACATCGCCATTATCGGTCTGCTTTTTATGGCCGTGGTGGTTGGAAGTAAGCTGGAATTTGTCGGCAAGGGCGCCTATAACGCGACTCTCGGTTTTGCCAGAAAGCGTCTTGACGAACGACGCCAGCTTGCCGGGAATAAGATGTTACAGTCCGACAACAAACTAGTCCGCATGGGTGGTTCCATGTTCAGGCCGGAAACAATCGGGGCGGGCAGATTAGCGCGAACCCAGGAAGCAATCAAGAAAGGAGGCGAAGGCGCGATGCAGAAAAAGTTTGAGATGCTTGATTCCAGCGCCAGGGCTCGTAAGAGAGCCGAGCAAGCCGGCGCCTTGACCGAAACAGAAAGAAGGCGTCAAACGGACGTAGCCAAAGAAATGGAGACTCTAAAGAAAATCGGCGACCCGGATCACAGCGAAAATATTTTGAAAAATGCGAAGTCCACCGCCACCCAAAAAGAAGCTGCTATCCGCCACTTGATGGAAACCAAGTCCTATACCAAACTTAAAGATTCTTTGGGCGCCGAGAACACCTCGCCGCAGGCGCTAATGAAAGCGATTGACGTCAGGCTCCGGAGCGACAAGGCCGGCGAGAGGTATTCGGGCCAGACTCTTCGCGATCTGCAAATTGCCGCGGTTAACAACGGGGAATACCAGTTTGCCGGTTCTACCGCCTATGACGCCAGGAGAAAGGCGTTCGTCGTTAATCCAGACTCCGCTAAGCAGCAAGAAGCCGCTGTTAATAAGTTCGCCGCTCAAAAACCGAAAGAGGCTATCAACAAGCTTTCTATTGACCAACTTGCCGCTCAAGGCAAGGGTGGTCAATATTCTTTAACCGGTTCGGGCAAAGAAATTTTGACTCAAATCGCTAATTCTCAAGCTCATCAAAATTTTGTTACCGCCAATAATATGTCGCCGCGGTTTGTGGAAGAAATTGGCAAGCTGACCCGGCAACTGCGAGAGTCCAACAAAATTGAGGGAAAAGAATTAGCTGTTTTAGAGAAAATGGCCAAACCGCCCACCGCCCAAAAGAGTGGCGGGGCAGCCGGCGGCGGGACCACGACTTAATCCATTTAGAAACACCAAACTATGCCAACTATTGATCAATTAACAGCCGAACAATTGGCCAGCCCGCAGGTTTTTGACAAAGTAAAAAACCTGGTTGAAGAAATCGCGCGGTTTTCCGAAGAGGATCGGGCTTTTGAAATGTCCGAACAAATGCGACTCGCGTTAGCCAAACTATTGGAAACAAACAAAGACGGGGGCGCTTACGAAAATTATCGTCCGCTGCAAATTTCTTTGCTTTGGACAGCCTTTGTCCGCCTAGCTGAAGAAGATGCCGTTGAACTTTTAAGAACTGCCTTGCTTTTGGCCCTAAAACAAGGAGTGGCTATTCAAGGCAAAATAGTCGCCAAGCTTTTTTTCCTTCCTTATGCCGGTCGAGATGAGTTGCGCCGTAGAATGTTAAAGGCCGTGGAATCAAACACGGAAAAACTGGGAGAAAAAAGAGTCAGTGAGTGGTTGGCCCTCTATAACCAATTTGAAGATTTCATGGGCCGAGACGACCTTAGTATTATCAATTTTCTTAATCAAAGTCAGTCGGCTCGGAATTTGAACGAAGAGGAGCGAAAGGTCTTAGAAAATATTTTTAAACTATACGACACCGTCTTGACTTTTACCCTAGACCTTGACGAAGAAGCCGCCGAAGAAATCTTGCAGGCTGAAGATAAGCAACCGTTCCTTGCCCCTGAATCGGGCGTTGCCGCGTCCCAACAGCTGACGAGTCTCGCCCCGCCCCCAAACGCTCCCGAAGCATTATTGGCCGACAAATACCGCCAACCGGTTGACCCCAAAGATTTAAAAAATAAGTTCAAAATAGAAGCGCCCCAGAGAAAGCCGCTTTCAATGGACGAGGGCTTTTCCAACCCGGCCAATGTGGTTGATTTGAGAGACAACCACTAAGCCAAAAGTTGGGAAATAGGCTTTTTCAACACTTCAGTTTCATTTATGCAATTTTCCGTTCCCCAATTTATAGAGATAGAAGACAAGATTATCGGCCCGCTAACCCTGAAGCAATTTCTTTACTTGGCCGGCGGGGCTGGATTGGTTTTCTTGCTCTGGTACATTTTAAAACTTTGGCTATTTTTAATCGTGGCCATTCCCGTTTTAACGCTATCTTTTTCTTTGGCTTTTTTGAAAATAAACGGTCGCCCTTTCGCTAATTTTTTAGGCTCGATGATTAATTATCTGCTAAAGCCAAGAACTTATATTTGGAAAGAAAAAAATGGATGATCCAACCAGTATCCAACAGAAAATAGAAATTGAAGACATCCAAGAGGGGGTGGCCGTTCTTAAAGACAAAAGCTTAAGGGCTGTTTTGATGGTTTCTTCCATTAACTTTTCCTTGAAATCGCTTGACGAACAACAAGCCATTATCACCAGGTACCAAGAATTTCTCAATTCTTTGGATTTTCCCTTGGAAATTATGATTGAATCGAAGAAATACGATATTACCGAATACATCTTAATGCTCCAACAAAAATCTAAAGAGCAAAAAGCGGAACTGATGAAGATCCAGATTGCCGAGTATATTGACTTTATAAAAAACTTGGCCGATATGACCAATATTATGTCTAAAAGTTTCTACGTGGTTATTCCCTTCGCCGCTATTGAACAAACCGTGCAAAATTTTGGAGACAAAATTTTGGACCTTTTTAAGGAAAAGGGAGCGCCCGAAACTTCGAAACAAACCTTTCAGCAACAAAAGACCCAACTTTGGCAAAGAGTGGATTACGTCATTTCCGGACTTAATGCTGTTGGTCTGCGCGCCGCGCCACTGAACACCGAAGAGTTAATTGAGCTGTTCTATCGACTCTACAATCCCGAAGCCAAGGAAAGGCCGGTGGTTGAGGGTTCGGCATAAACCGAGAATAGAAGGTAAAAAACGAAGCTTGATAAAATAAAAATATGTTTGATTTTTTTCAAAAGAAGCAGCCTGGTAATTTTCTAAATGACTTGCCTAAAGATAGGGGCTATTCGCGCGTGAAAGACATGATCGCTCCACCGGCTTTGCGCATTAATCCCAATTCTCTTCAACTGGGGGAGAGAATGGCCAGGACCCTCTTTGTCTACAGTTTTCCTCGTTATTTAAGCGCCAACTGGCTTTCACCTATAATTTCCCTAGACAAAGAAATGCGCGTTTCCATGCACTTATATCCGGTCGAAACCTCCTACGCCCTAAAACAACTCAAAAAAAGAGTCGCCCAGGTGCAATCTCAAATGGGCGAAAAAGCCGCAGGTGGGCAAGTGCGCGACCCGGTGCTGGAGACATCTCTCCAAGATATGGAGAACTTGAGAGACTTACTTCAACAAGGAGTGGAGAAGCTTTTTCGCTTCGGTTTTTACATCACTCTTGTCGCCAATTCTGAAAAAGATTTAAACGATGTTGAAAATGAAATCCGCTCTTTGTTGGAAACAAAAATTATTTTCAGCAAGCCAGCGACTTTTCAACAAGAACAGGGCTTTGCCTCCACCTTGCCTCTGCAGCTGGATAGGCTGGGTATCAGCACCCCGCTAAACACCTCTCCCTTGTCCAGCTCCTTTCCTTTTGTTTCCGCCGACTTAACCTCCAATAAGGGGATTTTATACGGCATTAATCGCCACAACAACAGTCTCATTCTTTTTGATCGTTTCAGCTTGGAAAACGCCAACTCCGTAATCTTCGCCAAGTCCGGAGCCGGTAAGAGTTACTCTGTTAAGCTGGAGATTTTGCGTTCACTGATGCTGGGGACAGACGTGATTGTGATTGATCCAGAAAACGAATATCAATATCTAACCGAAACGGTGGGTGGCACTTATATAAAAATTTCTTTAAATTCGCCTCATCACTTAAACCCCTTTGATTTGCCAGTCCCGGGAAAAGACGAGAAACCGGCCGATATTTTAAGATCTAATATTGCTGATTTGGTTGGGCTGTTGCGCATTCTGCTTGGAGGTTTAACGCCGCAAGAAGACGCCATTTTAGACAGGGCAATCACCGAAACATATGCCTCTCGGGATATTAATCCGGAAACAGATGTCTCTACCAAAACCCCTCCCACTTTGGGCAACCTGCAAACTGTTCTACAAAATATGGAAGGCGGACAAGACCTGGCTATAAGACTGGAAAAATATACCCGAGGTACCTATTCAAATTTTTTCAACCAACAAACAAACGTAGAGATGAAGAACAACATGGTCTGTTTCTCTATTAGAGACATGGAGGAAGGTTTGCGCCCGGCGGCGATGTATATTGTGTTACACTATATTTGGAACATTATTCGCCAGGAACTTAAAAAAAGAATTTTAGTGGTAGACGAGGCTTGGACCATGATGCGCTATGAAGATGCCGGCTCTTTTATGTACAGTATCGCCAAACGTTGCCGCAAATATTACCTGGGACTTTCTACTATTACCCAGGACGTCGCCGACTTTATGGCCTCGCCCTATGGCAAACCAATTGTCACCAACTCCTCGCTTCAGTTGTTGTTGCGTCAATCGCCGGCTACCATTGATATCATCCAAGAAACTTTTAATTTGACCGACCAAGAAAAAATGCTGTTGCTGGAAAGCACCGTGGGGGAGGGAATCTTTTTCGCCGGCCTAAAACACGCCGCCATTAAGATTATCGCTTCCTATACCGAAGACCAAATTATCACCTCCGACCCCGCCCAGCTTTTAGAAATAGAAAGAGCTAAAGAAGAATTGAAATGAACGAAGACCCGCAAAATAACGCCGGGCAAGCGGGAGGACAGACTCCCGTTCCGGCTCAACAAAGTGAAGACGACACCAACGCCGGCCCCGGTTTCGCGGAGTTGGGCATGATGCTTCTTTTGGCAATTGGGAAGGACTCCTTGGACGCAGCCTTGGATTTAGCTTTTGGCATCGGAATTGTTCTTAACAGAATCACCAATTTTTTTATCGTTGCCATCTTTTGGCTTTGGTGTTTGTTCCGGTTGCACAAATTTCCAACCAAACGATTTTTAGCGACAGCCGGATTAAAATTCATTCCCATTCTGGACGCCTTGCCCGCCTGGACAGCTTTCGTTGTTTCTTTAATGGTGAAGAAGACCGTTCAATCTTTTGGTCCGGCCAGTCTGGAGCAAACGATTGAACTTGTCGGGAAAAAAACTTAGGTATTTAGGATGAAAAAAATTATTTTAGTCAATTTAATAACTATAATCATCGGTTTGTCTTCGCCCTTAAACCAGGGACTTATTTCATTCGCCCAAGGCCAGACCGTTAAGACTTTTGATCTTACCTGGTCTCGCCAAGACCAGGTAAGCGAGGCCGACGACTTTCCGGGAAAAGCTTTGATTATCCCGGGAGCCAGCATTATTTTTGTCGCTCAGCCTGATCAAAAACTAACTTTAAACGATTACAATTTTTCCTGGTATTTAAATAAACAAGAGCAAAAAGCGGCCAACGGTCTTGGAAAAAATTATCTGCAAATAAGCCCCTCGCCAGGAATTATCTATGAAGTGGTGCTCCAAATAAAAAAAGGTGACCAGATTATTCAAACAGAGAATCTTTCTTTTCTCCCCCAAGAACCCGCTGTTTTTGTCTACCAAAAACCTGACCGAGCGGAAACTTCTTTCTATTTTAAAAAAGCAATCCAGGAAGATTTCCCCCTGAAGCTTGATACTGCTTTTTCTTTCAAGGCGCTGGTCCATTATCTAGCTTCGAATAATAACCCTTCTTTTTTCTGGCAGGTTGGAGCGGTTAATACTCTGACCACTCAAGATGATTCTTTCACTCTTACCATCCCCAAGTCCCTCCCCAAAAAAGAGCCAAAAGGAATGGAAGCTGACGTAATTTTAAAAACCGGCGAAACCTTAAAACAAAAAATTAATCTTGTCTGGCTATGAAAAAACGCGCCATTATTTTTTGCTTCTTGGTATTGTTTGCCGCCGGCCTCTTGCCTTTTTTTGCGGGTCCAGTTCTGGCGGCAGACACTTCTACCAAATTGCAGTATCCTATCGGCAACGCCGAAAGCGTCAGTTCGCCGGGAGAATACCTTGTTAATCTTTATAATGTTGCTCTGGGCGTTGCTGGGGTTTTGGCGGTAGGCATGATCGTCGCCGGAGGATTTTTATATATGGTTGGCGGTGTCAGCCAAAGCCAAGTCGGTAAGGCCCGGGGAATGATTACTGGGGCCATTTTGGGTCTTTTATTGCTTATAGCCGCCGCTTTAATCTTGCAAACCATTGACCCCAATCTGTTAAAACTAGACATTACTTTACCTGCCGGCTCTTCGGGAGAGACTTCTTCTACCACGACCACCACCGCAAACGCCCCCGGGGCTGTCACCATTCCGGAGACGCCTGGGTTGCTTCCGACAAATATTGACCAAAAGCTTGACCAGCAAACTGCCATTGCCCGGCTGGGGGACCAAAGTAATGTTTCTTTCAATGTTTGCTCTGGAAGTAGCACCAGTGGTTGTGTCGGTTTTGAGGGAGTCCAAGCCTCAACGGTTGAAGGAATCAGAGAGTTGGCTCAAGGGTGCCCGGATTGCAAGCTGAAGCTCACCAGCGTTACCGAAGGAACTCATTCAACCAGTGGGGTTGAATCGCACGCCAATGGCTACAAAAGCGATTTTAGCGCGAAAGACACCGCTTCTAATACTTTTTTTTCAAGTTTGCCCAGCGCTGGCACCAGAAGCGACGGCGCCCCTCTTTATTCTTATGACACCGCTTGCTGTACCGTTGTGGTAGCTGACGAAAGAAATTTGTCCAATGTCCCTTCTCATTGGGATTTAAAGTTTTCCCCCAAAGCGTCCGCCTATAAATCTTAATTAAAAAACCATGAATCCCAAAAAGTTATTCATTGTTTCAGCTGTTGTGCTGACCGTTATCGTTGTTTCTTTAATAATCTACAACTTTTTTATCAAACCTCGTTCCGCCCCGGCCAACAACCAGCCAGCCGCGTCAAAGACAGAGATTGTCACGGGAAGCGTTTTTAACTTGAGCCAGGAGCCGGTTATTTCTCCTGTGATTGACTCCGGCAGTGACAGAATAAAATATTATCGGGCCTCCGATGGCCGGGTTTTTTCCGTTAGTTTTGAAGGTAAAGATAAAAAGACGATTTCCGATAACGTTCTGACCGGATTTATCAAAGCGCTCTGGAATAAAGATACTTCCAAGGTTATAGGCCTCTTTAGCGACCCCGCTACCAAAACAAAAGTGAAAAAGTATTTCTATGATTATAAGGCTAAACAGTCAACCTTGCTTAACGAAAACACTGCCTGGGTCAGTTGGGATCCCGAAGGGAAAAAAATTGTTTATGAATTTTTAGGTAAGGATAGCGATAATAACATCAGTGTCGCCGACCCCGACGGGACAAAATGGAAAAATATCTTTCCAACTCGTTTGCCCGATTGGCAGGCAAGTTGGGTGACCAAGAACAAGATCTCGCTAGCGTCTCCTCCAAGCGGAACCGTGCAGGGGTTGGTTTATACTTTGAATCCGGACACCACCGACTTTTCCAAGGTTTTAAGCGACTACTTCGGGCTCAAGCCGCTTTGGTCGCCTAGCGGAGACAAGGTTCTATTTTCCGCCACCCAGGCCCAAGGCAAGAATCTAACTCTTTTTATTAGTGATGACAAAGGCGCTAATAAAAAAGAGCTGGCCCTGGCCACTCTAGTTGATAAGTGCGTCTGGAGCGTTAACAATAACAGCGCTTTTTGCGCCGTCCCCAAGACCATCAACCAAGGCGCCGTCTGGCCTGACGATTACTACAAGGGCACTGTTTCCACTAAAGACGATTTCTACGAAATTAATTTTGCCACCGGACAACAAATTAAACTTTTTGAGTCAACCGATACTCAATTTTATGACGCTTCTTCTTTGTTGGTCTCCGATGATAATAAATATCTCTTTTTCGTTAACCAATACGATAGCCAATTGTACGGCATCAAGCTGTAAGCCAACACCAACCAAAAAATCACCACTAAATCGTTACGCCACAAAGGCTCGTCCACCAAGCCATAAATAAGCAGCCAATAAAAAAATAGTTGTCCAAAAATAAGACTGCTCTCTGTCGGTCTTATTTTTTTTAGTAATCGCCACCCGAGCCCAGCCAATAGAAGCCCAAAAAAGGCCAGCCCTAAAAAACCAAAGTTCAACCAAAGATCAAGCCAAAGATTATGCGCGTGCGGCACCGCCCATTCAAGATAAGGGGGATAGTGACCCTGGGAGGCCAGGTAATTGGTCTGAAAGGCCCCTAGCCCAAAGCCCGTCCCTGGCCGTTGCCCAATCAGGCTTTTGGCTACTTGCCAAATAACCAGTCGGGAATCAAAAGAACCCCTAAATAGGGGTCTCAAAAATTCTCCCCGAAACAGCAGAAAATATCCAGCTGTAAGATAACCGCTTAAAAAAACCATCCCCAAAAGCCGTTTGTTTCTGGAGATTACCTTGCCAACCGCCAGGCAACCCAACGACCCAAAGATAGCCAGCGTCGCCCCCCAGGAGGAGGCGAACGACATCACAGCGAGCAACCAGGCCAGCCCAATCAAAATTAAGCTTTTTTTGGGCCTTGGTTGTTTTTGGCTCAACAGCAACGATACTCCAGCCAAAAACCCCAAACTCAAATACATCGCTAGCTGATTTGGAGATTGCCAAAAAGCAGCCAGGCGGTTGTCAAAAGTGACAGCCCCTCTCAATTTATAGGCAAAGGCGATAACGCTAACTGTTAAAGCAGAGCAGAAGATGGGCTGAAGAAAAAAATTTTTCCAAGCTCCGGTCTTCTCCAAAAATGTTGCGAAGATCGAAGCCGCCAAAAGGGGGAGGAAGATCAACGACTTAAAAAGGCCCAAAGAATGAATCCAGTCAGCTGACGGGCAAACAGCCGCCAGCCCCAAAAAAGCCACCAGCGCGAATAAAACGATGGCGGGTTTTATGAACTGTCTTTCAAGTGTTTTCCAATTACCCAGCAACCAAATAATAATTATCAGCAACAAAAAAACATCCAAAAAAGTAAAGGATAAAGCTCTCACTCTGATTTTTAACAAATAACTAGGCAGTAAAAAAATTGTCAGCGCCAAAGCTTTTTGCGGATAACGCCAAAACAAGACTCCAAAAGCCGCAAAAACAAAACTAGCTAAAAAATATTCGACCGGACCAACTAGTTGATAAAACATAAGGTTATTTTTTTCTGTTGATCCTAACTCTCCGAAAAATCAGGCAGAATCAACAACAGACAAAAGACCAACAAAATTATCGGGTTATAAACGCTCACCTCAAAAAAAGAGTGGGCCAAAAAAAAGACCAAAGCTCCAATCACTCCCAAAAACAGCGGGTCGGTTTTTTGTCGTCGCCAACCGCGCCAAAACACGACCACCATTAGTAACAAGAAGGTTGTTAGCCCTACCAACCCCAATTCTACCAAAATTTCCAAATAAAGATTGTGCGCACTAATTGGAGAGCGATACTCTGTCGCGGGAGCGACCAAGGCCGAGTAGCTTCCCAGACCATGCCCTATAAATATTTTTTCTCCGGATAAACCCAGAGCCTCTGTCCAAATAGCTATCCGCCCTTGGTTGGAACCCTCGGCAGCGTCAAAAGACGAAGAAAGCCTGCTAATAACCGGCCCGCCAAAAAAAAGCAGCACCAAAAAAGCAAGCGTAACCACTCCCACCATCATTTTTTTGAACCGGAAATCAACGCGGCTAAAAGAAGCCGGCACGACAACCACCAGGGCCGCAAGCAGACCGAGATAGGCGCCTCGAGAGAAGGTCAAAACTAGCCCCGCTAATAATAAAACCTCAATCACCAGGTATTTCTTCTCTTTTGTGACCATAAAGATTCCCCAAGACAAAAAGGTGGCCATCCCCAAAAAAAATCCCAACATGTGGGGGTCGGGAAAAACAGAAACGGCCCTCATTAGCGTCGTCCCGTTGAATTCAAAAAACCAGCTGGGAAAATCTGTTACCAAACCGCTAAGAGAGGCCCCAGTAAAAATGGGGGAAATGTTCTGAACCAAGAAACTAAAAACTTTTTCCGGGGGCAAAATCCACTGCGCTCCAAATTGCCCCAGGCCCACCAAGCTCGCCACGGCTCCGGACCAGGCTACCGCCTTGCTTAGCTTCAGGCCAAACAGTCTGCCGCCGATGAACCAGGCTGGTGCCAAAAAAACAAGTAAAAAAAAGTTAATCCACAAAATCAGCTTTCTGGCACCCCAAAACAGGTTGGGCGCCCAAGACAAAGAAACCAAAGACCAAAATAAAAAAACAAATAAAAGAAAAGAAGTTGCGCTCAATTGCCAGTTTCTGTATTTTTTTTGCCGCAATATCAATAAGAAAATTACCAGCTCCGCCAAGACCAAGATAATTCTTAATGACGAGAGGTCAAGGTCGTAAGCCGGGTTAAGATAGGGGAGGAAGGGAGCAAGAAAAAACAAGACCGGCCAAAAAAGCGATTTTTTGTTCATCATTTTAAGGAATGTTGGGCATGGCAATTGTTTCATCTTTAAAGAAAAGTTTCAAATCTTCTTTTTTAATGCCACCGAAAGCGTAGAGGCTTAAAAAATAAGTCAATCCACCCAAGGCCACCAGCTCCAGCAGGTTAAGAGCGCGCAACCAATAAATAATCCATGACATAAGCAAGCTGGCCGCTAAGACCGGCCAAACCGGACGAAAACTGGGGACAAACTTAATTTCCCGATAAAGAAGCCAAGCCATAACTATTGTTACCAGTAATTCGGTCAGAAAGGTGGTAATCGCCGCCCCAGTATAAGAAAAGCGGGGGATAAAAAACAGGTTTAGCCCAAAATTAAACACCGCCCCCAGGCCATAGGTCAATGTTAAAAGTTTTTGCTTGCTAATAGCGATTAGAACACTGGAATAAATAGTTCCAAAAAAGATAGCCGTTAAAGCCGCCAGCAAAATAACCAAAACCCCGGTAGCTGGTAAAAAATTGCGCCCAGCCAAAAGCATGACTATCTTCTTGGCTAATAACGCTCCGCCAAAAAAAAGCGGGGTAGCCACAACAATAAAGATGCGCTGCGTGCTGTTAATAATTCTCTTAAAATAAGCTAAATTATCAAAAAAAGATTTAGAAATTAAAGGCATAATCAGGCCCACAAACATCGCTGGTAAAAAAATTAAATTTTCCAGAACTTTATAGGCTACGCTGTAAATGCCCACGTCTTCTTGGGGTTTCATTAATGACAGCATCAAGGTATCAAACTTAAAGTAAAACATCACTAAAACCGAGGAAGCGGCCAGGGGAAAACTTTCTTTTAGCAATTTTTTCCAGTAGACAAAGTCAAATTCCAAATGGAAAGGAACAATTCTTCGGGAAAAGATTATAACCAAAGAGGCATGCACGAGGGCTCCGATTGTCATCGCCCAAATAAAGGTCACGAAGCCAAGTCTCAGTTTCACCGCCAGTAACATTAGCCCCAGTTGCACCAACCGGCCAATCAGCTCGGCCAGACCCACCAAAATCATTTTTAAATTCTTTTGGAACACTCCCAAGAGAACATTAATATTGGAAAAGAGCCAGTAGGCCAAAGACCCGATCGCTATTCCCCGTTTCACTTCCGTGGAATAAGGGAGAAACCAAATAATCAGCGAACCAGCAGTAAACAAAAAAAGACCGGCTACGGCCCTTAGAGTGAAACTATTGCTGACGATTTTTATTTCATCGGCACCACTGCGAGAAATGTCCCTGATAGTAATGGCATAAAGCCCCAAGTCGGCCAGCACAGTAAAGACATAAACGACGGCCAAAACAGTTGAGTATTCGCCAAACCCCTTTTCGCCTAGATACCGTGTCATCACCCCGATGATTACTAAAGAAACCAGAGTATAAACAATCCTGGAGAAAACAGAAATAAAAGAGTTAAAGGCAATTTGTTTTTTGACGCTCATTAGAGACTAAATTCCTTTTTAGGCTTAATCAAAACTTTGCGCTCTTCGTTCTCGCCCTCGCTGAAAGTTTCCACCTGATCGTCTTCGGCCAAAATCATATGCACTAGTCTTCGCTCATAAGCGTTCATTGGCTGCATGGCCACAACCCGCCCTTCATTTTTAGCCCGTTGGGCGTACTCCCTGGCCAAACCCTTAATTATGGCTTCTTTGTCCTTGCGATAATCATTGATATCCAAGAAAAAACGAAATGGTTCGCCAATTTTTTTAAAAAGAATTTGCCTGATAATGTGCTCTAGCTCCAGCAAGACCTGGCCATATTTTCCAATTAAACGGTTGGCCTCAACGGTTGTAATTTGGGCGCGATAAATATCTTCTTCTTTGGTGACCTCTGCTTGACCGTCAAACTTGGTTATCTCTAGAATCTTGTCTATCAATTCTTTAATTTCTCGCTCTTTCATCTTTTTGTTTCTTGCTAATAATTAAATATTGCTGGAAAATAGTGAAAACATTGCTAACCACCCAGTAAAGGCTCAAGCCGGCGGGAAAGCGAAGTGCGATCAATAAAGTAAAGATAGGCATAGTATAGACCATTTGTTTATTCAGGCTGGAAGAAAAATCTCCCTTATCTCCGCTACCTTGGCTCGCGGAAGCAGGCGCTAGCATTTTGCCTTGAATGAATTGGGTTATTCCGGCCAAAATGGCCAAGACGATGCTGGCCGTTCCCAGATTAATCAGGCCAATAAACAGGGGGTTAATTGCTGCGGGGTGGCTAACAAAACCGTATAGTAGGGCCCCACCCTCGCCAGTTACGCCCTTACGCAAGACCTGGAACAGGGCGATCAGGACCGGCAACTGAATTAGCAACGGCAAACAGCCGCCAGCCGGATTTATGTGTTTTTCTTTATATAACTTCATTAGCTCTTGGGATTGTTTTTCTTTATTGTCTTTATATTTTTTTTGCAGAGCTTTTATCTCCGGCTGAATTTCGCTTAAAGCTTTCTGCGATTTAATCCCGCTTTGCGCCAAAGGATATAAAATCAAGCGCACTAGAATGGTCAGGATGATAATGGCCACGCCAAAATCATGGCCTGGTATTACGTTGTAAATGCCTACCAAGAGATTAAGAAGTGGTTTAACCAGTATTAAATTAAAAATATTACCGATCATTTGTTTGAAAAATTATTTTTTACCAGCCAGGGGAACAGGGTCGTAGCCCCAACCGCCACCCGGGCGGCACCTGGAAATTCTCTTTAGCCCCAGCCACATTGCTTGAGGCCAAGGATAGTTTTCCAAGGCTTCAATCAAATACTCGGAACAAGTGGGCCAGAAACGACAGGTGTTTCTTCTTTTAACAAAAATTCCCTTATCCGGGGAAACAGTCATCTGGTACATCTTGATCAGTTTTATGAAGAGATTTTTCATGACTGGTGGCTTCTGGATAAAAAAGAGAGAAAATCTTTTTTCAGCTCATCCATTTTGACCGTAGCGGCAGTGGGGTTGACTGTTATTAAAACGTCTTGCCGACACTTTTCAAGCTGTTGCTGGTTTTCTCTTATCAAGGCGCGGATTCTTCTTTTTACCAAGTTACGCGTCACCGCCTTTTTTGACAATTTTTTGCCAACGACGATGCCAAAGCGCGCTTGTTTTTGTTGGGACGGAACAAAGCAGAAACTAAGATTCTTGGTTTGGAATCTTTTTCCTTTCTTGTACAATAAGGAAAAGTCTTCCTGTTTTTTAAAACTGGAAATAGCCAAAACTATACGGATAATTTTTTTCTGCCCTTAGCCCGACGACGCTGGATGACCTTGGCGCCATTCTTGCTTTGCATCCTTACCAAAAAGCCGTGGGTTGTTTTTCTTTTTTTCTTTTTGGGTTTATAGGTAATAGACATAAACTGAATTTACTTTTAATAATCAAGTGGTTTTTTAACCCTTATTTTTTACCGCTAAATACCGGTTTGAGCCCGTAGCCGCGTCTGAAAAGAGTGAATCCTCCCTAGCCTAAAGCCTGGGAGGATAACGTGGTTATTCTAGCAATAAATGTTAGACTAGTCAATCCGCCATTTTTAACCCATCCGGTAAGGAAAGACCAGGAAGCTTGTATTTTTTTAAATAATTGCTTAAATTATATTTATCCACCGATTATCCCCTGCTCATAAACAGTTTTGGTCTCGTCTTTAAACACTTAACGCTCCAAAAAACTGCTATACTAAAGAAGTCCCCATCTTCTCGCTCTTTTAGCGGTCAAAGTCGCTAAAAGACCTTTTTGGGATAAGCGCCTATCTTGAGGCTCGCCCTCGCTAACGTCTAAATTAAAACTGAGTCTAAACTTCTTTCACCATGGATAAATTAGAATTATGGAAAACCGCTCTGGGTGAGGTGGAGCTCAATGTCTCCAAGGCCAATTTTATCACTTGGTTTAAAAACACGGCTATCCAAAAAATAAAAGATGGGGTAGCAATTGTTGTCACCCCCAACGGCTTTAGTAAAGAGTGGCTGGAAAATAAATATAATAAACTTATTCTAAAGTCTTTACGTAATCTCTCGCCGGAAATCAAAGATGTCAATTTCATTATCGGCTCTATCGGCTCCTTAAAAGAAGTTTCTGCTTCTAAAGAAAAGACCAAGCCAACCAAAAAAGAACCTTCTCCCCAACAACCCGGTTTTCAAGAACTGGAGGCGAACAAAGAAACCAACCTTAATAGCAAATATACTTTTGACGATTTTGTGGTTGGCCCCTTCAACGAATTAGCCCAAGCAGCTTCTCAAGCGGTTATAAAGAAACCGGGCCAAGTCTATAATCCACTCTTTATCTACGGTGGGGTGGGGCTGGGAAAAACCCACCTCTTGCAGGCCACAGGCAACGCTATCGCCAATACCCATAAAGGCTTCAAGGTTAAATATATAAGCTCCGACAAATTTACAGGTGAGCTGGTTAATGCTCTACACCAAGGAAAGATGGAAGAGTTTAAAAAGAAGTATCAGCAAATAGACATGCTGATTATTGATGACGTGCAATTTCTAGCTGGAAAAGAAAAGACCCAAGAAGAATTTTTTTACACTTTTAATACCCTCTACCAAGCCAACAAGCAAATTATTATTAGTTCTGACCGCCCCCCAAAAGCCATTGCCACCCTGGAAGAAAGGCTCCGCTCTCGTTTTGAAGGAGGAATGATCGCCGATATTTCTTTTCCCGACTTAGAAACTCGCATCGCGATTCTAAAAAGCAAAGCCGTTCAGCAGGGACTAGCCCTAGAAGAAGATATTTTGACGTATATCGCTAGCCATATTCAAACCAATATTCGCGAATTGGAGGGTGCCCTTAATAGAATTAAGGCTCATTATCAAATAAATAATGTTTTACCTGACTCCAACCAAATTAAAAGGATTCTTGGAACTATTATCAACGCTCCAAAAAAATTGACCAACCATAAAGTAATTTTAAAATCTGTCGCTGAATTCTACGACATCGGCGCTCATAATTTAATTGAAAAGTGCCGGCGCAAAGAGGTTGTCTGGCCCAGACAAATTGCTATGTATCTTATGCGGACAGAATTGCGCAGTTCTTATCCGTTTATTGGCGAGAAGCTTGGCGGCCGTGATCACACAACCGTTATCTACGCCTGCGAAAAAATTGGGGCTGAAGTGAAAATAAACGAAAACATTCAACGAGAAATTAATTTAATAAAAGAAAGGATTTATAATTCCTAATTAGTTATTTAAAAAACCCGTGGATAGTAGTGGGAAAAACCTGTTGAGTGGCCGACTATAAATATATAATAACTTTAAAACTAATTTTATTGAAAAAATTAATAACACCTTTTCCACCCACTTCTTCACAGTTTTTTATACGAGTTATTATTTATTTTATTATGACTAATAATAACTTTACCGAGTTTTAAACAGAAAAGTTTTAACTAATTATACTAATAATTTTTTTAATAAATAAATATAACTATTATTAAAAATTAGTTTCATGAAAATAACTTGTCTTCAAGAAAATTTAAAAAAAGTTTTAAATATAGCTAGTAATATTATTGGTAAGAATTTAATTTTACCAATATTAAATAATATTTTAATTGATGTGTCTGGGGGTAAAATAAAAATATTTTCAACTAATTTGGAGGTTGGTATTAGCGCAAATGTTTCTGGAAAAATAGACAAAGAGGGTAAAATAACAATTCCAGCAAAAACTATCACCTCTTTTATTAATAACCTACCTAATAAAAAAGTAGAATTGGAGGTAAAAAAGAGCGTTCTTAAAATTAATAGCGATAATTTTAAAGCTGAAATTAATGGTTTAACCGCAGAAGAATTTCCTATTATTCCCAAAACGACCCAAAAAAACTTTTCAATTATAGAAAATAAAACTTTGAAAGACGCGCTTTTGTCTGTGGTAGGAATAACTTCTTTGTCGGATTCTCGGCCGGAGATAACTGGAATTCTTTTTAATAGTGACAAGTCTGGAATAAAATTTGTAGCCACGGATAGTTTTCGTTTGGCTGAAAAAAGAATAATAAGGCCCGAGGGGACAGAAGATATTAGTCAAATTATCCCTCAGCGCACTATCCAAGAATTAATAAAAATTTTAAGTGACGACCCCAATAATAAGATAAAAATAACCTTTGAAAATAACCAGGTTTTCTTTGAAACAGGCGAGATTCAGCTTGTGTCCCGGCTTATTGACGGTTCCTATCCGGACTACCAGCAGATTATCCCCGGCGAAACAGAATTTATTTTTAAACTAGACAAAGACCAGCTCATAAACAGCGTACGTTTGGCTAGTGTTTTTGGCAGTAAAATAAATGAGGTAAAATTATCTTTTAATTTAAAAAAGAAAAAGCTGGTTATTTTAGCTGCGGATCCCGACTTAGGAACCAACGAATCAGAGCTAGAAATAGAGATAGAGAAAGCGAATAAAAAAGAAGCTTTTGAAATTGGCTTTAATTACCGTTATCTGCTGGAGGGCTTAAGCAACTTAACCGGCAAAAAAGCGCTCTTGGGTTTTAGTAATGAAACATCTCCTGGCATCATACGTTCTTCGGTTGATAGCAGCTACCTTTATTTAATTATGCCCATAAAGGCTGTTTAAGATGTGGATTGATTTAAAAAGAATAATTCCTCAAGCAGCCAGCCGTTTAAAAGTAAAAGAAGGGCTGGAAGAAAGCGAGATTTTCACGCAATGGGACGAGCAGATAAGCGGTTGTTTCGGCCAACCTTTTGTTAAAAAATCAAAACCGGTATCGTTTAAGGATAAAACCTTAGTGGTGGATTGTTTAAACTCATCTTGGGCTTGCGAGTTTAATCTGCGACAAGAAAAAATCTTGACTTGGTTGAGGAAAAAAATTGGCAGAGACAAGATTAGTAAAATAAGATTTATTAGTTAATTGGTTTTCGATTTTTTAATTCGGTTTTCTTAGTCTTTAAATTTTTAAAAACTAAGAAAACGGCCAAGGCTATGAACAAATTTTTTGTCGGAATGTTTGTCTTTATTCCTCTGGCTCTGGCGGCCAATTTTTTTCACTGGTCAGCAACGGTTATTTTTTTGTTAGCTGCCTTAGCCATTATTCCCCTGGCAAAATATATTGGGGAAGCGACGGAGGAAATAACCGTTTATGCCGGCCCAGCTCTTGGAGGCTTTTTGAGCGCCACCTTCGGGAATATCACCGAGCTTATTATTAGTGTTTTTGCTATCCAGGCTGGGTTGTTGGAGGTGGTAAAAGCCTCCATCACGGGCGCCATTGTGGGTAATCTTTTGTTGGTTATGGGAATGTCCATGCTGGTCGGTGGGTGGGGGAAGGAAAAGCAGACTTTTAATAGAACTGGTGCTCTGGCCAACGCCGCGACCTTGCTTTTAGCTGTGATTGCCCTGGTTATACCAGCCATATTTTTACAGACTGCTCCCGGGGCAAACAGTCTGGTGGTGGAAAAGCTAAGTGTTTTTGTCGCTATTTTTATGTTGTTGGTTTACTTGGCCAGTATTTTTTTCTCATTATTCACGCATAAACATCTCTATGCTCAAGAAGTCGGCAAGCTGGAGGCTAAATGGAGCAAATTAAAAAGCATCAGTATTTTAATCGGCGCCACTTTGGCTGTGGCCGGGATGTCTAAAATTTTAGTTGATTCTATCGAGCCGTTAGTAAAAAATCTGGGGTGGACAGAGCTGTTTATCGGCGTGGTGGTGGTGGCCATTATTGGCAACGCTGCGGAACACACATCGGCCATCATTATGGCGCGAAAGAATAAAATGGACTTGGCGCTGGCTGTTTCTGTCGGTTCGGCTAGCCAAATTGTGATGTTCGTTGCCCCAGTCTTGGTATTATTTAGTTTATTCTTTAAGGAGCAAATGAGTTTGGTCTTTAATACTTTTGAGCTAATAGCCATTGTGCTTTCGGTTCTAATCGCGAATTTAGTGGTGGAAGATGGAGAAAGCAATTGGCTGGAAGGCTTGCAGTTAATTGTTGCCTACGCAATTATTGCGGTGGCCTTCTTTTTCCATCCTTAATAATTATTTTAAATAACCTTAATGAAACTGTTGATCAATCTAATTATCAGAATATTAGCGGTTCTACTTTCCGCTTATTTGGTTCACGGCGTAACAGTGGCGGGGTTTTTTCCAGCGTTAGTTTTCGCGGTTGTTTTGGGGGCGTTCAATTTCTTTCTAAGGCCGTTTTTGCTTCTTTTGACTCTGCCAATAAATATTCTGACGATGGGTCTCTTTACTTTGGTGGTTAACGCTTTGCTAATTATGCTGGCGGGGTCTGTTGTCCCCGGCCTGGTAGTCGCTTCTTTCTGGTCGGCGTTAATTTTTGGTGTTGTGCTGGCGGTAGTTAACGCTTTGATGGGGACATTTTTGAAAGGCAATTAATCTTTCTAAAAATTAATAAACCCCCGCCCAAAGGCGGGGGTTTATTAATTTAAAAAGACTGTTGACTCAACTGCCCGATCATTTAATAGGCGGTTTATACGAGAAGTCAACACTGGCTTGGCCGCTGTTTAAATTTTTATCATAGGCTTTGATCTTTAAAGTATGGGAACCGCGTCCAAGACCTCTTAAAGATAGGTCAATGGTAGAAACGAGGCCCGACCTACTGGCGATGAAAGAGTCGTCAATAAAAAAATCAATTTGTTTAATATCTGTTTTGGAAACAAGCGAAAATTCAGTGTGCAAAATTTCTTGAGTAATTTCTTCGTTATCAAGCGGTTTGGTTATTGTTAAGACTGGTTTATTGGCAGCGTCGGTATGGGTGGTGTCGGAAATTGTCGGTGGTTGTTCTCCGAGCAAACCGGCGCTTTGCGCCCAAGCGGCAACGCCGACTTCCCAATTATTAAACTGTGGATCACTGGCTGGATTTTTCGGGCGTTCCCCTTGGGGGTCGTTTTTGTCGACGTAATAGAGAATACAGTGCGCCTCTTTGAACGTCTTTTGTTGAATTAACTCCGGCGGCGTATTTTCGGTGGCCAACTCTCCGGAAGAGGCATCGATATTAAGAACCTTTTCTGCGACGGGCTGTCCGTTCAGCATGGGCTTGTTAGGCAGGAGTTTGGTTTCGGGGGGAGCGAAGCCCTCGTCGTCTTGGGGCAGGCTGAAATAGTTTTCTTTTTGTTTCTTCGTCTCTTCCTGTTTGCGCTTTAGAGCATAGGAGCTTTTCATAAAATCATTCCAAATGGGCGCGGCAGCGTATGAACCGTCCGCTTTGTTCATCTTGGCGTTATTATTATTGCCAACCCAAACACCGGCAACAATTGACGGGGTGTAGCCAACCGTCCAGGCGTCGCGATATTCATCGGTGGTCCCGGTTTTTACGGCGGCGGTTATGTTTCCTAGGTTAAGGGCGGAATTGGGTCCAAAAACTGGAGCGCGGGCAGTGTTGTCGGACAAAACACTGCTGATTTGTCTGGCAACCTGCTGGTCAAGCACCCGCCTGGGAGTCTGTTTTAGATCTTCAACGATCTTTCCCTGGCGGTCGACAATTTTTAGAATGGAAGCGGTTTCATTTTTTATTCCCTCGGTGGCAAAAACGCCATAAGCGGCAGTCTCTTCAAGAAGCTTGACTTCTCCGCCTCCCAAAACTAAAGCCAAGCCAAAACGGTCTGGATTGTCCAGGGTGCTAATGCCCATGGCGGTGGCTTGTTTTATGGTGTCTTTCAGGCCTGCCAGGTAAAGCGTTTTTACGGCGGGAATATTAAGCGGTTTGGCCAAAGCGTTGCGCATGCTTACCGGGCCCGAAAAAGTCCCGGAGTAGTTTTGGGGGATATAGGGGTTGGCGGGATCGTCGGAAAAGTTGGTTTGAACGTCAAATAAAACGGTATCCGGCGAAAAACCCTTTTTAAAGGCAGTAGCGTAAGCGAAGGGCTTGAAAGACGATCCTGGTTGTCGGGGGCGAATGGCAACGTTAACGTTGCCATCATTTTTTAAATCAAAATAATTTTTGGAACCAACCATAGCCAGAATTTGACCGGTTTTGGGATCAAGAGAAACCAGCGAGGCGTTATGTGCGCCAAATCTTTTTTCGTTTTTCGCCGCTCCCTCGGTAACGGCCTTTTCGGCGGCTTGTTGCAAATCCCAATCAAGCGTCGTGTAAACAGACAGACCGGATTGTTCCAGGTAGTCTTGCCCGTATTTTTCCTCCAGATATTCTTTCACAAACATGACAAAATGAGGAGCCTTGATGCCGGAACGATTTTCGGAAAAAACCAGCTCTTGCTTTTTGGCTTCCTCGGCTTGTTCCGAAGTGATCATTCCCAGCTTGGCCATTCGGTCGATGACATACTCTTTCCTGGCCTGCAGCTTTTCCGGGTGAGAGCCATAAGGAGAGTAATAAGTCGGCGCCTTAGGGAGAGAGGCTAAAACGGCGGCTTCGGCGATAGTTAAATCTTTGGCATTCTTGCCGAAGAAACCTTGGGCGGCCGCTTCAACGCCGTAAAGATTAGAGCCGTAGGGAATTTGGTTGAGATAGAGCTCCAGAATGTCGTGCTTTGAATACCTCATCTCCAGTTCGATGGAAAGAATAATTTCCTTTATCTTGCGAGAAAAAGTTTGTTCGGAAGAGAGAATAGACTGCTTCACAAACTGTTGAGTGATGGTGGAGCCGCTTTGCAGAGAACTGCCGGTCAAAGAAAGAAAAGCGCCTCGTAGTAAACCTTTTAAGTCTATCCCGAAGTGATGATAAAAATTAGCGTCTTCGGTGGCCAAAGAGGCGTTAATCAGATTGGGAGAAACTTTTTCCAGAGGAATAACAGTTCTCTTTTCTTCGCCGTGGATTTCATAAAGCAGAATCTCGCCGGTGCGGTCGTAGATTTTTGTTGACTCCAACATTTTTCTTTCCTGGATTTTTTTAGGATCCGGCAAATCTTTAGCAAAATAAACAAAAAGAGCGAGGACGACAATAAAAAATCCCAGGCAGAAAAAACCGAAGATTTTAACAACTTTTTTAAAACGGGTTTTCCGGCGGCCCTTTTTTGAGGCGGGAAAGCGGTTTAGCTCTTTGCTCTGCCAACGCTTTAATTTAAAACGGGCGAATAGCTTAGTGACTTTTCTCATAACAGCCTTAATTATGTCACAAATAAGCTTTTTTTCAAGGTCAAAAAATCATTTTCGCTTCTTGCTTTGGGGCGTCTTTTTTGCTACCATAAACCTGTTATGCAACCAAGAATTTTGTCAAACCAGCTTGAAGAAAAAATTGGTCAAGAAGTATCGCTGCTTGGCCGGCTTTACGCTCTACGCAAAATGGGCGGTATTACCTTTGCGGTTTTGCAGGACAAAGAAGGGCTGGTTCAGGCCGTTTTTGAAAAAGAACCAGCGGAAATTAAAGTTGGCTCGATCGTTAAATTATCCGGGAAAGTGAAGAGAGAAGAACGTGCTCCCGGCGGAGTTGAGCTGGAGGGTCAAAAACTGGAGACAATAACCGCGGTGAAAGAAGATTACCCCTTTGACCTTTCTAAAAAAGAGCTCAACTTAAACATCAACACTCTGTTGGACCACCGGCCGCTCTCTTTGCGCCACGAAACGCAAAGAGACATTTTCAGGGTTTACGGTTCTATTCTGGAAGGCTACAGCCGCTTTATGAGAGAGAACGGTTTTATTGAAATAAAAACCCCCAAGATTTTAGGAGCGGCTTCGGAAGGGGGATCCAATGTCTTTTCGGTTAATTATTTCGGCAAGCGAGCCTTCTTGGCCCAAAGTCCGCAATTTTACAAACAGATTGCTACCGGTATCTATGAAAGAGTTTTTGAAATTGGTACCGTTTTTAGGGCAGAAAAACACTTCACCAGCCGTCACGTAAACGAATATGTTTCTTTGGACGGTGAAATGGGCTTCATTGAAAACGAGCAGGACGTGATGGAGATGCTGGAAAACTGTCTAAGAAGCCTATTTAATTTTGTAGCCGAGGAACAAGCAGAAATTTTAGAAAGCAGAACCGTTGAACCGGTTTTATTTCCCGGAGGTAAGTTTCCGGCGCTGGAGTTGACGGAGATAAAAAAGATAATCAAGGAAAAATATAATTACGAAGTCCCGGCTGACACCGACATTGATCCGGAAGGAGAAAAGCTGGCCGGCCAATACGCGAAGGAAGAACTCGGGTCGGACTTTATTTTTTTAACCAAGTATCCTGTTGGCGACAGACCTTTTTACCATTTTTTTGACGGCGACAAAACCAGAAGTTTTGATTTGCTTTTTCGAGGGATTGAGATTGCCACTGGAGCCCAACGTATTCACGAATACGACATGTTAGTGGACAACATTAAAAAGTTTGGGTTTAATCCCGACGACTTTACCTTTTATCTAGAAGCCTTTAAATTCGCTATGCCGCCGCATGGTGGTTGGGGCATGGGGTCGGAAAGACTACTTTACAAATTGTTTAATCTGGATTCGGTCAAAGAAGCCATCCTCTTCCCCAGAGACGTCAAAAGATTGGAGCCTTGAGTCTAGTTTTATAAAAATTTAGCATAATGTCTAACATTATCGTTGACGAAAAAAAAATAGAAGAAATTTTAACCCGCGGCGTAGAGGATGTTATTGATCGTGACCACCTGAAAAAGCGTTTGATGGCCGGAGAAAAGCTGCGGGTAAAATTAGGCATTGATCCAACCGGACCAAAACTGCACCTAGGTCGCGCGATCGCGCTTTGGAAGCTGCGAGAATTTCAAGACTTAGGACATCAAGTAGTTTTGATTATCGGTGATTTTACCGGGCAACTCGGCGATGCTTCGGACAAGACTTCACAGCGTCCGATGAAAACCAAAGAGGAGCTGGAAAGCAACGCCGAAGAATATAACCGGCAACTGGCGATGATTTTGGACCTGGATAAAGTGGAGTTGCGCCGCAATTCCGAATGGTTGGGACAAATGAATTTCGGCGGTGTTATTGGCCTGGCTTCGCTGTTTACCGTCCGCCAAATGCTTAATCGTCGCAATTTTAAAGAGAGAGACGAGCGAAGCGAGGAAATCGGTTTACACGAGTTTATGTATCCTCTGATGCAGGGCTACGATTCGGTGGCGATTAAAGCCGACGTGGAAACAGGGGGTTCGGACCAGCTTTTTAACCTGAAAGCCGGAAGAATCATTCAAAAGAGATTCGGTCAGGAGCCGCAGGACATCATGACCTACGAAATGCTCTATGGTCTGGACGGTCGCAAAATGAGCACTTCCTGGGGAAATATCATCACCATTCTGGATGAGCCGCAAGAAAAGTATGGCAAGATAATGTCCATGAAGGACGAATATATCACAGATTACTTCAGGCTGACGACCAAAATGTCGCTGGAAGAGATAAAAGAGATTGAAGAGGCGTTGAAGAACGAAAGCCTTAATCCGCGCGACGCTAAAATGAAACTGGCTTTTGAGTTGACCAAACTTTATCATGGAGAAAAAGCAGCGTTGGAAGCAGAAGAAGAATTTAAAAAAGTCTTTCAAAAAGGAGAGAAGCCAACAGAGATGCCCAAGGTAAAGATTGCTGAACTGTCTCTTGATGCTCTGATAGCCATCGGAGCGGCTGGCTCGAAGGGAGAGGCGCGCCGGTTAATGGAGCAGGGCGGAGTAAAATTAAACGATAAAAAAATAACCGACTGGAAAGAACCGGGAGAGGTTAAAAGCAAAGACGTTATTCAAGTCGGTCCCAGAAAATTTTTTGAGGTGGAATGACTCTCTTTTAGAGATGACAAAGGCCTGGCCCGTTTTACGAGGCCAGGCCTTTATGAGTCCAAAAATTATTATTTTGCAAGGCCGAAATATTCAAAAACCTTTTTTCGATCTTCGTTTTGCTTTTTTCTTCTTTCCTCCCAACCAAAAGAGCCAATTTCGGCGGCCGGGGACCAAACCAAAGCCGTTGGCGCGAAGACAACTTTTCCTAATTTTTCGAGCGACAAGGAAAAAATAAGATCTTCGGCGGTGTAATTTAACTGCAAGCTTTTTTTGAGGTTTGCTATTTTTTCAAAACCGCCCAGCTTGAGATAGTCTGATTTGCGGCAAGCGAAATTTGCGCCCCAAAAATAAAATTTATATTGCTTGTTAACAAACCGGTCAAGAAAGAAAAACCCGATACTTGTCAGGCGGGCGCGCAAGTTTCCGGTTAGCTGGATACACCCGCCAACGCCTGAGATGGCCGAATTTTTTAGGGGTTCGACTAACCGTTTAAGCCAATTTTTGCAAGCGCTTGAGTCGCCGTCAAGGCAAGCGATCATTTCGTTTCGCGCTTCTGCAAAAGCTCGGATGCGAGCAGGGATAATTCCTTCCGGACCCGCGTATTCTACGAGTTTAACTTTGGCGCCATAGCTCCTGACGATTTCCGGAGTTGAGTCGGAGCAATTGTGGCAGACAATAATAATTTCGTCCGGAACTAAAGTTTGGACCAACAACGAGTCAATGCACTTGGCGATATATTCTTCTTCGTTGTGGGCGACGACAAGAACGGATATTTTCATCCTTTTATAAGAAAATTTTTATTGAATAATTTTTTTATTTTGGCGAAGTGAATAGGTCTTATTTTAAACTCTTTATAAACTGCCCCGGCAACCTGACGTGCCCAAGCATTAAGGCTCCCTGGTTTTTCTAAGACTGCGTCTTTGGTAAGGATGCGGCAGAGTCGACGGTTAGGACTGAAATAATTTTTGTAAGTCGGGACACCTTCAGTTATTAAAAACTCTCCGGACGCTTGAATGTCTCGCAATTTGTAACCAGAGCGCTGAAATTGCGGGCGATTTTTAACCAATGTATAGACGCCGGGCTTTAGAACTCCAAAATTATAAGCCCAGCGTTCGGTTAAATTATGCAGAAAGAGATGCGCGCCTTTTTTGGGTTGTTGCAGCAGCTTGTTTATGGCTACGACATCCAGCTCGTAATCGGCGTTTAAATATTCAAGAGCGTGAAAAGCCAGCAGCGGAGGCGCGCCCGATTCCGTCAAAGCCATCTCCAGCGTGGGAAAAACCCCGGTCATGCGCGGATTGCATTCCACTAAATACAGTTTTTCCGCTCTTTCGTCCGCGATAAAATCCAGGCCGAATATTCCTTGATAGCCTTGTTTTTGAAAATAATAGCCGACCCTTTGGGCGATTTGATTGGCTTGCTGGTTTAAGCTGTGGCTCAAGGAGTCGGACGTGGTCCAATCGTGCCCGCAGAAAAGACCAGAACCTTTTTTGGGACTGAAAAGTTCCGGAATGTCTAAAACTTGTTGTTGGAGATTGGTGCTCAAAATTCCCTGGCGAGTTACACAAGCGGTAATACTAGGAGATGGTCCCTTAATAAACTTGGCGATAACAATTTCTTTCGGGACATCGTCTGCTTTTGCCTCTTCGCCCTCTTCAATTTGGGGCGGCTTGATTAGCTTCAAAAAAGCTAAAGCAAAATCTTCTTGGGTGTGGATGAAAAAAGTGCCCTTGCCTCCGCCCCGAGTCGGATGTTGGATAACAAAAGGCAACCCCAATTTTTCTTTACCCAGCTTAAAGCTCAATTGAGAGAAAGGAATAATCAGGCCGGAAGGGACGGCAATGCCCAGGCCGTCCAAAACTCGGCGAAAAAAAACTTTGTTTTCAAACATTTTTTTGCCAAACTTGACCGGCGCGATGCCCAGTCGCCAGTTATATTCTTGGCAAACCGATTCTATGCCGCTCGATGACTTATAGGGGATGATTAAGGGATTCTTAAAAGACTTTAAAAGAGCGATGGTTCTTTCGTGCCGTAAAATACTAGTTGAATTTCGGGGAACATCCAGGTGCTTGTTCCCGAGCCCTTTTTCCAGAGACAAGACTTTTAAATCTTTTTCCATCAGCTCGGTGTCGGGGCTGTGACGTAGACAAAGAAGGCGATAGTCGTCAAAAACCTCCTCCAACCCCAAGCGGTTAAAAGCCCAAACTCCCACGCCAAAAATCGGCTGGCTAACCTGTTTGGCAAAAAACTCTTTGGTTGTCTTAAGGTCTTTGATTAACACAGGCTAAACTAAAAATCATAATTTAATTACTTTCTCTTTCCCATAAACACATTTTTTGCCGGATCAACCAGAAACCTTTTTAAGTCCTTGCGGCCAACAATAACGTCATATTTCATCTCCGATCGATCGGCTAGGAAGACCTCGGTGCTGACAGTTCTTTTATCCAGAGAAAAAGAGGCTTCCACCAGCGGACGCTCGGCTTCTCCCAGGGCGCTTTTTACTTTCTTGTAGTTAACAATCTTGTTTAGCCCCAGCTTTTCAGCGATACTAGTGCAAATGGTGGAGCGATACGCCCCGGTGTCAATCTTAGCGACGGTTTCCAGGGGTAAGCCTTCGGGGGGGAAAATTTTTATCGGCTCGTTAATGCCGATAACCTTGCGGCCGGAAATTTCTTCCAGCTCTTCCTCAATTTCTCCACCAAAAAGATCTTGGCCAACGCGTACACCCTTCTTGACAGAATTGATTTTAAGTCCTTTGACGCGGTTAAGTCGTTCGGCTAGCCCTGTTTGGTTGGCCAGCTGGATGCCCAGCCCCGGTCGGGCGTTAAGTTCCAGAATTACCGGGCCTTTGTCCCGATCCAACGCCAAGTCAATTCCCAAATAGCCAATGCCGGTAACTTCTTGAGCGCGGCCAGCGATGATCAAAAAGTCTTTCCAAAAAGGGATTTTAAGGCCGGAAAGCAGCAAGCGGGTACCGGGAAGCTTTTCAACCGGAAGGCCCCTGTAAGTGGCGGTAGTGGTCACGCCGGTGCCCAGATCAATGCCAATGGCAATACCGCCGCGATGCATATTGGCGCGGCCGGCAGATTCCCTGGTGGGCAATTTAAGCATGGCCATTACTGGCACCAAATTATAGACAATTATCCTAATGTCAGGGACGCCGCGAAAGCAATAAGGCTTCAGCAATTTGGAAATTTTCGATCTTTCTTCAAAAAAGGCGACATCCGGCAATCCCAGGCGAGAAAAATCTCCATCTACAATACTGAAGCAGTGACTTTTTAAATCGGCAACCTTCACCAAGTCGCGATCGGCCTTAACCCAAACATCGTCCTTGTTTTTCTTTTTCCCGTAAACAACCAGAATACCATCTCCGCCAAAACCGGCGTTTGGTTTTAAAACAAAACTTTTTGGCAAAATAGAAAAGCCAAAGCTTTTAACCTCCCGGTTGCTTTTGAGAATTTGATAGGTTTCCAAAACCGGGAGTCCGGCTTTCTTAAGGATTTTTTTGGCTAGTAATTTGTTATCGGCAATTTCAATTGCCCTCTTTTTATTAGAGGGTCGAGTGTAGAGAAGAGAGCGAGCGTTTATGCCCAGCACTTTTTTGCGGTTGCGAATAAAAGCTTGCCAGATCATATTAGATTTTCTTCAAAATTTCGCGAAAGCGCCAACGCTCAAACAGACGCAAGCCGGTCCACTTGCCTAACAAAATATTAAAGACAATAGATCCGGTAATAATTAATACGGGAAACTCCAAAATTATTTTTTGAAAAGATTTCCAGGTAATCAGATAATAAGAAGTCAAGGCCAGAGCTAGAGTTTCTAAGATTAAAAGAATGGCCGCCTTGCCGCCCTTTTCAATTTGAGCGGAAATGAATTTTTCTATCAACGACAGCATAATCAAAACAGCTAAAATCGAAGTGGCGAAGATACCGGCTCGGGCAAAATATCCGGCGGCGTAAAACATAACCAGCAAAGCCAGTGACACGACGGTTATCAACAGCGCCATGCGGGGCAGGTAAGTCAGGCGTAATTTTTTAATTAAAAAACGAGTAAAAGTGCCCACCACTAAGATGGTCACAAAGGTGGCCAATCCATATTTAGCCCCCAAAGCCACCAGCGAAAGCGCCAGCAACAAAGAAGTATAAATACCAAAACCTTTAATGCCGACAATCTGACGGGCGAAAGCGATCAGGGTTGCCAGCACCGGCAAGCCGATTAAATAGACGATGGTGTCCCTAGGAACACCAACGGCGAGAATTGCCTGGGTAAATTCGTGCATAAAGATTAAAACCTTTCCGAATGGGCGCAACAGATGGCCGCGGCTAGAGCATCGGCTGTGTCATCGGGCGTGGGGACCTCGTTTAATTTTAAGATAGCTTTTACCATTTGTTGCACTTGTTTTTTAGTAGCTTGGCCGTAACCAACGACGGCTTGTTTGATCTGCGGCGGAGTGTATTCAAAAATTGAGCTCTGACTTTTTTGGGCGCACAGAGCAATAACTCCGCGGGCCTCGCTGACGGACATGGCGGTTTTGACGTTTTTTGAAAAAAACAGCTTTTCGATAGAAATAAAATCCGGTTGGTGCTTGGCAATTAAATCAGAAACTTGTTTTTCCAGCTGGCGCAACCTGTCTTGCGGCGCGCAAGCAGTGGTGTTGATGCAACCGTAATCAACAGCGCTTAACTGCTGGCAGTCTTTAACTATTAGTCCAAAACCGATTAGAGTCGTGCCGGGGTCAAAACCGAGAATGAGCATAGGCGGCAATTTTTAAGTCTAAAACTTCGCGTTTGAATAAACACTGTTAACATCCTCGTGTTCTTCCAATGCTTCAAAGATGTTGGCCAGCTGTTGCCGCGTTTTTTCGTCGTCAACCTCGATTTCCATTTTGGCCAGATAGCCTAGCAAAGAGTCTTCAATTGTTAGCTTGGCCTCTTTCAGGCCGTCCTGAACTAGGTCTAGCATGTCCGGCTCGGTGATTGCCTGCAAGACGTTTTCTTCCACCCATTGAGTATCGCTGGCACCGGCTTCAATAACAGCCATTTCCAAATCGTCAGCCGATTTTTTAGTTTTAGTTTTATCAACAAAAATAAGACCTTTTCTTTCAAAAAGGTAACTCACGCTCCCGGACTCGGCCCACTTGGCCCCCAGTTTATTTAGCAGGTGTTTAACTTCCGAATTGGTGCGGTTGGTATTGTCGGTGGCGCCTTCAATCAACAGAGCCACGCCTCCGGGACCATAGGCTTCGTATAGAAAAGGTTTGATCTCTGCTCCAGCCAGCTCGCCGGTGCCGCGCTTGACAGCCTTATCGATGTTGGCGATAGGCATATTAACGGTCTTGGCTTTTTCCATCCACATGCGCAAGGCCACGTTGGCCGAAGGATCCCCGCCGCCTTCTTTGGCTGCCAAAGAAATTTGTTTGGCCAACTTGGAAAAGCTCTGGGCTTTTTTGGCATCAGAAGCGGCTTTTTTATGTTTTATTTGACTCCATTTATTATGCCCAGACATAGTGGTAAGCGATCATTAAAAACACAAAATAAGGCAGATTAACTAGTGAAAGATTAGCATTTAAGGGCACAGCCGTCAATTAAAATTTGGTGGAATTTCCAGAATTTGCTAAAAGATGCTATACTAGAAAAAGATAGAAGCAATAATTAAAAAACATGAAAAAAATAATCTTTATCTTAACGATTTTTTCAACCCTAATACCCGTTTCTTTAATCTGGGCCAAGGAAACGCAAACCTCGGGAAACCAAAACGCCGTGGTTCAAAGCAATACTAAAGGTAGCGATTCTGGGGATAAAAAAAGCGACCCCCAAGACCAAGACGAAAGCACGGCCAGCCAAGAGCAAGAAGACAAAAACCAGGAGCAAACCAAAGACAAAGGAGAGCAGAAGCAACTAAAAATCAAAAATGAAATTCAGCAAGTAGTTAAATCGGTACAGGAACTGAAGGAAAAGGCGCGAGAGCGGACCCAGGAAGTGCAGCAAGAAGCGGAGCAGTTGGGAGACAAAAAAGAGCAGAAGGTTTTAGAAAATCAAAACGAGGTCCGCTTGGCGGTCCACAATTTGTTGGCTATGGAAAACCTAACCGGCGGTATCGGGAAACAAGTTTCTGCTATTGCTCGGGAAGTTGATAATTCGGTGCAAAAAACGGTAGAGAATGAAAACAAAATAGAAGCCAGGGGGTTTCTGAAGCGCCTCTTTTTTGGCGGCGACAGTGAAGCAGCAAAAGCGCTAAAGCAGGAAACGGAACAAAACAAAGAAAGAATCCAGCAGTTGTTGAAGCTGGGCCAGCAAACGCAATTGAAAGATGATGTCAAGCAGATGCTCCAGCAACAAATTCAAACTTTGCAACAGGAACAAGATCGTTTACAGGCAAAAGCGGATAAAGAAGCCGCTATCAAAGGAATTTTCGGCTGGCTCTTCGGTTGGTTGAAAAAATAGGAAAAAAATTGTAATCGTTTGCGAAGCAAAAACCGGGCCTTGGCCACTCGTTAAAACCCGACTTTTTAGATTTTATTTTTCGTGATTTTTCCCAGCCAGACGCCAAAAATTGTCAGACTGGAAACAAGAGAAACAAATAAAATTATCAGCGGCAAATTATTTTTTTCGGGCGGGGTTTTCAAGACCCCGTTCTTTTGTGTTGTTGGCGCGACGCTGCCAGTTTGATTGTCGCCTGCCTTTTTATCATTTAAAAAACTACCCTTTGTCGGCTCTTCTGCTTGGAGGAGAGAAGCTTCGTCCGTTTTTTGCTCTTGCACCTGGGCGGCTTGGACCGGAGGGATTAAGTTTGAAAAAGCTTGCTTTTTCACAAAAACTTCCAAGGCTAATTTCCGTGGAGTTAGCAAAGAAACCGGTTTCTGATTGGCGGTATCTTCAGCCGGAACTTGAGAAAAATTAGGGCCACCCGGCGTTTTTAAAGCAGTCCAGAAAAAATTATTATCTTCATCCATCGCGGCTGAGAAACCCTTTTTGGCCTTGGCGTATTTTATTTCTTGTACCAAGGAGCCATTGGGAAAAAGCAATTTGAGCGTGTCGCCGTTGTTATTCAGCGCGATGTTGGTGACGGAGCGCGAAACGACTAGGTAGCTTTTAGGAGCGATTAAAGTTTTTTTAGGAAAAACAAAAGGTTTGCTTTTGGTGCCGCTGTCTGATAGTTGCCAACCGTCTAAAAATTGCGCGT
>JAKAHB010000024.1 GCA_021815315.1 bacterium | reverse complement strand
AATGCCTGAAATCGCCGGCGCGGGAGCGATTCTTGTTAATCCGCGAAGTCCGGAAGAAATTGCCGCGGGGATCTATCGGGTGCTGAACAGAAAAGAGGAAAGAAAATTGCTAATTGAGCGGGGATTTGCTAATCTAAAGAGATTTAGTTGGGGAAAATGCGCCAAAGAGACACTGGATGTCTTGATTGACTCGCGGCCTTGAGATTTGCGCTTTAGCTCCCGTATTTAAGTTTTGAGATAATTTTTATGCGCGTTGCCATCGTTCACGATATGTTAATACGGCTGGGGGGCGCTGAAAGGGTGGTTTTGGCTTTGAAGGAAATGTATCCGGAAGCGCCGATTTACACCTTGCTCTATGATAAAAAACTGGATCCGTGGTTTGGTGGTTTTGACGTGAGGGCCTCCTGGTTGCAAAAATTGCCCCCTTTTTTGCGGGCGCGGCAAAAATATTTGCTCAAACTAATGCCTTTAGCCGTTGAAAGCTTTAATTTGCGCGACTTTGATTTGGTGATTTCTTCTTCCACTGCTTTCGCCAAAGGGATTATTACCCGCGCCAATACCAAACACGTCTGCTATTGTCACTCTCCAGCCGGATTTTTATGGGATGCCACCTTTTCTTATCTCCAGAGCCAGAATTTGGGTTGGCTAAAAAAGCAAGCGGCAATGCGCGCTATCCATAAACTAAGAATTTGGGATAAATCCTCTTCTAAGCGGGTTGATTATTTTATCGCTAATTCGGAAGCGACCCGGCAGAAAATAGCAAAATACTATCGGCGTGAGTCCCAAATAATTTACCCACCCATCCCGGACTTGGGGCTTGAAGAAGAGAAAGAAGGAAAAAGTAAGCCAGAAACAAAAAAGGCGGACTATTTTTTGGTTTTTTCGCAATTGGCGAAGCATAAAAGAATTGAGGTGGCGGTAGAAGCATTCAACAAACTAGAGTTGCCTTTGGTTGTTATTGGTGACGGGCCCGAACGAAAGGCCTTGCAAAAAATGGCTGGCAGCAACATTAAGTTTTTGGGATTTTTGCCCGATGGCCAGGCGGCGCGATATCTGCAAAATTGTCGAGCTTTTATTTTTTCTGGAGAAGATGATTTTGGCATTGCTCCGGTGCAAGCGATGAAGTTTGGCAAACCCGTGTTGGCTTTGCGGGCCGGTGGGGCGTTGGAGACGGTCAGGGAGGGGATATCCGGAGAATTTTTTGATTACCCCTTGCCCGAAATAATGGCCGATGGCGTGCGGCGATTATTGGACAAGCAATATGATGAAAACATCATCAAAAAAACCGTTGAGCGGTTCAGCCAAGAGAATTTTAAAAGAGACGTCGGGAGCCTGATTGAAGAAATCATGCGGAAGTAACCAAGATTGCTAGGGACTCCCTAAAATGCTAGAATAAAGCTACTTCTATGCTGGTTGGCCATCAAAAAATCAGGTCTCGTTTTGATAAGTTGCTAGTCAAGGACAACTTGGCTCACGCCTATCTTTTTGTCGGTCCGGAGGCCGTGGGCAAGGCTTTTTTTGCCAGCTATTTGGCGCAAAAAATATGTTGTCCAGAAGCGGAAGCCCCCTGCGATCGCTGCTCATCTTGCCGACTGATTGAATCTGGGAATCATCCGGATTTGATAGTCTTAGAGCCAAAGATTGAAGAAAAGGGAGGGAAAACGGTCAAGCAAAAAATCAGCATCGGGCAGGTACGTTCTTTGCGAAAACAAATAAGCCTGGTTCCTTTTCAGGCCACTAAAAAAATAGCGATTATAAAAGACGCGGAATTTATTTCGGGTGAAGCGGCCAATGCCTTTTTAAAAATATTGGAAGAACCGCCTCAAAACACAATTTTGATTTTAGTCAGTTCTTCTTCGCAAGCGATTCTGCCAACGCTTCGGTCTCGTTGCCAGGCGGTCAATTTTTCTTTTTTAAGTAAGGACGAAATGAACAGATTGGCCCAGACACAGCCCGAGTTTGGCCAGCTAAGTAATCACGAAAAATCATTACTGCTGGAAATGAGCGCCGGTCGACCAGGATTTTTGCTTACTTTTTTGAGAGACTCGGAATTAAAAAAGTTTTTTTATCAGCAAGGACAATTTTTTAAGGAAATTTTTGAACTATCCGTAGCCGATCGTTTCCTAAAACTGGAAAAAACCGTGGGAGACCAGCGACGACTAAATTGGGTAATGTTTTTTTGGTTGTTACTCGGGCACCAGGCCCTAAAAAGGATATCCGGCCTGGAGACTGCCGAAAGCCTTGATAAATTTTTACCTCAAAAAGCGGAAGCTTCTCGCTTAGTCAATTTCTTAAAGCAGGCTCAAACCATGATGTCGACTATAAATAATAACGGGCTCAATCAGCGACTGCTGTTGGAGAATTTACTATTAAATATTTAAGGTTCATTTCGCTTCGAAGCGAGATGATGAAAATAATTAACATCGCAGTAGCGATAATTTTTTATGAAAAATACGAAATTTTTTGTTTTTCTCCCGATTTTTTTTGTGCCGCTTTTTGCCTTCCCGCTGGCCTGCAATTCTCTTGGAAGTAGCGCCGGAGTTTTTGCCTCCTATGATTCCGGCCAAAGCTGGCAGCAAAAGGGGAAAGTTGGGAAAAAGGAGAGCCTAAACGACAAGGAAATTTACAGTTTGAAATTTGACCCCAAAAACGCCTTGGTCATCTATGCCGGCACCAAGGAAAACGGGCTTTTTAAGACCTCTGACGGTGGCGATCTCTGGTATCAAGTAGCGGATCAGTCGTTGCCAAAGATGGGCAAGATGACCGTTTCTGATCTTGCTATTGATAGCCAAGACAATAATTGGGTTTACGTCGCCGCTTTCGCGGAAAATTACGGTTGGGTTTTGCGTAGTCAAAATGGAGGGAGTAATTGGGAAGAAGTTTTTAAAACAGCCCAAAAGAACACCGGGGTGACAGCTTTGACAGTGAGCCCGGGAGGTTCGTCTAAAGTTTTTATGGGGACAGAAGAAGGAGGCCTGTTTTCTAGTTCCGATCATGGCTCAAATTGGCAATCACTACGTTGGTTTGAATCGGGGGTAATTGATATCGCGATTGATTCTCAAAACCCTCAAACTATTTATGTCTCCACTTCGCGTTCGGGAATTTTCAAGAGTGTTGATGGCGGCGGGACTTGGGTCCCTCTCAATTTTGGCGCTAGCGAACTATTGGGCGAGCCGACCGTTTTCAAACTGCTCTCTCTCTCGTCCAATGGCGGAACGATTCTAGCCGCTTCGGAAAAAGGACTTTTGAAAAGTCAAGATAACGGCGCCAGTTGGCAGAAAGTTGATATTGTGGTGCCGCCTAATTCTTTGCCGATTCTTTCGGTTGTCGCGCATCCGCAAAGAGCCAATCAATTTTATTACACTGCCGGGAGCGTTGTTTATAAGACAATTGATGGCGGCAAAAGTTGGAGCGTGCATCCGCTAGGAACAACCGGCAATGCCGATTGCATAGAGGTTAATCCCTATTATCCGGACAATCTTTTGGTAGGAATTAAAAAATAATTTTTTGATTTCAATTTGCGATTATCAATAATCAGCGCTTGTGTTTGAAAGTTGATAATTGAAAATTGAAAAATTACTATTATGTATCAGGTGATAATCGCTGGTCTGAAACCAAAGATGGACAAGATTTTGGAATTTTTTAGGGATGACTTGGGCAACTTGCGAACCGGACGCGCCAACCCGGCCCTGGTGGAAAACTTGCTGGTTGATTGTTATGGTGGCAGTAAAATGCTGCTTAAGCAAATTGCCGCTATTCAAGCGCCCGATCCCAAAACCTTGTTTATCCAACCCTGGGATAAAACGGTGGTGCGTGACATTGAAAAGGCTTTTAAAAATTCCGCCTTGGGCCTTAACCCCGTGCTGGATAAAGAAATTTTACGCATCTCGTTGCCGTCTTTGACTGAAGACAAAAGGAAGGAATTGGTAAAGATGCTGAGAGAGAAGACGGAGCAGGCTCGAATAAAAGTGCGCTTGGCGCGAGAAGAAACTTGGGAGGCCATTAAACAGCTGGAAAAAGAAAGCCGGATAACGGAGGACGACAAGTTTGACGCCAAAGACGAAATTCAAAAAATAGTTGATGACTACAATCACAAAATTGAAGAGTTGGAAGAGAAAAAAGAGAAAGACATCATGACGGTGTAAATTATAAATCAATATTTTTATCCATGGCGATTACCATCCTTGCTTTTGTATTGATTCTCGGCGGTCTGGTCTTTACCCACGAGTTGGGTCATTTTTGGTTGGCCAAAAGACAAGGAATCAAGGTGGAGGAATTCGGTCTTGGTTTTCCGCCGCGGATTTGGGGAATAAAAAAAGGCGAGACGACTTACTCTTTAAACTGGATTCCGTTCGGGGGGTTTGTTAAAATTTTTGGCGAAAACGGTGAAGGAGAAGGCCAAACAAACAGTTTCGTCTCCAAGACGATTGGGCAAAGAGCCAAGGTGATAGTGGCGGGAGTGGCCATGAATATGGTCTTGGCGTTTGTGCTTCTGGCCGTCGGTTATATGATCGGCTTGCCATCGCTTGTTGCTAAAGAAGATCCAACGCTGAAACAAGTGCAAATTGTTGAGATAGCGGCTGATTCTCCGGCCCAAAAAGCGGGTTTGAGAATCGGGGATATTTTGCTGGGAGTCAGTAGCGGCTCCGCCCTGCGGATGGTTAAAGAAGCTAGCGATGTTTCCGGATTTACGGCCGCGCATAAAGGGGAAGAACTAACGCTAAAAATTAAGCGAGGCGACCTGACCCAGGAGATAAAAGTAACGGCTCGTTCTCAAGCGTTGGCCAACGAGGGGGCGCTGGGGATAGCTGTTGGGAACGTGGGGAGGATTGTTCTACCCTGGTACCGGGCGATTTATGAAGCTTTCATTTCCGCTTTCTACCTGTTCTATCTGGTTTTAGCGGCTATAATCAAGTTTTTGTTGGATTTGATCGCGGGTGCGGGTGACACAGCACAGGTTTCAGGCCCGATAGGCATCTATTCTTTGACCAGCCAGGCGTCGAAAATGGGCCTTATTTATTTATTGCAGTTTGCCATGCTGTTGTCTGTTAATTTCGCGGTGATTAATATCTTGCCCTTTCCGGCGCTTGATGGCGGTCGGTTGTTCTTTTTGTTGGTGGAAAAAATTAAGGGTTCGCCGATAAGCACAAGCTTAGAAAGAAAAATTCATCTTGGAGGGTTCGTCGTCTTAATTTTATTAATGATAGCGGTGACATTAAGAGACGTTTATAATCTTCTATAAACACCCAACATGCGTGACAAAATAAAAAGATTTTTGAATATTCTCTCGCTTGACATCGGTCTTGATTTGGGGACCGCTAATACCTTGGTTTATGTTAAGGGTCGCGGTATTGTGATAAACGAGCCCTCGGTCGTGGCGATAAACCAAAAGACGGGGCAGGTTCTGGCCGTGGGCAACGAGGCTAAAAAGATGGTCGGACGAACGCCGGCTCATATCGTGGCCACCCGGCCCTTGGTTGACGGAGTGATTTCCGATTTTGAAGTTACCGAACAAATGCTGCGCTATTTTGTCAATCAAGTGCACAAGAGAAACGTGAGTTTTTTAACTCGTCCGCGCATGGTCATCGGAATTCCTTCCGGAGTTACCGAAGTTGAAAAAAAGGCGGTTGAAGATGCAGCCAGAAATGCCGGCGCCAAAGAAGTCTATCTGGTTGAGGAACCGATTGCCGCGGCTATTGGAGCCAGGCTGCCGATTCACGAAGCCACTGGTAATTTAATCGTGGACATTGGCGGAGGGACAACGGAAATCGCTGTGGTTTCTTTGGGCGGAATTGTCACGGCTAAAAGCATCCGGGTGGCTGGAGATAAAATGAACGAAGATATTATTAACTACGCCAAAGATAAATTCAAGTTGCTGCTGGGAGAAAAAACCGCTGAAGACATTAAAATCAACATTGGTTCGGCTTGCGAGCTGGATCAAGAGCTGGAAGCGGTTATGCGCGGCAGGGATTTAATTTCCGGTTTGCCCAAAGAAATCGTGGTAACGGATGAAGATATCAGGGATGCTCTCGGACGATCCATCAATACCCTGGTAACCGCGGTTAAAAACGTTGTTGAGGAAACACCGCCGGAACTTTTGGCGGACATTATGGAACGGGGAATTATGATGGCTGGCGGAGGCAGTTTGGTCAGGGGGCTGGACGGGCTGATTGAAGCCAAAACTAAAATTCCCGTGAGAATTTGCGAGGATCCTTTAACGGCGGTAGTCCGCGGTTGCGGTATTGTTTTGGAAGATGTTGATAAGCTAAAAGACGTTTTTGTCCCGACGCAATATAAAGAGACGCCGCGATAGTAAGAACGGAAGCCTGAGATTTTCCGCCCGAGGCGGATTCGCCCTTGGCGGGGGATCTTGGAGAAGCTAGGATTATGATCCCTTTCAGCAAAAAGAAAAAATCATATCGGTATCTAGCGGCCAGTCTTGTTCTGCTGGCTATTTTCTTTGTGTTCGCGTTGTTTAAGCCCGACTTCTTTTGGTTAAAAAGTCTAACGCATAATTTGGTGCAAAGACCGATTACGGCTGTGTTTAATTTTTTGGGCGAAAAAGCCGACGCTTCCATTTGGTTTTTTGAGGGAGCTTTTTTCAGGGGTCAAGAAAAAGAGGCTCTGGAGAAGATGAACCTGATTTTAAAAACGGAAAATATCCGTTTGAAGGAGACGGTAAAAGAAAACCAGTTTTTAAAAAACAATCTGCACGTCTTGCAAAAGAGCAAAACGGAAATGATTATGGCCCAGGTTACGGCCAAGGCGCAGGATGTCGCCAACAGTGTTTTGATTATTAATCGAGGTAAAAAAGACGGGATCCGAAGCGGTCAAGCGGTGATTGCCGGTCCCTCGATTTTGTTGGGGAAAGTTTTTGAAGTGGGCGAAAAATTTGCCAAAGTTAGATTACTGTTAGATCCCCAAAGCCTGGTCAACGTTATCGTCCAACAAAAGAATCTGCAGGGGACCCTGCGGGGAGAATATGGTCTGGGGCTTTTATTGGAAAAAGTCCCTTGGGACCAAAAACTTGAGAAGGGAGACGTGATTTTATCCTCCGGGTTGGGCGATGATTCCCCCAGCGGCCTTTTAATTGGGCAGATTGAATCGCTAAATAAAGACGAGGCGGAGCTGGCTCAATCAGCTCGAGTAACACCGGCGACGGAAATTAAAGTTCTTGATTATGTTTTCGTTATCAAATAAATTCACGAAAAATTTTTTAGGCGGAGTTTTTTTTCTACTGTTGTTTTTGCAGTTCAACTTGCTTCCGGACTTAGGATTTTATTGGCTGAACTTGGCTCTGGGCTGGCTGCTTGTTTTAATTTTAGTTGACTTTCCTCTCAAACCGCTTCTCTGTTTTGCTTTCTTGGCCGGCTTGTTTTTGGATGTCTATGGATCAGTTTTTTTTGGCTTTAATTTAATACTCTGGCCCTTGATTGTGTTGCTGCTTTATTGGGTAGCCAAAGAGATTCTTTCTCTAGAGCGTAATTTTTTTTCTTCTTGCGTTTTTCTTTCGCTTGGATTTTTTGTTTATTATTTGCTCCTGGGGGTCGGTTTAAAGGTTACCAGCGGGAATATTTATCTCTGGCCCCAAGCCCTCCCCACTTTTTACCGGGGGCTTTCTTATCTTTTGTTTAACGTGATAGCGGCGCTTTTTTGGTTTTTTATTTTTAACTATTTTCGTATTAA
>JAKAHB010000023.1 GCA_021815315.1 bacterium | reverse complement strand
GTATCTAAAAAAAGTTTAAAAGCCATCAGCCGTCTTTTAGCCAGGGCATTTTTTTGGTAAAATGGGGAGTGAACCCCCGGCGTGGTGGGGTCAAGCTGTCAGCATTCTTTGGAGGGAGTCACTGTAACATCGTTTTTTTCTCCCCGAAAGTTAAAATTGAGCAATAAAAATTATATTTGTATTTTCCACGCATATGCGTGGAAAATACAAACGCGAGAAGATGGCGCAGATGGGAAGAAACAAGCGATAAACCGCTTTAAAACTAGGTTTTCTCTTAAATAATTAAAACTTATAAAAATATGACAATTTCAAAAAAACAAAAAAAGACCGAAAGAGAAAAAGAAGAAATTGACTTGGAAGACATTTTACGTAGGCGAGACTTGTTAAAACCGGATTTGGTTAAAGCCAATTTGGTCAATAATGAGAACATAAAGCAGGCGGGAAAAGTTCTTCTGGGCATTTTGCTGTTTGCTTCTCTGGCGGGCATTGCGATCGTGGCACCGAACTTATTTTCCGTCTTAAGGCTTAAGAAACAGGGCTTCAAGAATTTCCGTAGTCAGGACGTGAAGAAGATTAAAGCCGCTTTTTATCAGTTAAAAAGACGAGATCTGGTGGATTTTAGTCGAGACAAAAAGGGAGCCGTTAAACCGCGATTGACCGGGAAGGGCCGGCAAGCGGCGATAAAGCTGCTTTTTGATAATTATCGCATTCAACCCAGCGACAAATGGGACGGGATTTGGAGGGTTGTTATTTTTGACATTCCGACGAAAAAGAACAGACACAGAGATATTTTAAGACAAAGACTTGAGCATATGGGGTTTATTCAGATGCAAAGGAGCGTATTTGCTAGTCCTTTTCCTTGTAAGAGGGAACTAGACATCATCTGCGAAGTCTATGATCTGTGGGACTTTGTTAACTACTTTGAGGCTATTAATATAGACAATGAGGGTAATTTAAGGGCCTATTTCGGACTGTAACATTCCAAGCAAAAAAATCTTACTTTGGGAAAAAGGGGAGGGGCCGGCTGAAACATCACTTTTTGCCACCAAAAAGTGATTTGTATTTTCCACGCATATGCGTGGAAAATACAACAAGTTTTTTGATGTAATAAAGAGGTTTTAATTTCCTTGCGTTTGGTGACCGGCGAAAATACGATTAACCTTGGGCGAGAACAAAGCCGTAAATATTTTGAGGCTTAAATTTTTTAAGAGCCTTGGCACATTCATTAAGAGTCGCTCCAGTAGTGGTCACGTCATCCAAAATAATCACTGTTTTCCCCCGAACATCAGAAGCATTATTTGCCGTAAAAGCTTCATAAACATTAAGTTTGCGGTCATTTACATCGTCCAGCAGCATTTGAGGGGCAGTAGCCCTTGTTCTGGTTAACAGGTCTTCCTGATAGGAAGCGCCTAGCGATATTGCCAGGTTCTCGGCCAGCAGAGAGGATTGGTTAAACCCCCTCCAAAGCAGACGATCCGGATGCAAAGGGACGGGGCAAACCACAACGTCGCTAGGGCTTTTTAAGTAGCGACAAATTTGATGATATTTGACAAAATCATTGATAATTCTTTCTAATATAAATTTGACATCTAAAACAAAATCGTATTTAAAATTATAAATCAGTTTTTTCAAAAGAGGGTCCTCCCAAAAGGCTGTAACAAAAATGCCGTCCAAAGAAAAGTGGACGGCATTTTTGCACCGAGGGCAAATTTCAAATGACGACCTTTTGTCTTGGCAAATAGGACAAGAGGGTATTTTTTTAATAGGGATAGTTTTTTGACAATCGGGACAAAGTATCAAGCCCTCTTTTTTGCAAAGAGAGCAATGATGAGGGTAGACAATTTCTGCTAACAATTTTTTCATCGGACTAAAAATTTTTTGTCGAAAAATCTCTTCGCGCAAAAGGATGCCAAGGGCGAGACAGGGGGTTAGAAAACATCAAACTTTTTTATTGATTTTTGCGCTCGGCTTCTTTCAATGCGGCGAACAAATTCTTCTATCTGATCTAACCGGTAAACCCGGTAATTATTTATCGGATGACGATAGGCTTTCAGCTGTCCTTTTTTATCCCAATTTCTTAAGGTTAAAGTAGTGACATGAAGAAGTTTTGCCGCCTTTCCTACGGTAATGTATTTCATATTTTATTAATGTTTGTTAATGTTTCTTATCAATGTTTACCAACCTTTAGCAATTATAACAAATTTTAGTGTCTTTGCAAGAAGTCGCAACGATAGAAGGTTAGATACTAGTAAATAAATAAAAATTTATACAATGGGCATAACCAATCAATGCTAGTAATAAGGAGAAACAACGAGCCAGGTAAGAGAGATATTATTTGGTCAGTTAGCTTGGCCTCTTTGAGTTTGATCAAACTCGGAACTCTTGGCAATCCTTGGGAGAGAACAGCCGGACTCTCTTTTGGATAATTATAGCATGGGTCAAAAACAGAGACCAATTTTTCTGTGTTTTTCCCTAGCAAAAGAGTTTTGCCGATATAGTTTGCCGATATAGTTTTCCCTTTAAATTTCGGCTCTTGTGGATAACTTTTTCCAAGCAAAATCGTGCTCTTTTTTATATTGCTAAAACCCCTTTATTTCTGCGGATTTTTTGATTTCGCAGCTCCGTTTTAGCCACTGTCATTAACTAGGGTTGCGGACTTAGAAACAGCGTTTTTTTGTGGTATAATGAAATCAATCTTAAGTATCGGCAGAATCCGATAGGAAAGAGGGGCGAGAATTTCAAAATTCTCCGCGCGCAAATCAAAGGCCTTTACCCGAAATTTATCCAAGCGTAATGGTACCACGCTTGAGCTAAATGTCTCCTCTTCAGGAACAGGGTGTAACTCATGAAAAGTTAATATCTTTGAAAGAAGCAGCAGAACTCTGTGAATATTCGCAGGAGTATTTAAGTTTGCGCTCAAGGCAGGGCAAACTTAAGGCAAAAAAGATTGGACGTACTTGGATGACGACCAAATCTTTATTGGATGAGTATATAAATAGCACAAAAGAATATTTCAATAATCTGAATGATGCCGGCGAGAGCGAAGATCAAGAAGCTGTTTTAAAGAATAATCAATACGACGACAGACTTTTGGGCAAAAAAGGGCCCGCCCTTGCCTCCCAAGAGTTGACGCCATCTTTTTTTAAGAAGACTTCGGCTGTTTATCAGGGATTTTTAGGGAGAACAGAAAAGCTCTCTCAATCTGTTATAGATTCTGGATCGGTATTTTATAGCCAAACAAAGGGAACAGTTTCAAACAGGCCGAAGCTCGCCTTGGCGATTGCTTCGGCTTTTGTTTTGGCGACTCTAACCGCCTTTAACTCGACGGCGATGTTCAAGGGGTATGGGCGATTGGCAACGAGCTTAGGAGAGGCCTGGAGCTCTGCTCCGGAGAACGCCCAGTGGGGCGTGGATGCTCTAAAAATTGAAACAAAGAAGACACTGGCTTTGGCAGGGTCGGAATTGTCAAATATCTTTGACAAAACGCCGGAAGTTTGGGAAAAAGCCCTAAAACAAAAGAAAAAGCTGGGCGTATCGGCAAAAACCGATACGGATATATATAGATGTAAAAAGGGATTGGCGAGTTTTAACGGAAAACTTGTATCCGCTTTAGCCTCGCGGGAAAAAAGCTTTTTGGGTGATGCTCTGTTTGTGACAAAGAAAAATAAACGCCAGCTGGCAAGAGTTCCCTTTAGCCTAGAAATCGGCAAAATCAAAGCTGGGGCGAAAGAGATACCGGACGAACTGGCGTTAAAAGCTGTTGAATTGCCCCAAACGACTTTTGAGGCCACGCTGGCTATTTTTGGGGGACTGAATAATTTTGGAGGTAAAGTTGGCGACTACCAGCAGCTCAATGAGAATCTAAAAACAAAATTTAATCTAGCCAATCGGCGCGCTTGGGAAGATTTTAAAGCCGCCTGGTTAAACGGACCGCGTAATTTGGCGGAAACGGGAAATTCGGCGCTTCAAAATATCAAATTGGCCTTCCAGAAATCATGGGGCAAGCAAAACCTGGCTGGTCAAAAAGGTGGCAAAACGCAGAAAAATACAGAAAAAATTAAATTGACGAGCGGAACAAACGATGTTTGGCAGACGGTGACGGGTGGCCTAAACGATGGGGCAAGGAAGGTGTCTTCTAGCGTGATTAGGGCCGCAAGAGGCATTGAAAACGCAATTTTCACAAAAATTGGCCAGGGCATCTACGCTTGGCTTGAAAGAGGCCAGCAACCCTTCGTGCCCGTCGGGCAAAGAATAGCCGAAAACAACAGGGTTGACTTGAGCGGTTTATGGCAAGAGATTGATAAAATCAAAAAATTGGCCCAAGACCAGGTTGTGATCAAGCGCCTGGTGACCCAACAAGTTACGGAAAACTTAATTAACAAAAAAACAGAGATTGTTCAGGTCGTGAAAGAATTGGTTCCCGGTCCCGCCGGTCCTCAGGGCCTTCAGGGTCCGGCGGGTCCCCCCGGTCCGACTGGCCAAGGATCTGTCACAAACATCATCCAGGGTTCTGGCGGTAATTCTTATTATTATTCCGGGTCGCAAGTTTTTAATGGTGATATCATCGGAACGTCCATTAGCGTTAGCAAAGACGGCGCCGTTGGGCGCGACTTCGGTGTGGCCGGAAGTACGTCTTTGGGGAGAAGCGGGAGCGATATTTTGACTGTTAAAGCGAAGTCTGACTTTTATGGGCCAACGACAATCAACGATAGTTTGACTGCCTCTGGGCCGGTGTCTTTTGGTGGCAAGTTGAATGTCACCGGCGCCACTTCTTTGAGCAACAACCTCTCGGTTCTGGGGAACTTAACGGCGAGTGGGACTTCTAATTTTGAAAATATCACCATTGACGGAACGGGCAACAAGATCTTTTTGGTGCGGAAGGACAATAATGCCGGAGATGTTTTTGCCGTTAGCACCAGCGGCGGCTATTCGGACTTTATCAATCCTGGGTCGGGAAGCTATTTAAGAGTTTTACATAACGGGACAAATGCCTCCCTGGCAAGCTCACTCGGTCTTATCAATCTGGGGACAAGCGTTGCTTCAACCCATTCTCTGGGAACGGGGGATGTCTTGGCGGGAGGAAAATTTGAGACCAGCGGCGCCGCTTATTTTGACTCTACTGCCTCGGTAACCTCAACCTTTGAAGCGGGGAATGATTATTTGAGGGTTGACGGGACAACTGGCGCGGTAACTTTCGGCGCCAATGCTTCGCATAGCTTTAATGGGGGGCTGAATATAAATAGAAGTTTGACTGTCGGCAACAACCTCTCGGTTCTGGGGAACTTAACGGCGAGTGGGACTTCTAATTTTGAAAATATCACCATTGACGGAACGGGCAACAAGATCTTTTTGGTGCGGAAGGACAATAATGCCGGAGATGTTTTTGCCGTTAGCACCAGCGGCGGCTATTCGGACTTTATCAATCCTGGGTCGGGAAGCTATTTAAGAGTTTTACATAACGGGACAAATGCCTCCCTGGCAAGCTCACTCGGTCTTATCAATCTGGGGACAAGCGTTGCTTCAACCCATTCTCTGGGAACGGGGGATGTCTTGGCGGGAGGAAAATTTGAGACCAGCGGCGCCGCTTATTTTGACTCTACTGCCTCGGTAACCTCAACCTTTGAAGCGGGGAATGATTATTTGAGGGTTGACGGGACAACTGGCGCGGTAACTTTCGGCGCCAATGCTTCGCATAGCTTTAATGGGGGGCTGAATATAAATAGAAGTTTGACTGTCGGGGGGAGCATTACAATGGGGACCACCAATACCAATTATTTGACAGTGAACGGAACCCTTAACTCGCACCTGATCCCGGCTTTAAATAACACTTATGATCTAGGCTCAACTTCTTATTATTACCGCAATGTTTATGCCAAGACGCTGATAGCCAATAATATTTCAGCTGCTGGGACGAATATTGCCGGAACAACCGCCGAAACTTTTGCCTTAAATACCGACAATGTTACCGCGGACACTGAGGACTCCTCTTTTATTTTTACGCGTGGCTCGGTTACACCCAATGCCACTATCAAATGGAATTCAGCCATTCACCAAATTGAATTTAACCAAAACGTTTGGATTCAGGATGGAACTCCGACAACTGGAGCAACCCTGTTTACCATTAAGGCGGGAGCGGGGCAGGGCGCGAATAACCTAACCCGTTGGCTTAATTACAGCGGCCAGCCACTTGGAGTGTTTACAGCTTCGGGGAGCTTTGGTGTCTATGACTCCGCTCCTGAAGCTCGTTTGGCGGTTACCGGCAGTGGGACTTATGACCTTCTCAATCTGACCTCTTTTGGCGGAGCCAAGGGCGATCTTTTGACAGTGACTTCTCTTGGCAACGTTGGCATTGGCACCACTGCCCCGGTTTCCAAGCTTGAACTTCTAAATTCCACCGCTTCTTCAACTTTCACCATTACCGCTTCTTCGGCCGCCACCTATGACCCGATGATCCTCTTTAGAAATTCGGTTAACGGCACCAAGCAGAACCTCTTTTCCCTGGGGGTTGATACTTCGGACACGGGTCCGATTGATGTTGGAAAATTCAAGCTCGCCTACGGCGGTTCATTGGGCGCTAGCAACCTGATAACGGTTACCAGCGGAGGATATATGGGGATTGGGACGACGACACCCGACACTAACTTAACCGTAACAGCTGCCGGAGCGTTGGGATTTTACGGGCGCTCGCACCTTAAATCTTCGGCTAACGGATACCTTACTTTGCTAAACAACGCCGAAACCGATTTTTCCATGCTTCGCTTCGGAGGATTGACGTCTGCCTTTCCGGGAATCAAAAAAAACGGAACGGAACTCCAGGTTCGTCTGGCGGATGATTCTGGGTTTGGAAATTTCCAAGCTGGGCAAGGAACGTTTAACGGCAATATTATTGCTTCCGCGACCGCCAATGTGGATGTTGTTCTAAAATCCCTTAGCGCTACCGGCGATGACGGCAAATTTGTTCTGCGTTCTTCAAGCGCCTACGACAGCTTTAATATCTTAAACGGAGCCGGTAGTAATTTGCTGGCTATGACTTCAGCCGGCTATATGAGCTTGGGCACGGCCACTCCGGGCACTACCAAGCTGACGGTTCAACAAACTTCAACCGGCAATATTGTTGATTTTAAAAATAGCAGTGTCAGCTCGATTTTCACTATCGCCAATTCCGGCAATATCACTGTTGCCGGCGCGATCGCGTATTCGGGAAGTGGCAAGCCGAAAAGAACGATTGTCTTAACGGCTGACGGTGCCACGGTGCCGACTACCGGTGGGGCGACCCAAACGAAAGTTGACGGCACAAATCATTCCTACTATGTGCTTGACTGCAATGATTCCGCCAGCAATGCCGCTTATTGGCACTGGACAATGCCCGGAGCGTATGACGCCGGTACGGTGAATGTAACACTTTATTGGGAAGCGGCGGCGACCAGCGGGAATGTGGTTTGGGATATTCAAACGGCGGGTGTCTCGCCCAATGTTGCTCAAAATATTGACCCGACACTCGGCGCGGCCCAGGCGGTGACAACGACGGTCGCCGCGGGAGCGAATAATCTTGTTACTTCGGTGATTTCAAACTGGACAACGGGCTGGCATACGGGCGACTATATTGTTTTTAAAGCCTATCGTGATGGCGCGGCGGTGGGAGATACGATGACGGGGAACGCGAGGTTAGTAAAGGTGAAGATTGAGTATTACGCATCGACGGAGAGCGACTAAACCAATTTCTCAATTTCTAATTTTCAATTTTCAAACAATTAATCAATTTACCAATTCTCTAATATGCAATATGACCTGGAAAAAAGAACCAAAGAATTCAGTAAAGAGATAATTGCATTTTTGAAACAAATAAAAAAAGACGAAATTAATAGAAACTTGATCTCCCAGCTAATTAGAGCGGCCACTAGCGTTGGAGCCAATTATTGCGAAGCCAATGCGGCTTGCTCTAAAAAAGACTTTAAAAATAAGATATTCATCTGTCGCAAGGAAATTCAAGAAACATTGTATTGGCTGGAGCTTATAGCCAAGTCAAATCCCGAAGAAAAAGAACAATTAAAAAGACTTTGGAAAGAAGCCAAAGAATTAACCCTTATTTTTAACAAAATCACCTCATCCTTAAGAGAGGGAAAGTCATTGAAAAATTAGTCAATTTAG
>JAKAHB010000006.1 GCA_021815315.1 bacterium | reverse complement strand
CCTATATTCGTTTGGGCTATCTGAGATTTAGCGGTGTTACCAAAGAAACGCCCAAAGAAGACAAAGAAAGAATCTTAGCGGAAGCCATCGTCTATTATCAAAAAGCTTTGGATCTAAAATCTAGCTTAGCCAGCCCCTATTCGGGCATCGCTCTTTGTTACGAAGCGATGGACAATTACGACAAAGCCATTGCCAATATGTTAGAAGCGGTCAAAACTTCTCCGAATGATTTGGGGTATAGGGTTGAGCTGGCCAGAGTCTATTTCAATCGGGGCGTTAAGAATGGAGCGGTTATTCAAAGCGAGCCAGCGCAGGTTTTGACTAACCAACCGGATCAGAACAATTTGAGCCTGCGACAGACAAACCAAAAACCCCAATATGTGCAACTAAACAAAGATTTGGAAATGGCCCAAAAGATTCTAACGGACGTAATTGCCAACTATGACAAATATGCCGACGCTCATTATTTACTGGGAGTGTTGTATGAAAAGACGCAACGGTTTGAGCAAGCCAAAGCTGAATATCGTCGGGCGGCCGATTTGTTGCCGGATGGTCGTGACAAAAAATCCCTGGAAGATAAAATTAATTCGTTTTAAAAATGTCAACGCAAAGAGAATGGCGTTTAAAAACGAGGGAGAGCAATCTCCCTCAAATTTTTGATGGCTTTCCGGTTGTTATCGGCCGGCTGCTTTTTGATCGTGGAATTTTCACGCCAGAACAGCTGGAAAGATTTTTGCGGCCGGACTTTAATCGCGATCTTCTTAATCCATTTTTGATGCTGGGGATGAAAGAGGCAGTAGCCAGAATCATCAAGGCCAAAGAAGGTCAAGAGCCGATAACTATCTTTGGAGATTACGACGCGGATGGTGTTTCCGGGACGGCTCTTTTGGAAATGACTTTAAGAAAAATCGGAGCCAATGTAAAAAGCGTCTATCTGCCGGACAGACACAAGGAGGGCTATGGACTAAACAGGGAAGCTCTCCAACAAATTGCGCAGGAAGGTTCCAAATTGATAATCACCGTTGATTGCGGGATTACCGACGTTGAAGAAGTTGACGCGGCCAATCAACTAGGCCTGGAGGTAATTATTTGCGATCATCACCACGTTTGGCCCAAGGTGCCCAAGGCCGTGGCGATTGTTAACCCCCATCAAGCGGAGGATAAGTACCCCTTCAAGGAATTGGCCGGGGCGGGAGTGGCCTTTAAGCTGGCGCACGCTTTGCTGCAAACCGCGAATGTCCCCAATTTCATAAACTGGTTAAAGTGGCAACTTGATTTGGTCGCTCTGGCAACGGTCGGAGACTGCGTTTCTTTAACCGAGGAGAACAGAATGTTGGTGAAATACGGACTGGTGGTTTTAGCGCAAACAAGAAAGTTGGGACTGCGGGAATTATTGAAGGTTTGCGGGTTACAGCCGGTTTGTAATCCCGCGGAAATGACCTGCAATTTAGACACCTTTGCTCTGGGCTATCTCTTAGCGCCGCGCATCAATGCCGCCGGGCGGATGGACCACGCCAATGCCGCCTATGAATTGGTGATGACCGAATCCGCCAACGAAGCCAAGTGGCTGGCCGAACGATTGGACGACAAAAATAAAGAAAGACAAACAGAAACTGACAAACTGACCAGAAAAACGGAGGCAATGATTCGTGAAAAAAAAGAGAAATTTATTTTTGAAGGCGGGCCGGATTTTTCTCCCGGTTTGGTGGGGCTGGTTGCCGGCAAATTGGCCGAAAGACATCTTAAACCAGCCCTAATCTACGGAGAAGATGGGGAATTGGTTAAGGGGTCGGTGCGAGAATATGGCGGTTATAATATCATCGAACTTTTTAAAAAAGCGGAAGACTTGTTTGTTGAATTCGGCGGCCATCCGGCGGCTGCCGGCTTTGCCCTAAAAAAAGAACACCTGGAAGAATTTCGCCGGCGGTTCGCTCAAGCGGTCCAGGAACAAAGCAAAAAACTGCCGCCGCTGGTTTTGGAAATTGACGACGAGCTGGAATTGACCACTAACAGCGAGCTTAACCAGCTCTGGACGCACTTGAGACAATTTGAACCTTTCGGCGTTGATAACCGAGAGCCAATTTTTTTGAGCAAAGATTTGAAAATTGTTAATATGAAAGTGGTAGGCAATGGGAGCAGCCATCTGAAAATGGAGCTGACCGGGTCAAACGAAAAAGATATTTTTCAAGCAATCGGTTTTAGCTTGGGCTCGAGGATTGATGAGCTCAAAATCGGACAAAAGATTGACGTGGTGTTTAAAATTTTGGTTGATGAATGGAACGGAGTAAAGAGATTAAATTTAAAATTAGTGGATTTTAAAGAAGCAACAAATAATAAATAAAAATATGGATAAAATAACAGTGTTTTGCGACGGCGGCGCTCGGGGTAATCCGGGACCGGCGGCCGTTGGCGTGGTTTATAAGAATAAAAACGGGGCGACGATAAAAAAATTCGGCGAGACGATTGGCGAAACGACCAATAACGTAGCCGAATACACGGCGGTAATTTTGGCTTTAAAAAAGGCCAAACAAATTTTTGGCAAGGAAAAAGTAAAAAGAATTGAATTTGATTTTAAACTGGACTCGGAATTAGTAGTTAGACAGTTAAATCACCAATATAAGATCCAGGAAGAAAATCTGCAGGCATTGTTCTTTGTTATTTGGAATTTAATGCTTGATTTTGGGGAACTTTCCTTTTCCCATATTCCTCGCGAACAAAACAAAGAAGCCGATGTCTTGGTAAACCAAGCACTGGACAAAAAAGAGGAGACTTTATTCTAAACGAACGTTTCAGTCTTGATTTATCAGGTTTTTTGTGGTAATTTGTTGCCAACAAGGGACACCAAAGGAGGAGGGTATGATGGGGGTCTTTTATCATGGCGGAACCGAACCGGAATGGGGGAGCCTTCCTATTTGCAGAAAGTGCGCCCTTAGCCCCGGAGAGGGATGCTTGGCGGTTGAATCTCTTCCCGAAAGAGACGATCCCTGCGACCCATACGCTCTCCCGGGGCTGGTTAATATCAAGATGACCGGCCCGAGACTGAACGAGGGAGGCTGCAGTCATTTCCAAAGAAGAACATAGAGGCCTAGTGCATTGCTGATAGGCTCCGGTCGCGCGCCGGAGCTTTTTTTATAAGCGCTAAAAATCCGCCAATAAGGCGGATTTTTAGCGCTCAAGCAAGTCTGTAAGCCGAATTCTGTCTGAATGTTTAAAACATTGAGATGATTATTTATCTGGGACAATCGTCGCCGATTGCCTCTAGCGGCACTCCCCGATTCAATATCGGGGCACGGCCTTGCACCGGGTGGGGTTTACCACTCGCTCGCGTCACCGCGGCGAGAAAGCGCCCAAGGCGCTTACTTTTCACTTTTGCCATCCCGGGCCAAAAGCTTCGGAATGGTGGTATGGTCTCTGTGGCACTTTCCCTAGATTTGGGTTAAAAATATTTTGTCTTAAGAACAAAATACCTCTAACTTGCTCCCGGTTGCCGTTAGCAACCACCCTGGTCCTTGATTAAGCATCAAGGGGTGTTCGGACTTTCCTCTCCTTGCTCCCCAAAAAAATTGAAAAGCGAGAAGCAATCACCCGACTTACTTAAGCTTCTGCATTTTAACAATATAAATTGAAGGTTGTCAAGTCTTGAAAAAAGCCCTTGTTTAAAGTATATTTGACTTAGTCGTTCCCTGATTTTTAACGATATTCCCAAACAAACATGAAGAGAGCGGAGCTTTTTTTTAATGCAATTTTAGTGCCGCTGGACTATCTAATGCTGGTCCTGGCCGGAATAGCCGCCTATTGGGTGCGTACCAGCGAAACCGTGACCAGCTTGCGACCGGTTTTGTTTGAAATGACCTTAACTCCGACTGGCTATTTGCGCATTGTTCTGCTGGCGGCCTTATTCTGGTTGATAATTTTTGCTTTGGCCGGTCTCTATAAGATTAAGAAAAACTTCCATTTGCTGGAAGAGTTTTTTTTGATTATTTCAGCCACGGCCGCGGGCTTGGTCGGCATCGTTTTTTACTTGTTTATGTTGCACCAGGTTTTTGAATCCCGCTTCATTATTTTTTCGGCCTGGTTTTTGAGTATCGTCTTTGTCAGCTTGGGCAGATTTATTATCAGAGTGATAGAAAAATTTTTTCTCAAAAGATATCATTACGGCGCTCACCGGATTCTAATTGTGGGTAACGGTCTTCTGGGAGCTCGCTTAAAAAAAGAAATTGAACGGCGGCCGGACTTGGGTTATGTGGTGGCCGGTTACATGCAGAATATAGATATGGAAAAAATCCGTTCTTTCCTGCGCCGCCCGGGGGCCGATGAAATAGTTCTCACCAATCCCGATTTTGACAAAGAAAAAGTGTTGGATTTGGTTTCTTTTTGCGAAGAAAACCCGGTGATTTTTAAATTTGTGCCCAACCTTTTTCAATCCTTGGCCATGAACATTGATTTCGACACGATTTCGGCCATTCCCTTAATTGAATTTAAAAAAACGCCTCTTGACGGCTGGGGCCGAATCACCAAAAGAATCATTGATATAGTCGGCAGCGCGTTGGGCTTGGTTGTTTCGTCCCCGATTTTATTAGTGATAGCTATTTTAGTCAAAACGACGTCTCGGGGGCCGATTCTTTATAAATCAAGGAGAATTTCTCAAAACAAAAAGTTCACCTTCTTAAAATTTCGCTCCATGGTTGACAAGGCGGAAGAAAAAAAACGAGAGCTTCTGGCCAGCAACGAACGAAAAGGCGGGCCCCTGTTTAAAATGAAAAACGACCCCAGGATAACCAGAGTGGGCAGATTTATTCGCAAGTTTCGTCTGGACGAATTACCACAACTCTGGAATGTTTTTCGGGGGGAAATGACCCTGGTTGGCCCCAGGCCTCATCTGCCGGAAGAAATAGCGCAATACAAGCATCATCATAAAAAATTGTTGACGCTGAAATCCGGGGTCACCGGCATGGCTCAAGTTTCCGGCTCTTCAGACTTGGAGTTTGAAGAAGAAGTGCGGTTGGATACCTTCTATATTGAAAATTGGTCGCTACTGTTGGATTTTAAAATCCTGTTGAAAACAATTTTAATTTTATTGGTTGACCGTTCGGCCTGCTAAGCCAGACTAGGGACTTGGGACAATTTCTCAATTCTTTTTCTTCGCTCCACAGCTTAAGTTTATGAAAATAGCCTTAGTCCATGACTATCTGAACCAATATGGAGGAGGAGAAAGGGTTTTGGAAGCTTTCACTAAAATTTGGCCGGAAGCTCCCATCTTCACTCTGCTTTATGACGAGCAGGGAACGGGGCGGGCTTTTAGGGGGAAAAAGATATTTACTTCTTTTTTGCAGAAGCTTCCCGGCGCCAAGAAGCACCATCGCGCTTTTTCTTTGTTGATGCCTCTGGCCATCGAACAATTTGATTTGTCAAAATACGACCTGGTGCTCTCCGATTCGGCCAGCTACGCCAAGGGGATTATCACGCGGCCCCAAACCCTGCATCTTTGTTATTGCCACACGCCGATTCGTTACGCCTGGGACGATTCGCACAAATACATAAAAGAATTTGGCTATGGGGGGCTAATAAAATTTTTTATACCTTTTTTAATCAATTACATCCGTCTTTGGGATGAGGCGGCTTCGGCTCGGCCGGATTACTATTTGGCCAATTCCAGCTTCGTTGCCGGACGGATTAAAAAATATTATCATCGCGACGCTCAAGTTGTTCACCCGCCGATAAAAACAGCGCTTTTTCATATTATCGAACAGCCCCATAATTATTTTTTGGCCGTGGGCAGGTTCCTCCCCTATAAAAGGTTTGACTTGATTGTAAAAGCTTTCAATCGGTTGGGCTTGCCTCTAAAGATTGTGGGCGGGGGGCCACAAGAGAAATATCTAAAAAGTATCGCTCGGCCCAACATTGAATTTGTCGGGCTGGTTTCAGACCAGCGCCTGAAAGACTATTATGCCCATTGCCAAGCCCTTATCTTCCCGCAAGAAGAAGATTTTGGGATAGTGGCGGCCGAAGCGATGGCCTCGGGGCGTCCCGTCATCGCTTATGCCGGCGGAGGAGCATTGGAAATGATTGAAGACGGAAAAACCGGAATCTTTTTTGAGAAGCAAGGAGTTGAAGATTTAATCGGAGCGGTTAAAAAATTACAGCGGACGATTTTCAACGGCCAATATATTCGAGAAAAGGTTTTGCGGTGGGATGAAGAAAGGTTCAAGGAAAAAATAAAAATGTTTGTGGAGGAGAAATATCAAGAATTTAAAAGTAAGGCTTGAGCGGCCGCGGACAAAAAATATTTATTTATTATCTTTTGTCTGTCGCCACCATTCAAATTTATGTTACTGGAAAATTTTATTTCCCAACTTAAAAAAATTTGGTTTTACGCGGTAATCATAATTTTGTTTTGCGGTTTAGTGGGCGCGCTCTACGGTTACTACCTAACGGCTCCGTACCAAACCTTGGTTTCCCTGGATGTCGCGCGTTTGGGCACGCAAACTGCCACCGATTACAAATACGACGGCTATTACGCGATTATGGCGGCTGACGAATTCTCCAAAAACATTCAATTTTGGCTTAAAAGCCCGGGCTTGGTAACGGAAATTTTTCGTCAAGCGGGATTGCCCGCTCCGGCCAATCTGAATGACTTGGGGGGAGTCTTTAAAACCAAAAAACTGGCGGCCCAATATTTGGAGGTGTCCTTTGGGACAACCAATGAGCAAGACGCCAAAAAACTAGCCCAGGGGTTAAAAAATGTTTTGGAAGAAAAAAGCGGAGGAATCGGAAGCATCTCTCAAGACTCGGCCGCCTTTTTTATCCAAGCCAACGAGCCGATAATTTTTTACGTCCAGAAATCAAATGTCGGAACAAATCTGGCAATCGGATTTTTATTGGGGCTTGTTTTCAGTCTGGGCCTTGCTTTTGTGACAACCAAGCAGGATTAACCCAGCCATCAAATTATAATTACCGGTCAACTCCCGGTTATCAATCGCCAACAAACATAAGACTGCTTGGGGTTAAGCAGCTAAGCTGTTGCCGGGGTTGAGAGTCGGGGGTAGACAACCGTGTTGCGTATCGGAGTTGATCTCCGGGTCTTGGCCAGAGGGGCAAGAACCGGAGTAGAACAATATACAATAGGACTGATGGAGGCCCTAGCCGGTGACCAAAAAAATTCCTATCATTTTTTTTACAATGCTCGCTCCAAGGTGAAGCTTGGTTTTTCTTGGTTGTCTTTGCCCAAAAGAAAATTATACAGTTTCGGCTATCCCAACAAATTATTAGATTTAACTTCTGCGATTTTAAATCGGCCAAAGATTGATAATTTGGTGGGCGGGGTTGACGCTTACTTTCTGCCCCATTTTTTGAGGGCCTCGATGGCACAAGCAGCTAGAGTGATGACTTTTCACGATTTATCTTTTGAATATTATCCCGAATTTTTTTCCGCCAGACATCATTTGTGGCACAAACTGATGAACCCAAAGGCTCGAGCCAGGGAAGCAGATTTGCTGATTGCCGTTTCTCAATCAACCAAAGAAGACCTAGTCAATCTTTACGGGGTTGACGAAAAAAAAATCAAAGTCATCTATTCTGGCGTAGAGAGGGGACTATCAAGCGGCCAGCCAGATCAGAAAAAAATAGAAGCGGTCAGAAAAAAATATCACTTGCCTCAAAAGTTCATTTTGTTTTTTGGGACCATTGAGCCCAGAAAAAATCTGCAGGGCCTGATTGAGTCTTTTGATATTTTGAAACAAGACAAAAAATTTGCCGATGTTCATTTGGTGATGGCCGGAGCTTTTGGTTGGCTCTTCAAAGATATTGTGGCCCAAGCCAAAAAATCGCGCTGGTCTTCTTTTATCCATTTCCCCGGCTTTATCAACTACCAGGACAAAGCGAGCCTTTACCACCTGGCAACCGTTTTTGCTTATCCCAGTTTTTTTGAAGGGTTTGGCTTCCCGCCGTTGGAGGCGATGGCCTATGGCGTGCCGGTAGTTTGTTCCAACAAGACTTCTTTGCCCGAAATAGTAGGGGAGGCCGCCTTGATGATAGACCCATATCTAACCGGTGAATTGGCCGAAGCGATTAAAATTGTTTTGACAGAAGATGAATTCAGAAAAAACTTAATTGAAAAAGGGCGAGAGAGAGTGAAGGAATTTTCTTGGGAGAAAACAGGCCAAGAATTTTTAGCGGCGGTTGAAAAATTAAAATAAAGACTTAAAATTTTGGCAAACATTGGAATTGACGCCAGGTTCTATGGCCCCAAAGCTAAAGGTTTGGGCCGCTATACGCAAGAGCTGATAAAACATCTGGCCGATTTGAATTTGGATAATCATTATTATATTTTTCTGGGCCCGGAGGACTTTGAAAAAACAGAATTTGCGGCTGACAATTTCCACAAAGTTCTGGCCGACTATAAACCGTATTCCCTAAAGGAGCAGTTGTTTTTCTCCCGAAAAATCAGGAGCACGGACATTGATTTGATGCATTTCACTCATTTTAACGCTCCATTTTTGTACCGAGGACGTTTTGTGGTTACCATCCACGATTTGATTCTAAAAAAATTTCCCACCAAGCGAAGTGGGCTTTTCAAACAATTACGTTATAACATTAAAGACTGGTTTTATGATTTTTGTCTGCGAGCCACGGTTAAAAAAGCCTTGAAGATTATTACCGTTTCGCACTTTACCAAAAAAGACTTGATTGAGAGCTTAGGGCTAAACCCGGAAAAAATAGAAGTAATCTATGAAGGGGTTTCTTTGGGTGACTGCCAAAAAAGAAAAAAGCTTGGCCAAGATAAAATCTTGGCCAAATACGGCATCAAGCCTCCGTTTCTGCTTTACGTTGGCAACGCCTATCCCCACAAGAACTTGAGCTTTTTGCTGGGGGCTTTTGAGAAATTGGTTAAAAGAATCAAAGACGACAAGCTGCAGCTGGTTTTAGCGGGAGGAGACGATGATTTTTATCAGCTTCTTAAAAATAAATTTCACCAAGTTTGTTACGCGGCGCCAAAGCAAAGAAAAAAATATTGCGTGAGCGTTATTTTTGCCGGTTTTGTGCCCGACGAAGAATTAGTGGCGCTTTATCAAAATGCTTTCGCCTATGTCTTCCCCAGTTTCTATGAAGGATTTGGTTTGCCGGGGTTGGAGGCCATGTCATACGATTTACCGGTGGTATCGGCCAACGCCAGCTGTCTGCCGGAAATTTTTGGGCAAGCGGCTTTATATTTCAATCCGCAAGGTGAGCGCGATTTCGTTGACAAGGTGTTGCGGCTTCTGACTGACCAATTTCTACGCCAAAGACTAATCAGCTTGGGCCGGGAGCAGACAAAAAGGTTTGATTGGAAAAAAACAGCCAAGCAAACCTTGGCGATTTACCAAGAATTGGCTTGACGGCCTCTCCGAACTTTTCTGCTAAAAGACGCGCCTTGGGGCGCCTTTTTTTATGCTATAATATCAGCAAGTATTAAGGGCTCTTTAGCCCTAGTTTGTCTATGGTCGCCAAAGTCCCCAAAACAAAACTCGTCGCCGACATTCGAGCGACAAAGATGGAGAATCCTTTAAAGGATCGGCTTTGGCGTTTGACTCAAAAAACCGGCCGACAAAAAATCAGGATGCCGTCTCGGCGTAAAAATCCAAAAAAATTTGACGAAAAAAAATGGTTGTTAAACTATCTGGATAAACACTTTTCCAGGCGGCAAGAGACCAATCAGCGAGAATTGTTGCTTAATATTTTGGAAAAAATTCACCAAAGAGACGAACAGCTGTTGCCCCAAAACGACGTCTCTGCGCCCTCCAACAAATTCCCAGCGGAAACAGAGCCAGAGATTTTTGCCGCAAAAGCCAAGCCGGAAGAGGCACTATTAAAAATTGAGCTGACAAGGCAAGCTAGCGATCTGGGGCTGGACATTATTCTTGACGGTCCGGAATTAACTGTAGCGGTCAGAGAAATCGCTAAAAAAAGCGAGGCCCAAGAAAACGAAGGAGCGCTTGACGAAGAGGAGCTGAAGCGGGAGCTGGCCGCTTTTTCAAGTATTCTCTCCGGGCCGAAAACCAATAAGCCACAGGTCATTTCCGAAACTTTTTATCAGCCTGTTTTTACTCCTCCGTCGGGAAAAATAAAAATCGGAACTGGATTTTTTTGGCGACAAGCGTTGAATGGGTTTAAAAATAAGCCGATTTTTATGGCGACAGCTTTGTTTCTAATCCTGTTAATCCCTCTGGTTGGATTTTTGGGTCAAGGACTGAAAGTTAAAGACGAGGCTTTGGCCAGCACTTATGCCGGTTATCATAACCTCCTATTGGCAAAAAAGGCGTTGGGTGACCAGAATTTTCGTTTAGCCGGAGAAAGTTTTTACCAAGCTTCCGGGCAGTTAAACTTGGCCGAAACAAAGGTTGATGGTTTGGCGGGCAATTTATTGGCTCTTTTGGCTTTTGTACCGGGGCTAAACAGGGTTTCCCAGAGCAACGATGTTTTAATAGCGGCTAAAAATATTTCTTTGGCGGGGGAGCATTTGTCTTTCTCGCTGGCTTCTTTGGAGCCGGAAATAAAAAAAGTTTTTAGTCGGGACTCCGGCGGCGGTTCGTTAACTGACCGCCTCTTTGAACTTGAACAAAATATTAAATTGGCCTCTTCCTATCTAACCGAGGCCCAGAAAAGAATGGCTCAAGTTCCAGCCGACTTGATCCCCGGCCAAAATCTGGACCAGTTGCAGGGCAGTCTTGGTTTGGCCGTCAAAAGCCTGGATAACGCGCCTTATTATCTGGACAACTTGTTAAACTTTTTGGGCCATCAAAGAGCCAAAAAATATTTGGTGATTTTCCAGAATAATTCGGAGCTGCGGGCGACCGGCGGCTTTATCGGTTCCTATGGAGTTTTTGACGTGGACAAGGGGAGTTTTAAAAAAATCTTTATTGACAACGTTTACAACCCGGATGGCCAATTGCAAGAATACATCGTGCCGCCCGAACCTATCCAAAAAATTTCCGCCAACTGGTCAATGCATGATGCCAACTGGTTTGCCGATTTCCCGACTTCAGCCCAAAAGGTGGCCAGTTTCTATGAAAAAACCGGCGGAGAAACCGTTGACGGAGTGATTGCGTTAACGCCCCAGGTTGTTGAAAACTTGTTGCGTTTTACCGGTCAGATTGATTTGCCCGCCTATAATTTGCGAATATCCGCCGACAACTTTGTGGCCGAAGTGCAAAACAAAGTAGAAGGTGATTTTGACAAAACGGAAAACAAGCCCAAAAAGATTTTGGCCGACTTGGCTCCTCTGTTATTCCAAAAGATGTCCGCCAAGGCCACGGACGACCCCTTGGCGTTATTGCAAGTTCTTTTGCAGTCGTTGGAGAGGAAAGAGGCCCTGCTCTATTTCAGAGATAACTCATTGGAGAACTTTGTTGTTGGCCAGGGCTGGGCCGGGCAAGTGCAAAAAACCGAAAAGGACTTTTCTCTGTTTGTTAACTCCAATATCTGCGGCTATAAAACGGATCACGTTGTCAGCCAAAAGATAAAACAGATAATTAGAATCGGCTCCAACGGTCAGGTTTTTGACACGGTTAAAATTGAGCGTCAACACAACGGAGGGGGCCTTGCCTATGACTTTTGGAACAAGGTGAATGCCGACTATTTCCGGCTCTACGCGCCCCAAGGCAGCCAACTGTTATTTGCTTCGGGCAACACAAAAGAAACTGTGCAAGCATCGGTTGATTATGAAAAATCCGGCTATAAAAAAGACAAAGACTTGGCGCAAATTCTAGCCGGTAAAACTGCCAATAAATTTGGCCTGGATGTTTTTAACGAAAGCGGCAAGACCGTTTTTGGCGGCTGGGCCTATACAAGCCCCAAAGAAAAAGTAAACCTGCTGTTGCAATATAAATTGCCGTTTATTTTAGACTTGGCCGACGATAAACCGGCGAGTTTTTCTTTGGTCGCCCAAAAGCAGCCGGGGATGGAGAATTCTTCACTGGAAGTGGAGATTGAATTTCCGGAAAATAAAAAAGTCTTGCTGGCGCAAGACGGAACTTTTAAAGAATTACCCGACCATAAATTCAATTTTTCGGGAGACTTTACAACCGATAAAACTTTCGGGTTTGTGGTGAAGTAAAGAGAAAAATTGAGCTTCATAAAACCGCCCCCGAGGGCGGTTTTATGACGAGGAGATTGCGCTGATTTTATTTCACGACTTGAAACGTCCCTACGATGTCGTCGGTCATTTTTTTGAATTCGGTATCTGTCTTTGAATTGCCCATGGCGTTCGCGCTTACTTCGTAATATCCATCGGCGACCTCATAGCGCGCGATCATGGCCAGGGCATGCCTTTCGTTCCTCAAAGAAATCCATCCAGAAAAATTATTGTTTGCGTAGGTTCTCGCGTTGGCCTCGTTTTTCACTTCGTTAAAAATCGTGTCGGCGTATTTTTGGTTGTTTATTCTGTAGTTTTCGGATACAGCCCGGGGAACAAAACCAAAAGTTAAGCTTATCCCATCGTCAAATGATATTTCTCCGGAATATATTTTTGTGCACTCGCTTAAATCAACCTGCCCATCATAGTTTTTGTTTTGGTTCAGCGACCAATCTTTGGGGCAGCTGTAGGAAAATTTCGTATTTTTATAAATTTGTCCCACGGGTTGGTTAATTTTTGGCGTTGTGACCGGCTGGCCACCAGTAGTATCTTGCCCGGCGTTTTGGTTTTGTTCCGGCTTTGACGCGCTTGGCAGCTTTGAGCCCGCGTTCTTTTTTTGTTGCCAAAAATATATTCCGCCACTAATAATAATCACTACAACAACGATGGCAACGATGGTTTTTTGTGTTTGGCGCATAGATTTTAGTTTTTAAAAATTATTTTATTTAACTCGTAAACCTTTCTTGCCAACTTTTCAGCTCGTCAAATATTTTATCGTCAAAATCTTTCGGCTTAAATTTGAAAATAGCGTTAGCATTCTTTACACAATGATTTTTCAATTCGTCATCGTTGTTTTGGCCGACATACCACTTAAAGCTGTCAATAATATCAGCCGTCTTTACAATGAGAGCATCTTGCCCGTTTTGCGCGCACCTTTGAATCAGTTCGTTTGTTCTTTCCTCCTTGTCTTCAATCGCATCATCTTTTGTGCACGCGGAAATCAAGCGGACAACATTATCGCCGAACTCATCTCTCAATAATTGTTCGTCAGCGCCAGACCACTCTATCGCGTCGTGCAAAACGCCAGCCAAAACGACATCTTCCGGATAACCATTTTCATACAAATATACGCCAACGCGTATATCATGGAATATCACAGGCTTTCTACTATTTTCATCTGATGGTGGCATATACTCCGACAGGATTCGTACGGCTTTTTCAAATTTTATATTAAGTGATTTCGGCATCTATTTTGACGCGAGAATAAAACTCTCCCAGATTAAAAATAAAAAAATTTATTAGCATTTCACAACGTTCCGAGTATTTAAAGCGCGCCATCAGATGCTTGTTGCTAGCCGCTGTAGAAAATTTATTGTTCCAATAATAGCCACCGGTCCAAGAAACTTTCAATATCTTGTTTTCTGGCCCATTGCTTAGTCATGGTGGCAAACATTTTTTCGCAACCAGGATATGGTTTGTAATTTTCTTTCGTAGCGAAAATATCCCTGTATGGCTTCCAGTTTTCAATTACCGTGTTGAAGGTTTCTGAAACTTGCCAGACATATTTAGGGTTTTTGCCTTTAAATTCGTCGTTTTCGGTAACCCCATACTTCTTTTTGATGTAATCAAAGAAAATAAAATGCAAAAGTTCGTGAGCAATTACTCCAGGTGGGTTCCATTCATCTTGGGAATATGGAAAGTAAAAAGTTTTTTCACTAATATTTCTAGGAAACATTAAATAGATAGAGGCATACCCAATATATTTCCCTTTTGGCCAAGGGTGTCCCTTAAAAATATTGTTGGCTAGATCATAAAAACTATTTTCAATTTTCATCCATCGTTTCCTAGTCTCATCAACGCCAGCTAAGATAGCCTGCTTGTTTATCTTGTGGATATGCTTCGTGTATTCGGCAATAACCTTGTTCCTCTCCGAAAGAGAAAACTTTTTGCTGGTTATATACTGAAAATTTAGAGGCAAAAACCAGTCAATAAACTCACCGTTTTTGACAAACCATTTGGCGTTTTCAGTGTCAGCTTTTATGTCTATGGCAAGTTTTAACTTTGGTTTCATAAATATTCTTGGTTTGGATGGACCTTAACTGTCCAAAAATCATATTTTTTTACGATATTGTCAGAATAATTTTCCATAACCCCTCATTTATAAAATTAAAAATTCAGTTCGTCTAACGTTTCGGCATCATTCGAAGTATTTTCATATACTGCGCGGATTATTGTCTTCCAGGCGGATGTTAACTATACTTCATTTATGCCTCTATTATAGAGAAAAAGCCAGTGGATGTCTATCTGAAAAAACTGGAAGATGAGCCACGGCTTTACCACGGCTTTGCCGGAAAATAGCAGGGATTGCGTTAGGTGCAAGAACTGCTTGGTCATGTTAAAATCAGAACAACGCGAAGATATCTGCAAGTGACAAGTCCAAAAGTTGATGATTAAAAAAATATACCAAAAACTTTTCCAATCCAATTTCCAACAAATCGGCGGAGCGGCTTTGCTTTTGGGCGGGGCCTCTGTGGCCAGCCGACTTTTGGGAGTTTTGCGCGATCGGATTTTAGCCGGAACTTTTGGCGCGGGCAACGAACTGGATATCTACTACGCCGCTTTTCGTTTCCCCGATCTGGTTTTTAATTTGATCATCATGGGAGCGCTTTCGGCCGGATTTATTCCGGTCTTTATTCGTTTTCTGCACCGAGAGGACAAAAAAGAAGCTTGGGCCCTGGCCAATTGCGTGGCCAATTTTACCAGTTTATTTTTGATTCTATTCTCTCTGGCGCTTTTTGCTTTTGCTCCTTTTTTAATCAAAATTTTGACCCCGGGGTTTTCGGCTGAAAAAATTGCCGAAACGGTTAAGCTCACCAGGATTATGGCGTGGTCTCCCTTTCTTCTGGGGCTTTCCGCGGTTTTGGGCAACATCCTGCAAAGCTTGAAACGCTTTTTCACTTATGCCCTTGCGCCCATTCTTTACAATTTGAGCATTATCTTTGGCGCTTTGGTTTTGGTGCCTCGTTTTGGACTGGCGGGCCTGGCCTGGGGGGTGGTGCTGGGGTCTTTGATTCATTTCCTGACGCAAATTCCTTCGCTGGTTGGCACGGGGTATCGCTATTCCTTTTTGTTTAACTGGCGCCAGCCCGGGTTAAAAGATATTCTCTATCTGACTTCGCCCAGAATTATGTCGGTTGCTCTGTTGCAGCTCAATTTTTTGGCGATTACCGTTTTGGCTTCGTCGCTAGCGATCGGGTCAATCGCTATTTTTGATTTGGCGTATAATATTTGGAGCTTTCCCTTGGGAATTTTTGCCGCTTCTTTCGTGGTGGCCAGTTTTCCCAAATTATCCGAAGAAGCGGGACGCCAAGACTGGGTGGCTTTCAAGCAAAGTTTTATCTACACTTTCCGCCAGATACTTTTTTACTTGATTCCGGCCAGCGCTCTGTTTATTATTCTGCGCGCGCAAATTGTCAGAATTATTTTGGGAACCGGAAAATTCACCTGGTCAAACACGGTTTTAACCGTTGAATCTTTAAAATTTTTAACCTTGGGGCTCTTGGCGGAGGGCTTGACCCTGTTGCTTTCGCGAGCCTTTTTTTCTTTGGAAGATTCCAAAACGCCGTTTCTTTGGGGACTTTTTGGCAGCGTAGCCAGAATTGGCCTGGCCTGGTTTTTTGGCCGGCAGCTGGGGGTGCCGGGGCTGGCCCTTGGTTTTGCTAGCGGCGCCATTTTACAGATGCTGGCCTTGTGGTTTTCGCTGGAAAGAAGGCTTAAAGATTTTCAGGATGAAAGTATTTTTAGCGGTGGCGTTAAAATGGTTTTGGCCGCCCTGGGGGCGGGGATTGCCGCTTGGCTAGGGTTGCGCTTGGGAGCAAGACTGGTTGATATGCAGACTGGGCTGGGAATTTTTTTGCAAGGGACTCTGGCGGGACTGGCGGGCGTTTTTGTTTATATTTTGATCAGTTCTTGGATGAAGCTGGAAGAAATGCGCGATTTGCTGCGGGCGTTATTCTCCAAGTTTTCTCTCAAAAAAGTGGTGGTGGAAGAAGACATCGCCAATTTGTAGAAAGTGTGTCGCAGGGGCTCGGCCCTTACGAGGGAGGTTTGGTATTCTCAATTTGTAAATTTTATGTTATAAAGGTATGATCTAAAAAGGCCAGTTGTTCTTTACCGATGGCGGTTATCTTAATGCAAAACATCCGAAATTTCTGCATAATTGCGCATATTGACCATGGAAAATCCACTTTGGCGGATCGGTTTTTGGAATTGACCGGAACGATTGAAAAACGAAAAATGAAAGAACAAGTGCTGGACCAAATGGAACTGGAACGGGAACGGGGCATTACAATCAAACTCCAGCCGGTGACTATGAATTACAAGCTGGACGGCCAAGATTATCAGCTTAACTTGATTGACACTCCCGGGCACGTGGATTTTTCTTACGAAGTTTCGCGCTCGTTGGCGGCGGTGGAAGGAGCGATTTTGTTGGTGGACGCCACCAAAGGCGTGCAAGCGCAAACTCTGGCTAATTTGCAATTGGCGTTAAATCAAAAATTGACGATTATTCCGGCTTTAAATAAAATTGATTTGCCCTCGGCTCAAATTGAAGAGGCCGAGCTGGAAGTGCGCACTACGCTGGAAAGTTTAATGGGAGAAAAATTTGACGGAGAAGTTTTCAAAATTTCGGGTAAGACCGGCCAAGGAGTGCCGGAACTGCTGGAAGCGGTAATTGCCAAAGTTGCTCCGCCTCAAGCCAAAGAACAAAAGTTGCAAGCCTTGATTTTTGATTCAGCCTACGATTCTTTCAAGGGAGTAATCGCTTACGTGCGCTTGTTCGGGGGAGCAGCCAAAGCCGGCCAAAAAATCAAAATGGCCGCTTTCAAAAAGGAAGTGGAAATTCTGGAAGTCGGGCTTTTCCATCCAGCGTTGACCAAAATGCCCTCTTTGGGCGCGGGGCAAATCGGTTACATTGCCACCGGGCTTAAAGACATTTCTTTTTGTCGAGTCGGCGATACGATTATCTCTCCGCTTGAAAGCGCGCTGGCCTTGCCCGGATACAAAGAGCCCGACCCAATGGTCTTTGCCAGTTTCTATCCGGCCGGCGAGGACGATGATTTCGAACTCCTAAAAGACGCCCTGGCCAAATTAAGTTTGAGCGACTCTTCTTTGACTTTTGAACTGGAAAGTTCGGAGGCCTTGGGGCGCGGGTTTAAATGCGGCTTTTTGGGGATGCTGCACCTGGAAATTGTTTCGGAAAGATTAAAGCGCGAATATAATCTGGAGCTTTTGATCACCACTCCCAGCGTGGCCTATGAAATTTTGGAAAAAACTAGAGGGGCGGAAATAAAAATTATCAAAACCGCCCAAGAAATGCCCGACGCCCATTTGCTGGAATACATCAAAGAACCCTGGGTGAAACTGGAAATTATCACCCCCGCCAGTTTTATGGGCGCGGTTATGAAATTGGCCGAAGGATCTTCTTGCGTATTTTTGAACACGACTTTTTTAAGCCAAGAGAGGGTGGTGTTGGAATATGAAGTGCCGCTTCGGGAAATTATCGTTGATTTTTACGACAAATTAAAAAGCGTTAGCAGTGGTTACGCCTCCATGAGTTATGAATTAACCGGCTATCGGGAAGCCGACTTAGTGCGTTTGGACGTATTGATCGCGGGGGAGATGGTAGAAGCTTTTTCTCGGGTGGTGCCCAAAAAGAAAGCAGAAAGCGAGGGGCGCGCTTTGGTTGAGCGGCTTAAGGAAGTGGTTCCCAAGCAAATGTTTACCGTTGCCTTGCAGGCGGTTTTGGGAGGGAAGATTGTCGCTCGCGAAACCATTTCGGCCATGCGCAAAGATGTTACGGGTTATTTATACGGCGGCGACGTGACGCGCAAGAGAAAACTTTTGGAAAAACAGAAAAAAGGCAAGAAAAAAATGAAAACGCTTGGCAAAGTTAATATTCCCCAAGACGTGTTTTTGAAAGCGCTTAAGAAATGATTGCTAGCGCAGAAAAGGCAAAAAGAGCGAGAGAATCATAGAGAGAACGATTAAAAAGACGGCAACAATTAACAATTTGTGGACAAGCGGTTTCTTTTTCATGCGTTTATTATAATATAAAATATCCGGATCTACCACTTTTAATTTTGACTTAATTTTTTTATGTCCGCGTCTCCTCGGTCAAAATTCAGCCTTATCTTTAATTCCAAGCCGGTCTTGTTTTTAATTCTAGTAATTTTAATCTGGGTGACTATCTCGGTTGTCAAAGTAAGCTATCGGAAATATTTATTAAGCAGGGAGGCGGAAAAGGTCAAACAAGAAGTGCAAGACTTGGACAAACAAAATTCTCAACTGCAGGGATATCTGGAATATCTGCGTAGTGACTCTTTCGTGGAAAAAGAGGCGCGCAGTAAGCTTAACTTGAAAAAAGAAGGGGAGAACGTGGTGGTGGTGCCGCCGGGTGGCAGTTTCAAGGAAACTCCGGCCAGTCAAACGGCTTCACCGGCTGGTGCTTTTGGAGCCGCGGAGCAACCAAAAAAATCCTGGTGGTGGAAATGGTGGGAATATTTTTTTGAATGAACAGATGAGAGCAACATGTAAAATTTGCGAAAAGCGAAATTAGACTTGTGGCGGGATTAGTATAGTGGTAGTACATGACCTTCCCAAGGTTAAGGCGCCGGTCCGATTCCGGTATCCCGCTCATTGGGGGACAAAAATTAAAATCAACCAGAAGGAGCTATAAAAATATGGAAAATAACAATAAAATTATTCGTCCCGACAAAGACACCTATTATTGGTTGATCGCTCGAACAGTGGCGACTCGCTCCACTTGCCGGACGGTTGAACACGGAGCGATTATCGTGCGGAATGATCAGATAATCGCTACCGGCTATGTGGGCGCGCCGCGAGGAGTTAAAGATTGTCTGGATTTGGGTTTTTGCATCCGGCGCCAAAAAAATGTTCCTTCTGGCTCCAATTATGAAATGTGTCGTTCGGCGCATGCGGAAATGAATGCCATTATCAACGCGGCCAGAGCCGGTGTTTCGCTTTTGGGCGGAGATTTATATCTTTATTCTTCAAGAAAAACGGAAAATAGAGATGTTTTAATTGATGCCTATCCTTGTTTGTTGTGCAAGAAAATGATTATCAATGCCGGTTTGCGGCGAGTAATTGGTAATTCAAAAAACGGAACTTTGCGTTCGTACTTTGTCAGCGATTGGGTGGAAGACTGGAAAACGTTGGAAGACTTAACGCAAGACAAGGAAAGATATGACGCGGGACATGTTTGCGGAGCGTAGTGGGTTGGCGCGGCGAGGGGTGCCACTAGTTGTTTGCCGCTTCCACACAATTTGTAACGGGCCGGAGTAGCTCAGGGGCAGAGCAACCGCTTCGTAAGCGGTGGGTCGCGAGTTCGATTCTCGCCTCCGGCTCATTTTTTATTCTCGTTTGGCGGTTGGTTGGCCGCCGGATTAAACTTGTATTTTCCACGCCTAGGCGTGGAAAATACAAATCGGGCAAGAAGCGGGGCGAGGCATTGAACCTTTACGAAGCGCTTGACTTTTTTGCGCTCGTATGGTAAAGTGAAAAAATTAGGAGCAACCTGAAAACAAGGGAGGGAAAAAATGCCCCAGAACAGAACGATCCGCCGGGAGGGTCTGCTGTTCCAGCTAGCCTATGGCTGGAGCAACGACGAGAAGAAGGTGAGCGAGGTGAGCCTCTGCAAGCTTGTTTGGCGCTTACCCCTTGGAGTCCCTCTTTTCGCGTTTGCCGCCATCCTCTTGGCGGTGTACTACGGGATATTGGTCCCGGCGAACTTCCTTGTTGCTCGTCGTCCTGATGATAACAGAAACTCCGAGACCATGTTCAAGCCCTTTGAGCGGTGGCCGCTGCAGATAAAGGGTCACCGGGTCTGGCCGCTTTGGCCGCTGCTCTTGGTCGGCCTGCTGGGCTTCCTGGCGATGAACTTGGAAGCGGCGCCGGTCCAAGCCGTGGCTGGCTGGGCTTTGACCCTTATGCCCTCGACCCTGAGCTGGGCCTTGGTCTGGGAGGCAACCCTGAATGCGCTTGTTGTGGCGGGCCTGGCTGGCTACAGCATGATCATCATCCTGCTGATGGCCATCGGCGTGTTCTGGGCCATTCCCTCGGTCCTTCGCCAGGGGTTGCGGGAGTTGGAATTTGTGCGCCTTTTCGTGGCCTGGATGAAGGCGCGCAAGGAGGGCCTCTGTCCCATCCTGACGGTGGTGGACGACTAACGCCCGCCCGTGGCCTCGCCCACGTGGGCCGCCCCGGAGCTTTGCTCCGGGGCTTTTTTATTTATTTCCTGGACGCGAGCCTTGACAAATATTGAACATAGCAATGTAATATGGAACTAGTATCAAGTTCCAATCAAACAAATAAGAAGGAGGCGGAGAGTCATGGCTGACAAAGACAAAAAGAGCGACCTGTTGACCGAGATCGCCGACATTCTCAAAGAGGGGGTGTTCACCCCGGTCCCTGACGATCACCGGGTTCTCGAGGGCGAGGTCGTCGTGGGGGCGCTCAACGACCAGGAAAAGGCTTGCTTCACTCTCTGGGGGCGGATCGTCGATGAGATGGAGGCCACTTGCGGGGCATGTGAGGAATATACGGACCCCTGCCCCGAGGGCGTACGTCTGAACTTTTTGATCAGCAAAAAGAATGTAGTCAGGGGGCTCATGTGGCTGCTGGCCCAAGACCGGCTTGGTCTTTGGGGCGAGAACAGCTCGCTGGTCCTGAAGGTCGGCTGGCAGATTGTCAGACGGCCCTCCGAGGGGCAGCGGCGGGCGGGCGCTGTGCTCGTCACAAGCAGAGGTGGTCTGATCCTCGGGGGTCGTTCGCTTCTCTAGGGCCGAGACCAAAGCCTCAAGCTTCCCGTCCGACTCTGCGCGTGAACATGCGCTAGGGTCGGGCGGTTTTTTTATTTCTGTGGATAACTTGTAAAGGCCGGGTCTTTACAGCTAAGCTTGTTGGCTCAACGCGCCGGTTGCCAAAATTTTGCCGAAGAGTTAAAATTCAGTTAATGTTGGAAATCCACAAAGAAGTGAAAGATCTGCAGCTTAAACTCCAGGCCACCCTGGACTGTCTTTGACTTGGGCGGCAAAGAAAAGGAATTGGCGCTTGAAGAAGCAAAAACGCAAGATCCGGGGCTTTGGGACAATCCTCAATCTGCGGCTGAAGTTACTCAAAAAGTTAGCAATTTGAAAGACGAGCTGGCCGGTTGGGAAGAGTTAAGAAAAGAAATTGACGATTTGGCGGAAATGACCGGTTTAGCCGAGGAAGGGCAGGATTTGGAATTGGGAAAAGAGCTGACGGAAAAGTTCAGACAGCTGAGCAAAAAATTTGCCAAAAAAGAATTAGCTGTTTTTTTAAGCGGCAAATACGACAAAGGCAACGCTATTTTATCTGTTGTTGCCGGAGCCGGCGGCACCGAAGCCCAAGACTGGGCGGAAATATTATTGCGGATGTACAGCCGCTACGCCGAACGCCAGAACTGGAAAACAATTCTATTGCATGAGCACCGGGGACAAGAAGCCGGTCTTAAAAATGCCACTTTGAAAATTAGCAGTCCCTATGTCTACGGTTATTTGAAGAAAGAATCAGGAGTGCATCGTTTAGTGAGGTTGTCGCCTTTCAATGCCAATAACTTGCGGCACACATCGTTTGCCTTGGTGGAAGTTTTGCCGGAAATAAAAGACGACGCCGAGGTGGAAATCAAACCGGAAGATTTGCGTGTTGACACCTACCGCTCTTCGGGAGCCGGGGGGCAAAATGTCAACAAGGTGGAAACGGCGGTCCGTTTGACTCATTTGCCGACCAATATCGTGGTGGCCTGCCAAAGCGAAAGGTCGCAGCTGGCCAACAAAGAACAAGCGCTGAGTATGTTGCGAGCCAAGCTATATCGCCTGGAACTGGAGAAGAAGAAGAAAGAAATTACCGACTTGAAAGGAGTGATTACCAAGGGCGAGGGAACGGCCGACTGGGGAGCGCAAATTCGTTCCTATGTTCTGCATCCCTATAAGATGGTGAAGGACTTGCGCACGGGCGTGGAATCAAAACAACCCGACGAGGTTTTAGATGGAGACCTGGAGGAGTTTATCGCAGCGGAAATAAGAAGCGATAAATGTTGAATTATCAATTATTAACCAAGTGTCGTTGTGATTAAATTTGAAAACGTTTCTAAAATATATCAGACCAAAGAAGGGCAAATCATCGCCTTAAACGATATTAACCTGGGGATAGAACCCAAAGAATTTATTTCGCTGGCCGGGCAATCGGGTGCCGGTAAAACTTCTTTGCTCAAAATGCTAACCGCTGAGGATCTCCCGACCTCGGGGAAAGTTTTGTTTGACAAAAAAAATGTGAACTTGATCCAACCCAAGGAGATGCCTTTTTTTCGTCGTCGGATCGGCATGGTTTTCCAAGATTTCCGCTTGTTAAGCGATATGGACGTTCGGGAAAATATTTCTTTCGCCATGGAGGTGGCCGGCTATGAAGACGAGGAAATCCAACGGGATGTTCCACAGGTGTTGGAACTGGTGGGGATGGGCGACAAAATCAATCGTTTTCCCAAAGAACTTTCTGGCGGGGAAAAGCAGCGAGTGGCGATTGCCCGCGCTTTAATCCATCGGCCGGATGTTATTTTGGCCGATGAGCCAACCGGCAATTTGGACATTTTAAACGCGTGGGATATTATTCGTCTGTTGATTAAGATTAACGAGTTGGGAACGACCATCATTCTGGCCACCCATGACCGCGAAATCATCAACAGTCTTAACCGCCGGGTGATCACCATGGACAAGGGGCGGGTGATTAGGGACGAAGAAAAAGGAAGATATATTCTTTAACTTCTAATAATAAATAACAAACTCCAAATGCCCACTTATAAAACTCTTATCGTGAATATCAGGAGAATCGCTAAAGCTGGCTGGCGCAGTTTTCGGCGTAATTCTTGGTTATCGGCCGCGACGGTTTTGGTTATGGTTTTGACTATTTTCGTTATTACCGGTCTTTTGTTTTTTAACGTGGTGGCTCAAGGGATTATCAGCGAACTCAAGCAAAAGGTGGATATTTCGGTCTATTTCAAACAGGAAGCCAAAGAGGCGGATGTTCTAGCGGCTAAAGACCAACTGGAAAAAATGCCGGAAGTTAAAGCCGTTCAGTATATTTCGCGCGAACAGGCTCTAGCTAGTTTTAAAGAAAAACACAAGGACAATGCCGCCTTGTTGGAGGGGCTGAAAGAATTAGACCAAAATCCCCTGCAAGCCAGCTTGAACATCAAGTCCGATTCAGCGACGGAATACGAGAAAGTAGCTCAGTTTGTCCAGGACGCCGATTTTTCCCAATTGGTGGACAAAGTTAATTACAAACAGAACAAGGAGATTATCAATCGGCTTTCCAATATCACCGACACTGCTCAACGAACCGGCTTGGTTATTAGTTTAATTTTAGCGATTTTGGCGGTTTTGGTGGCTTTTAACACCGTGCGTTTGACTATCTACAATTGGCGCGATGAAATTTCCGTTAAACGTTTGGTGGGGGCTACCAACTGGAACGTGCGCGGGCCTTTTATTGTGGAAGGCGTGCTTTATGGCGTTTCCGCCGCGGTGGCCACAATGATTATAGTTTTTCCTCTGGTGGCGCTTATTTCGCCCAAGCTGGCGAGTTTTGTCCCAGGCAATGACATCTTCAGTTTTTTAAAAGAAAACTTTTTTTCCTTGCTGTTTTTCCAGGTAGCGGTGGGGGTAGTGTTGGGAGCTCTTTCCAGCTTTATCGCTATCAGGCGCTATTTAAAGTAGAGCGATAGAGTCAAGCGTCAATCGTGCCAGCGGTTGCAAAAAGACTAATTTTAAGCTTTAATAAAAGCGTCTTCGGACGCTTTTATTTTGTCCAAGCGAACATTCGGGGATCGTCTAGTGGTAGTCGCCTCATCGGCGACCCGCCGAAGAGGCGGGGACAAGTAATCATTCTTTCCATGTGGTATGCCTATGTTTTAAAAAGTCTTAAGAGCGGGATATTATATGTCGGAGTTACTGGCGATCTGAAAAGACGTTTTAAGGAACATAACCAGAGAAGAGGAGGGTATTATACGAAAAGAAATGCGCCTTTTAGCTTAATATTTTACGAGGCCTTCTTGGACAAACAAGATGCGATATGCGCGGAAAAGTTTTTTAAGAGTGGGTATGGCAGGGAAGTTTTAAAAGGCAAGCTAAAATATTATTTTACTAAAAAATAATATTATTCGGGGATCGTCTAGTGGTAGGACGCAAGGTTCTGGCCCTTGTAACCTAGGTTCGAATCCTAGTCCCCGAGCCAATCTTTTGTAATCGTTTCCCAGCACGTTTTCAGCTTCTAGTGGAGACGCCCAAACCATGCTATACTTCTTATATGATAGAACATCCCCAAGATCAAATTGAAAATAAAGGCGAAAAAGAAGAGAGGAAGAGAAAAATTATTGCCTTGGCGCTAGAACTTAGCGAAAACCGAGAGACTTTCCCTTTTCCCGGTATAAGCCCGGAAGCCTACGCGAGAATAAAGGCCGTTGATGAAGAATTTCCGGATCAAGCCACCCCGATTGACGCCTTGGTGGAAAAATTTAAAAAAGAAGGGATAAAAGTGGTTCTGGGGAAAAACCCCGAAAGCGGCAATGTTTATATTTTGCCGGCGCAAAGTGATGAGATTGAAAGGGATAGTGTCTATCCTGGCAACTTGGAAGTCAATGGGGTAACCGACGAGAAGCTCAAAGAGCTGATTTTGATGAGCAAAAGTTAGGAGCAAAAATGTATAAATTGTTCTAAAAACAAGCTCCGGGCTACCCATGATACGGGGCCAAGTTATATGAAGAAAGCTTTTATTGTCCATGGTTGGGGCGGTTCGCCTGAGGAACCGTTACACCAGTGGCTGAAGTTGGAATTGGGAAAAAGGGGATTTGAAGTCACGATTCCCCAGATGCCAAATTCCCAAGCCCCTGTTATCGGTGACTGGGCTTTGAAGCTAAACGAAACGATCAAAGAGTCCGGCCGAGAGACTCTTTTAATCGGTCACTCAATCGGTTGCCAGGCGATTTTGAGGCATCTTGAAAAACTCAACCCGGGCGTAAAAGTTGGAAAAGTTATTTTGATTGCCCCCTGGTTCACTTTAACCAACCTTGAGACCAAAGAGGAGTGGGAAATCGCCAGGCCCTGGCTGGAAACGGAAATTAGGGAAACCGACGTGCTGAAACACACGCTGGAGATTGTTGCTATTTTTTCAGACAACGACCCCTATGTTTCGCTTGACAACGCCGAGCTGTTTAAAAAAAGATTTGGCGCCAAGATAATTTTAGAAAAAAACAAAGGCCACTTCACAGAAGACGACGGCGTCAGAGAAATTACTTCCGTGCTGGAAATTATGGACCTTGCTGGCGCTTAGCATGGATTCATAAAAAGCGAGCTAGCCCAATTCGCGCAAATTTAACTTGGTAAAAAATTAAGCGGCCCTTGGGGCTGTTTTTTGTTTGGGCTTCTTGTCAGGAGTCATTTTTTGTGTTAGTTTGAGTCATCATGATTTTGGTTCGAAACTACAGGCGAGGAGGGCGAAATGCCGAAGATGATAGAGATCATTGAGCAATATACGGGACCTTTTGACCGGCGGCCTGAAACCTTAACCGGCGACGGTCGGCACATGCGGCTGGTTATGTTGGAGCTTGGCGAGGACGGCAAAGTCGTTACCGTCAGAGAACTCTTCCGTGGGGAAGGCTTTTCCTTCGACGAGTTCAACCGGCGCATGAAGGCGCGGGGTTTGGAGTCAGCCCTCAAGCGGCGCGGCCTGGAGGGCCTGTTGCTGGAGCGGCCTCTTTGCCCCGAATGCGGCGGGCTTCTGGGAAAAGTGGTCCAATCCTCCGACAGCCTCCTCAACGAAGACCAGTGGGCCGCCGAGCGAGCCGGAGACTGGGTTTGCAAAAAATGCTCCGGAACTCGGGGCAAATCCGGCCGGCGCTTTTTTTGGAACCATGAGCTGGGTTTACCTCCGCGGCCGTGAGGCTGAACCCTGGCTCTAGCCTTATGCCCACCTTATACCTTTTGTTGATTATCCCGTCGTCTCGCGCGGCGGGTTTTATTTTTTCGGCTATTCACGCTTTGCTTTAAGGCTTGCGCTTATTTTAATTTTGTGTTGTAAAGGCCGGGTCTTTACAAGTCGCTCGCGGGGAATAAAAAGCCCCGGCGCGGGCCGGGGGTGTTAGTTGGGACCAAGGATGGAGGTGCTGATGATTTGGGCTTGGAGCATTTTCATGCGCCTCCGGAAGTCTTCGTTAGCCTGAACAATGCTGGCGAGGAAACTCAAGAAGAGATGCAAGACCGCAAGGAGAATAGAAAGACAAACTCTCCTCGCGCCAAAATCTTCGGCGGTGATTTCCCGGCGGAAAAGGCCGCTTTTGTTGGCCAGTTCCAAGGAAATTCGCGTTAGCCAGTTGGCAATACTGGCGGGGTCGGTTCCGGTTTCAATAATGTCATCCGGGATGACCACGGACGAATAATTGCACCGGACACAGGAAGTCGTGGCCAGCAGGGCCTGTAGGACCAGAAGATGTTCCGGACTTCCCAGCCTTGGAGGCAAAAATACGCTCGGAGTAATCTTGCCTGTCCCGGATTTGAGCTTTGCCTCGGCGCTCAAGGCGTCCAGAAGGCGAGGAACAAATCCGTCATCATTATTTTGTTGGCACATTTTTCCCTCCCTTTCTGTCTCCCATCATAATTTTCCTCGGGGTCTGTGTCAATGTCCCATTTTTAGCCGGTCCCCGGAATGCCAGCCGTAATTTGGGTTTACTTTGTCTCCCAGTTTTGCCAAGATATAGACATGGAGAAAGATAAATCTACCAAGCCGGTATTTTTTGATTCGGGCCGGAAACGTTGGAAAAAATTCAGAGGAGGTTTTTTTGGCGTTATTTTAATTATTGCCAGCATTTTGCTATTGATTATTGCTGGTCTGACAATCGCGCCGCCGCTAAAAAGCGGTCGTCTTTTTCACTTCTCCCATTTTAGAAACGCGGGGAAGGTTCAACAGGCGGTCGTTAATCAAAAAGAGCTTAAGAGTTTCTATGACTCAAGAAAGAAACTGACCAAAGAAGCCAGCAACAGGGCCGTGATTAAAAAGCCGACTCAAGTCTTGCTATCTTCAAATTTACTGCGGCTCGGGTTCTTTGTTGATTGGGACGATGCCAGCCTCTATTCTTTAAAAGACAATCTTTCGCGACTTGATGTTGTTGCCGGCGAGTGGATGCACCTGGAGGATTCAAGCGGAAGTCTAATCGAGGACGACCCGGCTAAAGAGCAAGAGGTTGTCAGTTATATTCGTTCAAATCGTCCCGAAGCGAAGATTTGGGGGTTAATAAACAATTATTCAAATAACGATTGGCAAGGAGACTTGCTGGTGAAAGTTTTGAGCGATCCGGTCAGCCGCCAAACTTTGATAAAAAAAATATCCGAACACGCCTTGGCGCACAGTCTGAACGGGGTCGCGATTGACTTTGAGAACTTACCGCCGGAGAGCCAAGCTACTTTCGTTTTGTTCCTTGGAGAATTGCGGCAAGAATTAATAAAGTGGAATTTAAAACTCGCCGTTATCGTCCCTGCCAGCAATGATAATTTTGACTATCCGAAGATAAACGAAGTCGCCGATTATGTCATTGTTATGGCCTACGATCAACATTGGTCAACCAGCGAAGTCGGGCCGATTTCGGGTTTGTCCTGGTATGAAGAAATTCTGGGCAAGCGAACTGCCGATATCTCATCCGAGAAAATGATTGTTGCCCTGGGCAGTTATGCTTATGATTGGGCGGAGGGGACAAGACAGGCGGATGGAAAAACTTTTGAAGAAGCAATGTTGATTGCCAGGGAATCGGAAGCCGACATTGTTTTTGATGATAAATCGCTCAATCCCTATTTTAAATATCTGGACGACAATAATAAACAGCACCAAGTTTGGTTGCTTGACGCAGCGACCATTTTTAATGAGCTGGCCTCGCTTAAAGACCTGTCCGTGGCCGGAGTCGCTTTATGGCGCCTGGGTAGCGAAGACCCTTCGATCTGGAATCTTTTGGGCCAGCCGGAAAAAAATGATCAACAACAAGCGCAGAGTTTGAACAAAATAAATTTCAGTTATCAGTTGGACTATGAGGGGCAGGGAGAAATTTTAGAAATTACTTCTCGTCCCAAGACCGGCCAACGTTTAATTGAATATAGTGACGCCGATAAACTAATCACGGACGAAACTTATCAGGATTTACCTTCTCCTTATGTCATTCAGCGGCTAGGATATAAACCAAAAAAACTGGCGTTGACTTTTGACGATGGACCCGACTCGGTTTATACGCCCCTGATTTTAGAGCGCCTTAGGGAACTTAAAGCGCCGGCTACCTTTTTTGTCATCGGGTCTCAGATGGAAAAATATCCGGAAATCGTCAAGCAAGAAGTGTCCGAAGGGCACTTAATCGGTAATCACACCTTCACTCACCCCGATATTACCGACATTTCAACTGAAAGATTGAAGCTTGAGATCTTGGCGACCGAGAGGCTTTTGGAGGTTGTTACCGGTCGCTTGACCATCCTTTTCCGTTCTCCTTATGCCGAGGATTCAGAGCCGGATAACGGGGTTCAAGCTCGTTCTCTTGACCAAATTAGTCAGCTGGGCTACTTAAGTATCGGGATGATGATCGATCCGAATGATTGGCGCCAGCCGGGAGTCGATAAAATTGTCGCTGATACAGTGCGTCAGGCCGAAGCTCACCAGGGCGGAGTGATTCTGCTCCATGATTCCGGAGGCGATAGAAGCCAGACAGTCGCGGCGCTTGAGGGTCTAGTCAAAAAATTGCGGGCTGACGGATACGAATTTGTTCCTCTGACCGATTTAATCGGCCAGACCAAAGACCAGGTGATGCCGAAGATAAATGAACCGACTTGGATGGTTTTTGGAAACAAAATTGGGTTTACCACCTGGCACTGGCTGATTGTTATTGTTTCCGGGCTTTCTTTTGTCGGTTTGGTCTTGGGATTGGCCAGGTTGTTATTCGTTGTCGGATTGGCGAGCTGGCAATATTTGGCTTCTCGCAAAGACGGTCGCAGAAAAGACGCCCGGGCCGATCTTCCCGTAGCGGTCATTATCCCGGCCTACAATGAAGAGAAAGTTATTATTCGGACTATTACTTCGTTGCTTAAGGCCGATCAACCGCGACAATTCGAGATTGTTGTCGTTGATGACGGTTCAATTGATGATACTTGGGGCGAGTTGGAAAGAAATTACAAGAACCATCCCAAAGTAAAAATTTTTCGCCAGCAGAACGAAGGTAAGGCGGCGGCTTTAAATTACGGTCTGGAACAAACAAAGGCCGAAATCTTAATCTGTCTTGATGCGGATACGATTTTTAACAAAGAAGCGATAATACTTTTGGCGAGCCAGTTTACCGATCCGCGCCTGGGAGCTGTCGCCGGCAACGCAAAAGTGGGAAACCGGGTCAATTTTTTGACTCAATGCCAGGCGCTGGAATATATTACTAGCCAAAATATTGATCGCCGGGCCTTGATGATGTTAAACGGGATTACGGTCGTGCCGGGCGCAATCGGGGCGTGGAGAAAAAAGGCGGTTTTGGAAGTCGGGGAGTTTGGAGTTGATACACTGGCTGAAGATGCCGACTTGACGGTCAGAATTTTGCGCGCCGGTTGGAAAATTACCTACGAAGAGCGAGCGATTGCCTTGACGGAAGCGCCAGAAACGGTAAGAAGCTTTGTCAAGCAGCGTTATCGCTGGATGTACGGAACGCTTCAAGCGGCCTGGAAAAATAAAGACGCGCTTTTTCGTTGGCGTTATCGTTGGCTTGGTTGGTTTAGCTTGCCTAATATTTTTATCTATCAAATATTCTTTCCGCTTATTTCGCCGTTTATTGACCTGGCTTTTATTTTTTCCTTACTCAACAATCTTTTGGGCAGTTATCATCATCCCGGGTCTTTTAATTTTGGGAGATTCAAGCTAGATTTGCTGGCCTATTTGATTTTCATTCTGGCTGACTTCTTGGCCGCGGCAATTGGCTTCTTTTTTGAACCCAGGGAAGACAAAAAATTGCTTCTTTGGATTATCCCGCAACGTTTTTATTATCGTCAGCTGATGTATTATGTCGCGATAAAATCATTTCTGTCTTCGCTTAGGGGCGGGGAAGTTGGCTGGAACAAGCTTGAAAGAAGGGGATCGGTCAAGGACTAGGGTCTTTGGAGGTTACTTTTTGTGATATAATAAATTCAGATGAAATATTTTGTCTGGCATTATAAAAAAGGCATAGTCGGCTTTTTGCGTTTCTGGGAGCTTCTCATGGAGTTTATCTGGTCTTGGTTGGCCGTGCCGCAGCTTTTGCGTAACCTTTTTGCCGTCTGGAAGAGGGATTTAACCAGTTATGGGCAAGGATTTGACCCCAAAGTCTGGGCTCAAGCTTTTGCTTTCAACACCGTCGGCCGGTTGGTAGGCTTTGTTGCGCGCGCTCTTTTTATCCTGCTCGCGTTAATTTTGGAAATTCTGCTCTTTATTTTCGGGCTGGCGATTTTTTTAGTCTGGCTGACTTTTATTCTCTCTTTGCCGGCGTTGCTGGCGGGCGGAATTTATTTGGCGCTGGCCGGTAACGAATTTGGCTTTTTGTTTTTGTTGCTGGCGATTATCTTGGCCGCCAGCGGCCTTTTTGCCTACAAGCAAGCAACCGGGAAACCCTACAACGAAATGTCTCTGGACGAATTAATGAAACAAGGTTGGTTTTCCAGAGTCTGGCAACACCTTGGCTGGGAACAGCCGCCGTCCGGTTTGCCGGAATTGCGAGCGAAATTGCGGCAATTGAATCTAAATGAAAATGAATTCGCTTTGATTTTGCGTTGGGAAATTTTTTCCCAGCAGCAACAAGAAAGAGCCGGGCAATGGTGGCGACGCGATGTTTTACTAGCTAAGCCACCGCTAACTCGTAATTGGGCTTACGGCTATACCTACCACTTGAACAACTATGTTTTGGACTTGACCCGACTTTACGTTCTAAATGATCATAGAATCGTGGCTCATAACGAGGAAATGAGAAAGATGGAAGAAATTCTTTCCAAATTTTCTCAAGCTAATGTGCTTTTAGTCGGCGATCCGGGGAGCGGCAAAACATCTGTCGTTTATGCTTTCGCCAAATATATCGCTCGGGGAAAAGCCTCAAGCAAGCTGGCTTTTAAAAGAGTTTTGGAATTTAAAATCGATGAGGCTTTGGCCGGACTGCCTAATGCCAGCGCGATGCAGGAAAAAATTAGCGAGCTTTTTTTTGAGGCGGCCATGGCCGGCAACGTGATTTTAGTAATTGAAGATATTGACCGCTACGTCACCCAGCAAGCAGGCGTGGGCCGAGTAGATCTGTCGGCGGTTTTAAATTCGTTTTTGCCCTATCCAAGTATCCAGATAGTGGGCACTACCTCTCATCAGGCTTTTCACAAGGTGATTGAGCCCAACGCCTTGTTGATGAAACATTTTGAACAGGTTGAGCTTAAAGAACCGACTTATGATGACTTGTTTTTTATTTTAAATGATGTTTCCTATCAGCTGGAGAAAGAAACGGGCGTGATGGTGGCCTACACCGCCGTTAAAGAGATTGCCCGGTTGTCTTTGCGCTATTTCCAGGACATTCCCTTGCCTCAACGAGCCATCAATATTTTGCGGGATGTTATCGGTAAAGCGCAGAAAGCCAATATTGCTCTGGCAGGGGTTGATTTGGTTGACGCTGCAATTTCGGAAAAAACGGGCGTGAACACAGGAACGCTTAACCAAGATGAGAAAAACAAGTTGTTGCGACTGGAAGAGGTTTTGCACCAGCGAGTAATCAGTCAGGACGAAGCCATAAAAGAAATCGCTTCGGCCATGAGGCGGCGTCGGTTGGAGATTGGCGATACAATGCGTCCCATCGGCAGCTTTCTTTTTCTGGGGCCGACTGGCGTAGGGAAGACAGAAACCGCCAAGGCTTTGGCGCTGGCCTATTTTGGTGATGAAAAAAGAATGGTGCGGCTGGATATGACCGAATACAAGGAAATGGATTCCTTGGAAAGGTTGATCGGCAATGCCGACGGTCAAATAGTCGGGCAATTGGCAGCGGCGATACGCGAGCATCCTTTTTGCGTCCTGCTGCTGGACGAGATTGAAAAAGCCAGCAAAGAAGTGATAGAAATTTTCATGCAAGTTTTGGAAGACGGATTTTTGACCGATGGCCTGGGTCGCAAGGTTTCTTTTCGGGAAGCGATTATCATCGCCACTTCCAACGCCGGAGCCGATTTGATTAGAAATTTGGTTGAGCAGGGCAAGGCGTCGCTGGTGAATGAAAAATCCCAAGTGCTGGATGCGATTCAACAGCAAGGCATCTTTAAGCCGGAGTTCATCAACCGTTTTGATGCCGCAATTCTTTTTGAACCGCTTTCCAAGGAAAATTTAATGAAAATTGCTTCTTTGATGTTGCAAGAGTTGGCCAAGAGACTGGAACAGCAACAATTACAATTTCAATTTGGCGATGATTTAACAGCCAAAGTGGCGGAGCTTGGTTATGAGCCGCAATATGGCGCGCGTCCGATGCGTCGGGTAATTCAAGACAAAATAGAAGACTTGATCGCCAAAAAAATATTGACGGGGGAAATCCAAAAAAATCAACCGTTTGCGATTAAAGGAGAAGAAATTTAAACTTGGCGTGTGGTTCGTGGAGGATAGTAGGTGATTTTCACAAACTGTTTTCTGCTCGCCGCCTCTTTGGAGATGCTTGATAAACTAAAACAAATCAATCAATTGCGCGAGATGAAAAAGAAGTTGGACGCAATGACCGTTGAAGAACAAGTAGGAGAAGTTAAGATAAAAATGTCGGGGGCGATGGAGGTTTTGTCCGTTGAAATCGGCGACAAAAATAGTTTGCGCGATAGCGATGTTAAAGATTGCTTTAATCGGGCGCAAAAAACCATCCAACGCAAAATGGCCGAGCAGATGAACGGCCTGGCGATGCCGTTTTAAGCTTTGGCACTATTTTGTAAAGGCCGGGTCTTTACAAGTTATCAACAGAAGGCTTGGCTCCTAGTTGACAGCCGAAATTTGGCGAGTACAATGAAAATATCAAGGGGCGTGGAAGAAATCAAAAAGAGATTCCCGAGGCGCTTGGCGCCCACCGGGAGCAGCCCAAACCCGCTGCGCTATCATGGGCGGGGGTCACGGGGATTACGCGAGGTCGGTTTTAAATAACCGCCGAGAGGGCCAAGGCTCTTTCGTGAGCGTAGTTACCCAAGTACCTCCTGAAAAAGGAGGGAAAGTGGGGGGCTGGGACAGCTAGCGTCTGGATAAGGCGGGACCCCAGGGTTCCGCCAAAGGTCAAGCCAGGGTAAAACCTGGCGTAGCTTCCGACTCGCTGTTCACCGTGGCCTCCAAGGCTAAACCATTGTCCCCATCTTTTTACCGCGGCCGTGCTCGGCCGCTTTTTTTATTTCTCCCTCGGGCATAGTTCTACGGGCGAGCCTTGAACCGTAGGCGAACAGTTAGAAGCATAAATATCCGCGCCCTACGCGGCGCGGTGTTAAGCCGTTTTGTAAAGGCCGGGTCTTTACAAGTTATCCAGTAAAGACCCGGCCTTTACAGGGCGCGCGCTTGAACAACTTGCTGTTTGACTAAAGAGGCTAGAACTGCTAAAATTCCAAGGAATATGGCAGAACTGAAGCAAAAAGTTTATTTTGACTACGGCGCGACGACCCCTGTTTCCAAGGAGGTTTTTTTGGCCATGCAACCTTATTTTTCCGAGAAATTTGGAAACGCCTCTTCAATCCATTTTATAGGCGAAGAAGCGGCAGAAGCGGTGCAAAAATCCAGAGAACAAGTGGCTGAATATCTGGGCGCTACGTTCGAAGAAATTATTTTTACCAGTGGCGCGACCGAAAGCAACAACTTGGCAATCAAGGGCGTGGTTAAAAAATTTCTTGAAAAAAACCCGGCGGGGAAACCCCACGTCATTACCACCAAAATTGAACATCACTGCGTGGTTGATTCGGTCAAGTCTTTGGAAAAAGAAGGGTTGATTGAGGCGACCTATTTGGGAATTAATAGCAACGGAATTGTGGAGCCGGAAGAATTAAAATTTGCTGTTAAAAAAAACACGATTTTAATTTCGGTGATGTATGTCAACAACGAAATTGGCACGGTTCAACCGATCAAAGAAATCGGTCGGCTGATAAAAGAATTAAACGAGAAGAGAGAGCAAAAGATTATTTTTCACACCGACGCGGTTCAAGCTGTTAATTATTTTGATTGCGAGGTTAAAAATTTGGGCGTGGATCTCCTTTCTTTTTCCGGTCACAAAATTTACGGGCCAAAAGGTGTTGGCGTTTTATACATCAAAAAAGGCTCGCCCATCGCCAGAATCCAAGACGGAGGCAGTCACGAGTTTGGTTTGCGCGCCGGCACTCTGAATGTCCCGGGGATTGTGGGCGTAGGGGAGGCAATCAAACAAATACAGCCAGAGAAAGAAAAAAATACAGAATTCGTAAAAAAATTAAGAGACAGACTGATAGCAGGCATTTTAAAAAATGTGCCCGGCTCTTATTTAAACGGGCCAAAAGAATCGCGTTCGCCCAACAATGCCAATCTGCGTTTTGACAATGTTGAGGGTGAAGCCTTGCTTTACGCTCTAAGCTTTGAGGGAATTGCCGTTTCCACGGCTTCGGCTTGCGCTTCCAAAAGTTTGAAACCGTCTCATGTTTTGATCGCGCTGGGACTGCCGCCGGAACAAGCCCACAGTTCAGTGCGTCTGACTCTGGGGAAGTATTCAACCGAGCAAGAAGTTGATTACGCAATAGAAGTTTTTCCTCGGGTGATTGAGAAACTAAGGCAGGTGAGTGGAAACGTGCTGCAAGAAAGATTGGGGAAGAGAGAAGAAAGATTGCCGGAGGATTTTGGTTGCTGATATCAAACTATAAACGAGCTACTATGTACTCAAAAGAAGTCATTAAACATTTTCAAAAGCCCTGCAACATGGGCAAGCTGGAAAACCCCGATGCTGTGGGCGAAGTTGGCAACCCG
>JAKAHB010000005.1 GCA_021815315.1 bacterium | reverse complement strand
TTCCCTCACGGTACTGGTTCACTATCGATCACAAGAAGTATTTAGCCTTGCCAGATAGTTCTGGCGGATTCCGACAAGGTTTTCATGCCTCGCCGTACTCAAGAACAATAACTAGGAGCATAAATGGCCTTTCGTTTACGGGACTTTCACCCTCTTTGGTTCGCCTTTCCAGGACGATTCTCCTAGGCAGCACTTATCTTATAGACTCCCTTTGGGTTGCCCCAAAACGTTATCGCCTTACAACCCCCTCCGCTACTTCGCAGCGGAATTACCAATTTCCAATTACCAATTTCCAATCAAAGGCAAATAACAAATGAAAAATTAGACATTTGATATTAAAGATTTTTTGGAAATTAGAAATTAGGATTTTGACATTCCCGATGCGAAGCATCAAAGGGTTTGGGCTTCTCCCTTTTCGCTCGCCGCTACTGGGGGAATAACATTTGTTTTCCTTTCCTCCGCTTACTGAGATGTTTCACTTCAGCGGGTGCGCTCCGTGTTTTTAAAACACAGCTACGATGCTTTACCATCGTAAGGTTTCCCCATTCGGAAATCCCCGGTTCATAGGTTGTTAGCCACCTCCCCGAGGCTTATCGCAGGCACACAACGTCCTTCATCGCCTTCTTGTGTCAAGGCATCCACCATACGCCCTTAATGTCTACCTTGCAAAAATTGAAGCAAGGTTTGATTAGTAACCCTTATATACTTTTACTTTTTTTACCTACGGATGCTTAACTATATTCAGTTGTTAAGATGCAATCCTTCAGCAACCAATGTCTGCAGGTTCTTACCCACAGGCATTGACTGCCAAAATTTAAGAAACAAAAAATCGCTTTTTTGAAGCGATTTCCTTTCGCGCGCAAAACACGAAGGGGCTAATCACTTCTTCTGTAACGCAATTTTTTTATTTGTTTTATCATCAGGTGAGTTAAGAAAGAATAACTTTATTAACGTAATACCAATTTTAGCAGATAGAAAATACTTGTCAAGCCCCGGTAAACATAAAAATAGAGCGGGGAGTTCCCCGCTCTCAAAAGACGGCCTGCGCCCCCATGAACGGCTACCGCCGATGCTTGTGGGGATTGATGACGACGTCCGTCCAGCCGGCCACAAGCTCGGGGTTTAATTCCAGGTCCAGTAGCTCAAGATTGGGGCCCCACGTTGCTTTTTCCAGAGCCATTTCTGCCAGGGTAAGAGCCGGCTTTCCCAGCGCTCGCCGCTCCTTGTTGGTTAAAGGTCGCATCGGCCTCTCCTTTCTTGCCGGGTTCCTCGTTTAATTACGAGCCCCCAATTTCCCCTACGCCTAGTTCCCGTTGCCTAAAAACTTACGCAAAAATCTTTTTTCCAAAAATCTTTCCAAGAGCACAAATAAAATTATAAGGACCAACATCCCTCCGCCAACCAAACGGATGTCTTTTTTTATTATCAATAAACTGGAAGCAAAAAATCTCCCCAACAAGATGAATAAGACCACCCAAAAAGCCGAGGCAAAAATTTGCACCTTGATGAATCTTTCAAAGCTGAATTTCACCGCTCCGGCCGCCGCCAAAAAGGCGTGGTTGAGACCGTATAAAAATTTAGAGAATAGAATCAACCAATTCCCTTTTTTCTGAATTAATCTTTCAATCTTGGCAAAACGTTCCGGAGTGATAAAAAACCAGCGGCCATGCTTGACTATCAATTTTGTTCCGTATTTATTGCCCAGAGAATACCAAAAGATATCGCTCCCGATCGTTCCCAGGAAAGAAGCGACTAGCGTTGGCCAAAGGTCCAAAACCCCCAGGTGCACCAGGGAACCGGCTACCAACAAAAAAATCTCGCCCTCAAAAATCATGGCGAAGGCGATAACTATATAGGCGATTAGTTCGCCACTGACTCCAACATTCGCGGAACAAAGGTTGGAAATCAACGCGGCGCAAGCTTCTATTCTCAAACCTTTGGCTCCTTTCTAATTTTTATAGCTTGGACTATCAAAACGATTACTAAAACAAAATCCGCCAGCAGGCAGGCAAAAAAGGAAAGGAAGAGAATTGCCGATAAAAAAGATTCTTCGCCCGTTTGCCCGCTAACAAAGTTGTGGGATAAAAAAGCCAAAATTCCCAACAAAAAAATAACAAAAAACCAAGCAAGATTTCTTTTTATTTTGTCCCGCATATTTTTAGGCCAGTCCTATCTTTTCTTTTTTAATTATCAAAAAGTGGAAGAGAAACAAAGGCAGGCCGATGACCAACATCGCTATCGCAGTGGAGGCTTCTCGTTGACGCTGGGCTATAACCGGATCAACTTTGGCTTGCTGTTCTTTCCAGGCCTTGTAATCTGTCAGCCAATTTTGAATTTCTTTTTTATTCGTTTCACTCAAGTTAAGCTCTTTGTTGCTCCCCAGGTCTCCAACTTGTTTTTCCAAAGAAGCCGGAATGGGCGGTTGTTTTTGATAACCGTAGGTGTCCAGATCGGCTTGTTTAAAGACGGTCATTTTTAAAGCCAAATTTATCCCGTTGATCAGCGCTATAATCACCAAGACCAAACCGACCAAGGCGAATAGATAATAATATACGACGCGAATCCAAGAACTGGCCATATTTTTAGGCACTAGGGGCTAGCCAATAGCCACTAGCACCGGAAATTTAATATTTAGTCTAGCCCCTATCGGCTAGTTGCTATACCCTGTTCTCATTGTACGCTTTTTTCACCGCCGCGGCAACGGCCCGACCGACCCGTTTGTCCAGGACTGCCGGGATAATAAAAGTAGGCTTAAGTTCTTTTTTGCTCACCAGTTTAGCGATGGTGTAGGCGGCCGCCAACTTCATTTTGTCGGTAATCTGCCGAGCTTGCGCGTCCAAGGCGCCACGAAAAATTCCCGGGAAGGCCAAGACGTTATTGATTTGGTTGGGGTAGTCGGAGCGACCGGTGCCAAAAACGGCAATTTTGGTTTTTTGGGCCTCGGCATAGCTTATTTCCGGATCGGGGTTAGCCATGGCAAAAACAATCGGCCGGTTCGCCATGGTTGCTACCATTTTCTTGTTCAAAACGTTGGCCGCGGAAACACCGATAAAAACATCCGCCCCGGCCAACGCTTCTTCCAGCCCCCCTTTAATCTTTTGTGAATTGGTGATCTTAGCGATTTTTTCTTTGTATTTGTTCATTCCTTCTCGTCCCTGATAAAGGATTCCTTTGGTGTCTAACATAATCACATTCCTGTTTTTTGCGCCCGCCATTACTAACAATTTGACGATCGACATGGCCGCCGCGCCGGCGCCGTTAACCACAATTTTAATTCGGCCAATTTCTTTTTTAACAACCTTCAAGGAATTTAAAAGAGCCGCCAGCGTTACAATGGCTGTCCCGTGCTGGTCGTCGTGAAAGACGGGGATGTCCAGTTCCTTTTTTAGTCTTTCTTCAATTTCAAAACAGCGCGGCGCCGAAATATCTTCCAAATTAATTCCGCCCAAAGCCGGGGCGATTAACTTGACCGCCTTGATAATCTCTTCTGTATCTTGCGTCGCCAGACAAATCGGAAAAGCATCCACATTGCCAAACTCTTTAAAAAGAATCGCTTTGCCTTCCATCACCGGCAAAGCCGCTTCCGGGCCCAAATTGCCCAAACCCAAAATCGCCGAGCCGTCGGTTACAACAGCGATAGTGTTGGCTTTGATGGTGTGGGTATAAACCGCTTTTTTGTCTTTGGCAATTAAACGGCAAACCTCGGCCACACCCGGAGTGTAGGCTGTTGACAGGTCGTTTTTTTTCTTTAAAGAAACCTTGGATTTGATCTCCATTTTCCCGCGATGTTTTTTGTGCAGATTTAGAGAGGCCTTCTTATAGTCCATAGCAAAAAGTTTAATTCTTAATATTTTAATGCCAGCTTATTATAGAACCGAAACAATTGTTGTTCAACCCCGCCCGGAAAAGCCCGCTCTTTACACCGGTTTTAAGATTGGTTGTTGACCCGAAGAGATCTTATCAGAGAATAAAAAGCGGCCGGGATTTTACCGGCCGCGGGATGATTTAGCATGTTGCCCCTACTTCTTTTTACTGGCAGCGGCTGCTTTTTGCAACCGCGAAATAAAGTCCTTGTGCCCCAGCCTTTCCAGGCGGGAGAGGAAGTTTTCCAAAAGTCCGGTTGCCTCATCGGCTTCCGAGTATAAGGTCGCCAACAAGTTCGGGCTAAACCGCCTCTCCCTGATCAGCTCCTCGATTGCTTCAGGGCCAAGTTGTTCATTGCCCAACTTGGCCAGATCATCCAGGCAGTCCCCAAGCCGTCCTAGCGCGGAACGGAGCTCCCTAAACAGCGCCTCTTGGGGGGTAGAAACGACCCGCCGTGGCTGGGCAACCAGACCAGCCGCTTGTTGAACGCTTTGGAGCTGCCTCCCCTGGGGAGCCAGCTCGCGAATTGCTTCTTGCTCCACTCTTTTCGCGTTGGGCCGGCGGCCCCCTTCGGAAAGGTAGCGACGCCTAAAGCCCTCCAGGTCCTGGACCATTTGCCCAACCAGATCCCTCGGACACCTGGCCAGCAAAAGTCCTTCCTGGCGGGAGAGGTTACCCGAAGCCAGCGCGGCCAAGATGCCCTCGGGTAGTGACATAATGGCTAGCCGCTCCCAAACCGTTGGCAAGGCACAGCCCATGAAACGGGCGATCTGGTCGGGAGCATACCCCCGGTTTTTGAGGTCCTGCATCCAGTAACCCTCTTCCACCAGTGATAATTTTTTTTGCGTTATCGCGGCAGAGAGGGCCAAGATGAGCTTTTCCTCCTCGGCCAGCCCCTCAACCAGGATTAGCGGAGCGGTTTCTCTCTCCACTTTCCTGCAAGCCAAGAGGCGACGCTGGCCATCAATGATCTTCGCGCGTTCGCTCACGGGAAAACCCAGAAGCGGCTCCCTAACGCCGACCGTTGCGATGCTCCCGGCCAGCTCGTCCAGCGCCCCTTCATCAACATTCAGCCGGGGGTTCCCCTCCCAAACGTCCATCAGTCTTACCGAGAAATCCGGGATGTATTTTTTGGTCAGGCCCTCCCGATCCAAAATAGCCTGGACATTCTCCCTCTGTCTCTTCAGCTGTTCTTCGGCCACCACTCACCATCCTTTTACCCCCGTTCAAAGAACGGTGGTTTAACAAAGCGTTGGTATTCTCTTGTTTTAAATAAAATACATTGATTCTTAAAATTTTTCAAGTTTTAAATTATTTTTCTCCGGCCCGAAATTTTTACGCCTGAATTTTTGAAAACAAATAACTGCCGATGATCATAAAGAGAGAGACCACTGCCAACAAAATTATAAAATCCAATCCCAAGGAAAAATGGCTAAATCCGGCCAGGGTCCCGCGCAAACCATCAACGCCATAAGTTAAGGGGTTGGCTCTGGCAACCATACCGATAGCCTTGGGTAAACCCTCCAACGGGAACAACGCGCCTGAGAGAAAGAAAAGCGGCATTACTAAAAAATTTATTATCAGCTGGAAGCCCTGCATGTCTTCCAAAACAGAAGCGATGGCTGTTCCCAGGGCGGTGAACAACAAAGCGGTGCAAAACATAAAAACCAACGACAGCGCCGCCAAGCCAAGGTGCGTCGGACGAAAACCGGCAATTATCGCCAAGACCAAAACGATGATGCCTTGCAACAAAGCCACGGTGGCTCCGCCCAAAGTCCGCCCGATCATAATCTGCAAGCGGGAAACTGGAGCAACCAAAGTTTCTTTTAAAAAACCAAATTGTCTGTCCCAGATAATTTCAATGCCGGAAAAAACAGAAGTAAAAAGTATGGCCATAGCTACAATTCCGGGCGCTAAAAATTCAATGTAATTGCCACCCCCAGCTTTTTTAAACACCGGCCCAAAACCATAGCCCAGCGCCAATAAAAAAAGCAAAGGTTGCCCCAAAGAACCGACCATGCGCGCTTTTGAGCGAAAATATCTTTTAATTTGTCTTAGCCAAAGGATCCAAATTATTTTCATAGTAATTTTGTGAATTTGCTGTTTCAATCCTAGCGCCTGCGCCACATCTTGGCGCCGTTGCGCAAGCGGTCCAGACTGCCCGCGCTCTCTTCTCTGATTTCCTTACCCGTCAGAGCGATGAAAGCGTCTTCCAGCGAGGCAACTCCCGCCCGGTCTTTTAGTTCCTGGGGTGTGCCCTCGGCCACAATTTTACCGTGGTCAATGACCGCGAGGCGATCGGCCACCCGGTCGGCTTCTTCCATATAATGGGTGGAAAAAAATACCGTGATTCCCTCTTTTTTGTTTAATTCCTTGATATACGACCAAATATGATTTCTTGTCTGCGGGTCAAGACCCAAAGTCGGCTCGTCCAAGAAAAAAACTCTAGGGTGGTGCAACAACCCCCGGGCTATTTCCAGTCGTCTCTTCATCCCTCCGGAAAAATTCTTTACCAAGTCGTCTTTGCGCTCCCACAATTCAACGAACTTCAGCAGCTCCTCAATTCTTTCCCGACGTAATTTTTTGGGAACTCGATAGAGCACGCCATGAAATTCCATGTTCTCCCACGCGGTTAATTCGTCATCCAGGCTCGGGTCTTGAAAAACGATACCAAACAGCTTGCGCACTTCGTCTTGCTCTTCAACCGGATCTTTTCCGCCAATGCGCATTTGGCCGCCAGTTGGTTCCAGCAACGTAGTTAGCATTTTTATGGTCGTGCTTTTCCCGGCGCCGTTGGGGCCCAAAAAAGCAAAAACTTCTCCGGCTTTGACCGAAAAGGAAATGCCATCAACGGCTAATAGGTCGTTATCTTTAAATTTTTTCGTTAAATTGGTAACTTCAATCATCTTCTATTCCGATTATTAAAAAATAAATATCTGGGACTGCTCTAGACAAAAAATCCCGCGATTGTGGCTGCTCCGACAACAATCATCAGCAAGGTCGTCAGCCAGCCTATTCCTTTCGTCAACGGGCCATTGACCCGCTCTCCCATTATTTTTTTATCGCTGCTGATTCCCATAATCAATACCAGAATCACCGGTGCCACGATGCCATTGATTACCGCCGCGTAGATTAGCGTCTTGATCGGATCCAGCCCGATAAAGTTCATCAGTAGCCCCGCCAACACCGAAACGATAATCACGCTATAAAAAGCCGAAGCCTGTTTTAGTTTGCGGTAAAGGCCGTGCCGCCAGCCAAAGCTTTCAGACAAAGCGTAAGAAGCCGAGCCAGCCAAGATGGGCACCCCCAAAAGACCCACGCCGATAATTCCTAAAGTAAAAAGTAAATAGGCAAAATTTCCGGCGAAAGGCCGCAAGGCCAAAGCCGCTTCTTGGGCGGTATTGATATTGGTCAATCCGTTGACAAATAAAGTGCCAGCGCAAGCGACAATAATAAAGAACATGGCCGCGTTGGAAAAAATCATCCCCGACCACACGTCGGTTCTCATATTCTTTAGTTCCTTGACGCTAGCCCCTTGACGCATCTCTATTCTGGTTTTGCCATCTTTGATTTCCTCTTCCACTTCCTGCGAGGGCTGCCAGAAAAAAAGATAAGGCGAAATTGTTGTTCCCAGAATGCCGCAAATTAAAAAAATCTGTTCTTTGGAAAAATTGAGGCTGGGGATAAGACTGTGCTTAAAAATTTCCAACCAGTTAAGCTTGATGCTTAAGGTCGAAAAGACATAGCACAAAAGCGCCAGGGCCAGATATTTCAAATATTTGGAATAGCGTTCATAGCTAACAAAAATTTGTAGCGCCAGACTCAAAAGGGCAAAACCAATGACCAGTAAGGCAAAAGTCAACCCAGGGAATAGCAGCTGTGTGGCTTTGGCCATCACGCCCAAGTCGGCTCCCAAATTAAAAGTGTTGGAAAAAAATAAAAGACCGGCGCAAAGATAGAGCACCCACCTTGGATAGTGTTGGCGGATATTGGCAGCTAGTCCCCTGCCCGTAACCATACCAATGCGAGCGCATATTTCCTGCACCACCGCCATCAGAGGAAAGGTCAGAGGAGCCAACCACAAAAGCTGAAAGCCATACCTGGCCCCGGTTTGCGAATAGGTGGCAATGCCCGAAGGGTCGTCGTCTGCCGCGCCGGTGGTCAGCCCCGGCCCTAGAATATGCCAATATCTTCTGGCCACTTTTATCGGTTTTTCTTGAGAAAGTTTTTTTTCCGCTTTGGCTACTTCCTCAATCCCCTTGCTCAAAACATCCGCCGGCGTTTCTACAATTTTTTCAAATATTTTTTTGGCCATAATCTTTATCTATGCTTTCTATTCTAGCATAGACGGCCGCTAGTAACCAAGACTGAACTTTAGCAAGAACAGAAATAAAAAAAGGGCCGGTTCCGTAGAACCGGCCCGGCCAGACAAGACTGGCCTAGGCGCGCGGCGACAGCCGCGCTACTTGATGACCCCGATGCCACCGACGTGAGCGTCGCGATCCAAGAAGATCGCGCCGTCGCCGTCAAAGGTGGCGAGCCACTGGTTACCCCGCCGGTAAAGCCCGGCATCCACCTCCTGGAAGCCGGCGGGGGTCAGGTCGCGGCGGGTGGCCCCGTTGGGGTCCACCTGAAAGAGGTCATAGGCGCCCTCGAGGCCCCGGCCCTTCCTGCCGCCGATCACCAGCTCGTCCGGCTGGACAGCGGCGAAAAAGTCGTTGCTCTGGGAGATTTGGCCGCTTGGGCCAAACCCCAGTTGCAACCGCCCGGCCCCGTCCCACGAGGCCGTGGTTGCCCCGTTATGGCCGCCGACCACGTTGGTGGCGACCAGCTTGTTGCCGGTGACCTCAATGCTGAGGAGGGCGACGTTGTTGCCGCCCTCTGTGATGTCCAGCACCCACCAGCTCCCGGCGTTCAGGCTGGAGCCGCCCTGCTTCAGGTCCAGCTCCAGGTTCCGGCCGGCGACGCCGGCCCCCTCGAACCCGTTGTCACTCACCCGCCCGTTGGGCGGGGTGTAACCGACGAAGGAGTTGTCGGCCACGCTGGCCGTGCCGGGGCCATAGGTCAACTTGGTGAAGGGGCCGTTGAGGCCCCCGGCCCAAGCGGATTCCGCCAACGCCACCAGGGCCACCAGGGCCACCAGGGCCCAGAACTTTCTGTTCATCGTCCTTTCCCTTCCGGGGCTCCCGCCCCTGACAAGACAAAAACTATTCTGTTTTTGGGGTACAATTCTTGAGCTAATGATAAACGAAACGCCTAAAAATGTCAATAGCGCCTCAAAGATGCCCTTTAAAAGCTTTTCGAAATAAAATTCTTCCCCGTCTATTTGCTTGGAGTTGCTGTCGTTGGGCGCAACTGGATTGATTGGGCCGTCAGGCTGCCATCGCTGTTTTTAGTCCCCTCAACCATCACTTGTTTCCCGACTTCCAAATCAGCTGTCGTGCCATCAACAATCTTGCCGATCTTAGTGGTATCGGAAAAAAACACTATTTTAGAACCGTTGCCGTTTAAACTGACGGTAATGCTTTTATCGTCTTTGCCAATAATATCGCCGTTCACAAAATTTCCGTTTTGACCGTTTGCTCCTGCTCCTCTGCGCCCGCCGGTAGAATTTCCCGCGCCCCTTGTTTGTTGAAACAATTGCTGGCGCTGATCGCTGGAAAGGTTTTGTAAGTCTTGAGTTGTAATACTTTTTTTACTCTGGCCGTATTTCATCCCGCCGAAAAAAGCGCCAACAATAACAATCAGCCCCGCTACGACAATAACATATTTTTTGTTTTCCATCTTTTTTATCTTAATAATTATTAATTTAAGTTTCTTGGTAAAAACCCGCCCTTTATCTGCTCGCGCCTATTCGTATCTTAAGGCTGCAATCGGATTCAATTTGGAAGCTCGACGCGCTGGATAATAACCAAAGATTATGCCAATAGCGGCGGAGACCCCAAAAGCAAGCAAAACGGAAACGAAAGAAACTTGAGTCGCGATATTAACGAATTTGCTCACCCCCCAAGCCAACAACCAGCCTAAAATGACTCCGAAAATTCCGCCCAGGAAGGTAAGCATCACCGATTCCGCCAAAAACTGCCGATTAATATCCCGCCTTTTGCCACCGATAGCTTTGCGCAAACCGATTTCCCTAGTTCTTTCCGTTACCGTAGTGAGCATCATGTTCATAATGCCGATGCCTCCGACCAACAAAGAAATCCCAGCAATAGAAGAAAGCAAGATTGTAAAAACACTGGTAACGCTAGACGCAGTTGCCACGATATCGGACTGGTTCAAAACATTAAAATCGGCTGCCTGGGGATTGGCGATGTTATGACGACGAAGCAACAAATTTGCGATTTCTTGCTGAATAGTCGTCATTGAATTTTGATCTTGGGCTTGGACACTGATAGTTGTCAAGTAATCTTCTCCCGCCAGAAAACGCTGAGCCGTTTCCAGGGGCACAAAAATCATATCGTCCTGGCTACCAAAGCCAGTCCCTCCCTTAGCTTTGGTGACGCCGATTATTTTAAATTCAATTCCGTTAATCCGGATGCTTTGTCCGGCGGGATCAACATCTGTTCCGAAAAGATCGTCTCTAGCTGTCGGACCCAGAACCGCCACCTTGGACAAACTCTTTTGTTGTTGACCAGTAAAAAAATTTCCCGAATAAATTTTCACGTTGCGAACGTCCAGATAGGCAGGAACCGTACCGATGACTTGCGTGTTAGTGTTCTTTCCCTTCGCCGTCGCTTGATAACGCCTGGAAATTTCCGGGGCCATTGCTTTTATTCCGGAAATTTCTTTTTCCAGGGCGTTGGCATCAGCCAGTTTCAAGGTTTGGGCGCTACCGCGACCGGAGCTTACCTGCACCCCCGCTCCTCTTTGCGAGCCGGGCATTATTAAAATTAAATTTGATCCGATTGACTGGATATTGGCCTCAATAGAGCTTTGCGCCCCCTGCCCGATAGCAACCATTGCGATCACCGAAGCGATGCCAATAACGATACCTAAAATAGTTAAGCCTGAACGCGCTTTGTTTATGGTTATGGCCGCATAGGTTTCTTCAAAAAGGTCTGGCCATTTCATGGTCGGTCAACTTTCTCGTCTTTAATAATATCTCCATCCTTAATGTGAATTATGCGTTGAGCATGTCTCGCCACCTCGGCCTCGTGGGTGATCAGAACAATTGTATGGCCTTCTTTATTTAATTGCTCAAAGGTTTTCAAAACAATTTCTCCCGTTTTTGTGTCCAGATTTCCTGTCGGCTCATCAGCCAAAATCAAAGAAGGGTTGTTAACCAAGGCCCGAGCAATCGCCACTCTTTGCATTTGTCCCCCGGAAAGTTGGTTGGAAAGATGATAGAAACGAGACTCATCCAAGCCGACTTGGGTTAACGCAAGTTTTGCCGCTTTTTCTCTTTCCTTTTTGGGAACTTCCGCGTAAACCAAGGGCAAAGCCACGTTGCGGACTACCGTCGCGCGCGGCAGAAGATTAAAAGATTGGAAGACAAAGCCGATTTTGTCTTTGCGAATATCGGCTTGTTCGTCATCGGACATTTTTGAAATGTCTTTACCATCCAAGAAATAAGTGCCAGCAGTTGGATAATCAAGGGCTCCTAAAATATGCATCAGGGTTGACTTGCCCGAACCGGACGGCCCCATAACCGCGACGAATTCGCCTTCTGCAATCGTGAAAGAAACTCCTCCAAGAACCCTAGTTTCTTGATCTCCGTTAACATATATTTTTGTAATGCTTCTGCATTCAATCATAATCAAAACAAATTTTAACGACCTCCTATCCCGCGACTTCCTCCGCCTATTTCCTGCAAAATAGTTCTTTGACCAGAAGGTTGGGCGGAAGCAGTCGTTTTAGGGGAAGAACCGGTTGAGATGGTTTGCGTTATAACGGCTTCGCCTTCGTCTATGCCGCTCACAATCTCCGTTTGAGAATCATTAGACAGGCCAACCTGAACCGCCTTTTGCTGGGATGCTCCATCTTTCAAAACCTCTACATAGTTTTGGCTTCCTTGAGTCTTGACCGCGGGACTGGGGACAATTAAAACGTTCTGCTCAACGCTGGTGATAACAGAAGCCGTCACGCTCATGCCCGGTTTGATTCGCTCGTCTTGAGTGTCAAAAATTATTTTTATATTATAAGAAACGACTCCCTGGCTAACCGTGCCAACAGCATCAATTTCCGCCACTTCGCCGGTGAGACTCAAACTATCAACCGCGTCAAACGAGAGCGTTGCTTTTTGCCCAATTTTGATTTTAGCGACATCAACTTCATTAAGAGAAATTTTGGCAACCTTCTGCTTGGTGATCACGGTCGCCAAAGCGCTTGCGGCGGAAGCTTGGTCGCCAACCTTAGCGTCAACACTGGCTACGACTCCGTCAAGCGGAGATTTGATACCGTAATCGGCTAATTTTTGTCTGGCGTCCAACAAAGCATTTTCTTTTTGCTTTACAGCCAACTGCTGACTTTGGATATCTAAAGGATCTGCGCCCACTCGCAGTTTTTCCAAAGAAGCTTCTTTTTCTTTTATCGATTGTTCCGCAGCCGCTAGATCTAAGGGACCATTCTGTTCCATTTGCCCCAGATCATTACCGGCGTTGTTTACCGCCTCCTTGTCATCTTGCAGGGTTCTTTGTTGGCTTAAAAGGGTAGCCAAATGAGAACTAGTCTGCTGGATATCGGTTGACAGGACTGTTTGATAGTCGGTTACTTTGCTAAAAGTCGGCTGCTCGTATTGCGTGCGATAGTCTCCCCAGGCGTTTAGCATATCATTGGCACTCTTAGCTGCCTGCGCTATACTCTTGGTGGCGTCCAGGACTCCAGCCAGGGTCGTTTCAATCGCCACGGGGCTTGAAGACCTATCTATATTTTTATAATCGACAAAACTTTGGTCATATTTAAGCTTGGCAACGTCATAATCGGCAGCAGCTTTGTCTATATCTTGCTGCATAACATCACGCTTGTTTTGGTTGACAGAATTAACTAGCGCGATGGTATTCCAAGAATTAGCGGCAACGGCCACGCCGCTCTGACTTATTTCATAACTATAAAGAACATCGTGTAACTTGGAAATAATTGTCGGCAAGTCAAGGAAAGTCTCGGAAATGTCGGTAAAGGAATCGTCATAGGCCTTAACCAAATTGTCTTGCGCCTTTTTTGAAGCATCTTTGGCTTTTTGGTAATCAGCGGGTTGAGAAAGTTCCAGCTTCTCAAGAACGTTTTGAGCCGATTCCAGACTGTTTTGCGCTTGGACAAGCGAAAGGGAGTCCGCCGGTTGTCGCAGTTTTTGCAAAGCCAGTTGCGCGCTTTGCAAACTAGTTTCAGCGTCTCGTACCGCCTTTTGAGCGTCTTGAGCGTCCAACTGAACCAAAAGATCGCCTTTTTTAACTTCTTGCTCGTTCCTTACCGTAACCCTTATTATCTTTCCGCCCACTTGGGGTTTAATATCAATTTGATCAGAACTGGAAACCTGCCCTGTTCCGTTAACAGATTCGGTCAGCGTTCCTTTCTCCGCGGCAGTGGTAATGTATTGAGCCGCGGTTTGGCTGGGCGTTAATATCCGGTAACCCAAATACCCGCATCCGATGATCACTAAAACGGCAACGGCCAAAATACTTTTTTTCTTAAAAAATTTCAATCTGGGAATTATAAAATCCATAAAATTATTGTTTTCTCAAGTCATTGAAAAGTCCGCGAAGCGAATTGTTCTTATCAAGCACTCTAATCATTTTTGCCTCAATTAAACCGTTTTCATTGGGAGCGCCAACAACTACCACCTGCTCATCGGTTTTGAGCTCGGTTATTTTGACATCTTCTCTCCCCTTTTTAACTGATGTTTTGCCAGAGACAACCACCACTTTTTCAATCCCGTCTTGCCCTTTTATTACCATCTTGTTGCTATCGATTTTTACAACTATCCCGGCAACGCCGTGGCCATCAATAAAATCTCGCCCCTCAAAATCACGCATGAAACCGTTCCCGGAGCCACCAAACATCTGGTGATAATTTTCTCCCCAACGGTAAGAGAATTTGGCCTTTCTAAACCCGACAAAAACTCCCGCTTGGAACACCAAAAGCAGAACAATCAACGAACCGACGCCGATTAAAATCCTCTTGAACTTTTTGGATTGAAAAAATTCTTGAAAATTCATAGGCTTAATGTGTTAGTCTATTATCTAACGCCATAATAGTTAAAAGTTTTTCTCTGTTCCCCACTAAAAATTTCAAAGCCAACAAAAATAAAAGAATGACCGACAGTAACCCCGCAATCTCCACCACCGGAATTGATTCCAGAAGAGCCATCCCATAATCTTGCCAATTGGCCAGCACCGTTTTAAAGTCGGATAAAATTAAAGAGGCGTATTGCCCAAAACCAGATTGGGAAAACTCCAGCCATAATTTTTGCCACGCCGGCACGGTTAAAAGCAAGCTGGCTAGCAACAAAACGTTCGCCAAGGCAAAACGTTGACGAGCCAAAGCCAACTCCTGTTCAAATCTAATGCGACGCATAATTTTTTGGAACAAATCGGCTGGAACCTCGGCTTGATGGCTACGGGACAGTTTTTTTAGGTTTCCTTTCATAGCTCTTTTTTCTATGAATATATACGAACAAAGAACGCTTTCTGGTGCGTTTTTTGTGGATAACTTGTAAAGGCCGGGTCTTTACAAGTCTAGTAGCCGTTCAAGCGAAATTACCGCTCGCCGATGTCGGCTTTTGATTGTGTTTAATGGCTGATTAAGAGTTTCTGAAATTTCCCTAAAATTGAGTCCCTTCCAATAATACATATTTAAAACCTTCTGGTAACCGAGGGGCAAATTTTTTATTGCCGGTTTAAATACTCTTTTTAGCATCGACCGCTCGGCTAGTTCAACAGGCGAGAGGCCCGCGGTCGCCAAGGTTTCTGTCAAATAATTACCACCCTCGTTAGATTCAAAAGCGCTGAAGGGAATTGCCTTTTTCTTTTTAATCATGTCCAAACAAGTGTTCTTAGCTATTTCGCAAATCCAAGTCTTAAAACTTTTTTGCTGATTAAACTTTCTCAAATTTCGCCAAATCTTAACAAAAACCTCTTGAACGGCATCTTCGGCATCCGCTTTGTTACGTAAATAACGCCAGGACAAACCAAAAACGACAGGCAAATACCGCTGCACCAGATTTTCCAACGCTCGCTGGTCTCCTCTCCGCGCCTTTCTTATCAGCTTTTGTTCGCTATTTTCGGTTAAGTTTTGGGACATGAATTTCGGGCTAGGCAATTATGTCTGTTCATTCTGCCAGGCGACGCCTTACACATTGCTTGTACGCACCGGTTTGAAAAATCTTTCAGTTTCTTGATATTTATGGCCTTTCACGCTAGACTGCAAATAATTACCATGACTGTCTCCATCGCCAAAATAATTTCCCTGCTACTGCTTTACCGCTACGCCATTCTCTTCCCGATTGTTGTTTTTGAAGGACCGATCGTCACCGTTATCGCCGGGTTTTTTATCTCGCTCGGCAAATTAAGTTGGCTAGCGACTGTTTTTGTTATTGTTGTCGCCGATTTGACCGGCGACGCTCTGCATTACGCCGTTGGCTATTCAAGCCGACACAGACGCGCCACCAAGTTGATGGCTTTTCTCGGTATCAACCAAAAACGCCTTGAACACGTAGAGCGACATTTCAAAAAACATCCCAAAAAAACATTGCTCCTTGGGAAAATTGCCCACGGCATCGGCGGAATTCCTCTGGTAGCCGCCGGTGTGGCAAAAATGCCTTTCTCAAAATTTATGTTTATTAATTTCATCGCCACCATTCCAAAATCCCTGGCGCTTTTGTTTATTGGCTATTTTTTCGGACAATCTCTCTACAAAATAAACGGCTATCTGGACACTGGAGCGATTCTGATTTTACTGGCCGCCATCATTCTCGCGATTATTTATTTGATTACTTCCCGGATGGCCGATAAATCTTCGCTTGAATAAATGACAAAGCTTGAAAAAAAATTTGTTGATACGGGCCAGGGCAAGATTTTTTATTTTTCCCGTTTCGTTTCCAAAAATCGCCCCACGGCGATTCTGCTTCACGGCCTTTCCTCCAACCATACCACCTGGCTGCATTTAATGGATATTTTGGCCGAAAATAATATCAACAGTCTTGCCTTGGATCTGCGCGGCCATGGCTTTTCAGACAAAACCAGAGTTAGAAGCCTTTACAAATTCTCGCGATTTAGAAAAGATATTGAAGCGATCATTAAGCAAGAGGAGCTGGACAAGGTTTGCCTGATCGGCTATTCTTTCGGCGGTTATATCGGACTTGATTTTGCCGTTGGCGACTCTCAAAGATTGGCAAGCCTAATCCTAATAAGCGCCAATCACGTTAGCCCTTTCAAATACGCCCATCTCTCGTTCTTATCTCCGATTTGCCATACCCTTTTGGATGTCCTGGCCTTTACGCTCCTTTGGCAAAAAAGAAAACACTATCACTATTTCAACCAGGCTAAGCACTATGGTTATTGGGGTTCAACTTTTATGGGGCTTCTGACCATGCCCTTGTCTGTTAATTTTTGGATGTTAGCGCAAGTCTTTAAAATGGATTATAGCCAGGCTTTGGAAAAAATAACCTGCCCGACCTTAATTATGCACGGCAACAACGATAATTTTGTCAGTGAAAAAGAAATAGATGATATGGTAAAAAAAATCCCTTCTTGCCAATTAGCGCGACTTAACGCCGGGCATTTTTTAGCTTCTCTTTACCAAGAGGAAGTCGCCAGAAACATTCTTAACTTTCTGCATAAAATAAAATGAGAATCGCGATCTTCAGCGACACTTTCCCGCCCCAAACAAACGGCGTCGCCAATACCGCCTATCAATCGGCTCAAAGTTTGTCCGAGGCGGGGCATGAGGTAATTGCCGTAACCGCCGCCGCCAGAGCCAACCAAAAGATTTTGACCGACAACAACAAATTCAAAATATTATTCTGCCCTTCAACCTCAACCAAAATCTATCCAGGGGAAAGACTCGCCCTGCCTTTGAGCCTTTCCGTCGTCCGGACCATCAAAAAATTTCGTCCCGAAATTATTCACAGCCATACCCCATTCTCTCTCGGCTGGGGAGCGATTTTAGCCGCAAAAATATCCGGCGCCAAGCTGGTTGGGACTCACCATACTTTCTATAACCATTACCTCAAACACATCAAACTGGATTTTGCCTGGACCGAACGATTTTCATGGAAATATACGCTCAAAAACTATAACTGCTGCGATTTATTCATCAGCCCGTCTAAAGCTTTAGCCGATGATTTGGTTCAACACGGGTTGCGCCCGCCGATAAAAATTTTAGCCAACACGATTAACACCGATTTCTTTAAACCGGTGCCCCGTGAAGTTAAAAAGGAATTAAAAAGTAAGTTTCGGGTTGGCGAACAAACACTCGTCTATATGGGGCGGTTAAGTTATGAAAAAAGCATTGATCAAGTGCTTAGAGCTTTTTCTTTAGTCGTTAAAATAAACCCGAAAATTGACTTACTGATTGTCGGCGACGGTCCGGAAAGAGGTAAGCTTGAAGAATTAGCTAACCACCTGGGCATTGAAGAAAAAACCAAGTTTACCGGTTCACTGCGAGGAAAAGACTTGGTTGAGTCTCTTGAAGCAGCGGATGTTTTTATCACCGCCAGTAAAACAGAGAATATGCCTTTGTCGGTACTAGAAGCGATGGCCACCGGTTTACCGATTATCGCCGTGCCCGAAAAAGGCCTGCCCGAAATCGTTAAAGACAAAGTGAACGGATTGATGGCCACTGCCGATGACGTTCAAAGCTTGGCGGAAAAAATTTTGGCTCTTTTTGCGGACAAACAACTGCTTTTGACGATGGGCTCCGCCTCCAAAACTTTGGCCCTGGAACATTCTCCCGCCAGAATTTTGGCCCGCTTGGAAAAAATTTATCGGGAATTATTAAATAATAAAGAAATATGAAAATTTGCCTCTACCTCGAATTCTACCACTTCATGGGGGGATTCTTATACAAAAATATCGGCACTGGGCTATTAACATCCTACCGCAACCAAAAAGAACTGCTGGAAAATCTACGAATTGATTATACGGAAAAGTGGGATAATTCTTGCGACATCTTACAAATAAACACTCCTTGGTTGCGCTCTTTGTGGATAATTTATAAGGCTCGTCGGAAGGGTAAAAAAATAATTATCTGGTCGCATGTCACCGCCGAAGATTTCCGTGAAGTTTTTCGTTTCGGCAAATTGCTTTCGCCGCTGGTGAAAAGATACTTAAAATACGCCTATGGCCTAGCCAATATCATTTTTTCTCCCAGCGAATACACCAAATCTCTTTTGGTGGCTTACGGATTACCGGCGGAAAAAATTTTTGTTCAATCAAACGGAGTCAATCTAAAAAATTATTTCAAAGATCAGGCCAAGAGAGAAACAACTCGCCGGCAATATTCACTGTCTAAAACGGTAGTGGGAACCGTTGGGCTGGTAGTCCCGCGAAAGGGCGTGGACACTTTTTTGCTTCTAGCCAAAAAATTCAACGATCATGATTTTGTTTGGTTTGGAAAAATTTACAGCAAATTGATGGCTCAATCATTACCTCGGGTTTTGCCTCCAAACGTTCAATTCACGGGTTTTGTTGAAGACGGTTGCGCCGCTTTCAACGCTTTGGACATTTTTGTTTTTCCCTCCCACGAAGAAAACCAAGGGATGGTGCTTCTGGAAGCCGCCGCGGTGGGCCTGCCCATCTTGGTGCGCGATATTCCGGTCTATCAAGGCTGGTTGGTTCATGAAGAAAATTGCTTGAAAGCTAAAACCGACGAAGAATTTGTTTTTCTTCTTGAGAGACTCATCCGGGACGAGTCGTTAAGAAATCATCTGCAAAAAAATGCTCTAAAACTGGCCCAGAAAGAAAGCCTGGAAGCTATCGCCGCCAGGACCTTAACTGTTTACCAGAACCTGATCAAATAATTGACAGGTCTTGAAAACGTGCTATTGTTGGACCAGAAAGCTGAACTGCTAAACGCCCTTTTAAACTGGAGGTAGAGCCGTGATTTACGATCTGTTGGCCCAAGTCCCCATTTGGCTGGCGGCTTTTGTCTTGGTGATCCTTTGCGTCGGGGTTTTGCACCCGATGCGGGAAGCAAATGAAGGTTTCCCCTACAACATCTCCTACGCCAGCGAGGTCGGGGATATCTGCCTCATCACCATCGTCTTGATCGGCCTGACCGTCCTACAACAACGCGGCTTGCCAACCATCACGCTGCAAAACGGCGCTAGTGCCGACTGGGGAAATTTTGCCCGGTGGTGGGGCTGGCTTTCGCTGGCGTTGGCCATTTTATGGCCAACCTGCATCAGGGTTCTCCAGGGTAAAGGCACCTGGACGGACTTCTATCACAACATCTTCATCGTGCCGCTCCTGTTCTTTCTCCTGGGAGTGGCGGGTCCTCTGATCTGGTTCGTAGGTTCAGGGCAGGAATTCATTTGGGCCTGTCTCCTGCTCTACGCCTGGGCTGGCCTGTTGTTGTACGACAACTTTACCGGCCGTCTTCAGCAAACCTTGTGGCTGGAGAAAAACTTTCCCGGCCTGGCTAAGGATATGAAGAGATAGCCCCAAGTCCAAGGCCCTGGCAAAAATCACGCCCCGCAGCCGCGGGGCTTTTTTATTTTTCTCCAAGCCCGTTGTAAAGGCCGGGTCTTTACAAGTTATCCAGTAAAGACCCGGCCTTTACTGACAGCTGCCCGAACGACTCGCTTGTATTTTCGTGGGTCTCATACTAAGATTAAATTGACTTGACGCATCAAAAACTCGTTTTTTGTCGTATTAGTTAAAAGGCCTTAATATTTTTAATCCGACACCAAATTAGCAAAAAATAGATATGGGACACTTTGTTCAAAAACATAAAAAGCATTGGCTGAACAGGGCTTTCCTTTTTTCCGCCCTTTCCGGTTTTTTATTATTAAGCCTGGGTTTGCTGTTAAATTACGGCACGACAGTTTATGCTTCCCACGCGGCCAGCAACGCGGTTACCGACGTCTTTTTGGACAATTTGCCCGTTGTTAACGTAGATTTTGTGTTTGTTGACGGCGCCATCTTGTTTTGGATTTTCGCCATTGCGATTTTGGTTTATGAGCCCAGAAGAATCCCTTTTATAATCAAAAGCATCGCCTTGTTTATTATCGTCCGCTCCTTTTTCGTCGGTCTTACCCATATCGGCGCCTCTCCGCAACAAATACCCATGGACTTGAGCAACTGGATTGAAAAAATAACTTTCGGAGGGGGAGATCTGTTTTTTTCCGGTCACACCGGCCTGCCCTTTTTATTAGCCTTAATTTTTTGGAAAAACCGCATTCTAAGAATCATTTTTCTTCTTTCCTCGGTCATGTTCGGAGCAATTACCTTGCTGGGTCACATCCACTACTCAATCGATGTCTTTGCCGCTTTTTTCATAACTTATACCATTTTCCATCTCGCCCAAAAATTATTCGCCAAGGATTATAAGACATTCACTTTTGGGCTGGAAAAAACATAATCACCCTAAAAACCTCTTAATCAAAAATAGCCGCTAAAAGCGGCTATTTTTGATTTGGCTCTATTTGTGTATCCAATTTTTAGCAGAAACTAAAAGAAATATTGACCGGCTTTATAGGCGAACCAGGCGCCAAAAACGCCACCAGCCACCGAGAACAAAATTCCCGAAAGAGAAAAGTAATCTGCGCCCCAAAGCGATGGGACAAGCCCGCCAATTGTACTTCCCAGTAATAATCCCAACCAAATAAATTTTTTCATTTGCTTGCTTTTGCTAGCCCTCCTGGGCTAAACCCCCCGAAGATTAAATCCGGTAAGGTATAGATAGAACAGAATGACCAGCCTCGGCCAGGGTCAAATTTCAGAAATTATCTAGCATGTGAGCAACTATTGACTTTGGCAAACGGCCTGCTATACTGATAATGTCTTTCGGTTACCATAACCGAAAGGGTATAACATCCAAGGGTCGCCCTCCGCAAGGAGGGCGGCTTTTATTTGTGCTCTTTCTTTAGTTCAGCTCTGTGTTTTAAATTCTTGCCCCAAATAACCTCAAGATTCAAAATGTCGATGTATCCGTCTGCGCTCGTTCTCAACTCTTGAGATACATTATTTTTTGAAGAAAAAATAAAAACCTTCTTCTCGTAATTTCTCAAATAAGTTACAAGCGCCAGAAAATCAGAATCTCCGGTAAAAAATACTGCTACATTGTATTTCCCTAAATGATGCATGGCGTCAATAGTAATTTCCACATCCATGTTCCCTTTTTCCTCAATTGCCTCTCCGTGTTCATCAACGATGCTGATTCTTTTCAATTCCTTTTTGATTACCTCGAATCCTAAGCCTTTTTTCAAGAAAGTAAAAAACTTATGTCTTCCGTCCAAACTATAACTTCTTGTCCCTTCAGCTGGATATGCGGTATAGTAAAAAACTTTGATAGTTGTTCCGCTAAATTCTTCTTTGATATATTTAGTGGCTTTCTCAAAATCAATAAACTTGCCTTTCGCCTTTAAGGCTGCCCATAGGTTTGATGCGTCGATAAACACATAGATTGTGTTATTTTCAGTTTTATTTTCGCTCATAAATTATTTCGGCCCGTCTTGGTCGCCATAACCTATTATAATCTGGCTGCCGGGCAGGGATTCGAACCCCGATAAACGGCTTCAAAGGCCGCTGTCCTACCGTTAGACGACCCGGCAAAATCTATTAACTTAAAAAGTCCATTACCACTAATTCCAACGGCAATTGGACAATCGGCGAAAGTTTCATTTCGTTTTCCGCTTGCAATAACAACTTTATCAAGCGTAAAGTTTGCTCTTCCGTGAACTTTTTTCCCTGGTTTACTATAATCTCCACCTGCTCGTCTGTCAATTCAGCCGCCGCGAGCTTGTTTAACCCAGCATCCACCCGCAAAATCATCAACTGGCGCAAATAATTTATAGCTGATTTAACAAATTGGGCCAAGTCCGTTCCCTGCTCCAGCAGGTCATTGATGAACTTGATAGCCGCGCCTTGATCCTTGGCGATTAACAGGTCAAAAAAATCTTTAATTTTGGCGTTGTCTACCACGCCTAAAATATCACGTGCTTCTTCAAAAGTAATCTGCTCGTCTTGCAGGGAAATAATTTGCCCCAGCAGACTTTCCGCGTCTCGCATGCCTCCGGCGGCATTAAGCGCGATTAGATTCAAAGCGCGCTCGTCTATTTTTACTTTTTCGGCTTGGGCCAGTCGCTTGAGTCTTTCCGTGATGGCTTCCAACGAAAACCGACCAAAATCAAATTTTTGACAACGCGAAATAATCGTGGCTGGAACCTTGTGCGTTTCAGTGGTGGCCAGAATAAACAAAGCGTGCGCGGGCGGTTCTTCCAACGTTTTCAAGAGGGCGTTAAAGGCTTCCCGCGTCAACATGTGGACTTCGTCAATGATAAAAACTTTATACTTCAAATGGCTGGGAGAGAACCTGATGCCTTCCCGTAAATCGCGAATTTCATCAATGCCCCGGTTGGAAGCGGCGTCTATTTCAATGATATCCAACGCCTTGCCTTCTATGATGCTTTTGCAAGCCAGGCATTGATTGCAGGGCTCAAATTCCCCTTCTTTTCTATTTAAACAATTAACCGCCTTGGCAATCAAGCGCGCCAGAGTTGTTTTCCCGACGCCTCGCGGCCCACAAAAAAGATAGGCGTGGGCTTGCTTGTCCCCCGCCAACGCGTTAGTTATTGTTTTGACAATCGCTTTCTGTTCAACCAGTTCAGAAAACTTGGTCGGACGATATTTGCGATATAAAACCAAATTAGACATAAAGAGACTAAAAGTTAAAAACTACAATGCTTACACTTAAATCAGAAATCTTTTGCCGGAAAAGGTCAAGTTTCTCAAGGAAGTTCTAAGCGTCCTTTTTTTTGAAGACAATTAATTTGTACCCCAAAAAGTTCCAAATCAAAGCCGCTACCGATCCGGCGGCCGCGCCCGCGTTGGCCCAAAGCTTTGAAGAAACGCCGGCCGGAGCGTGGAGATAGTTCACGATCAAAGACGCTATTCCCACGTTGATGCCAAAACCAATCAGGCTGACGACAAAGAATTGCAAAAATTCCTTGCCCGCTTCTCTGCTATCGCCGGCTTCAAAAGTCCAAAACTTATTCCAGACATAACTGTTGGTGGCCCCGATAACAAAAGAGATGGCTTTGAAAAGAGAATAATAGTAACCGGTGGCAATACCCGTGATAAAAATTAAAAGATTTAAAACTCCCCAGTCCACCAGGGTGTTTAGGACTCCCGAAGCCGCGAATTTAGCCAACTGCCAAATGATCCCCGCCCATTTTCCGATCCAAAAAGCAAGATACATGCCCACCAAAACGACTAACGGCAAAATCACGGGCAAAAGCCTTGTCAGAGAAATCTTAATATTAAGATTATGAATGATGGCTATAACTAGCCACGATGCCACCTCGCCTAGAATCAACGAGGCAAAAAGATCCTTTTTGGTGAAGCTCATTTTGATACGCAACGCCAGTACCCAAATAACTATTGGCGAATTGACATCGCTGTTTAAAGATTAAGTTTCCCGTATTTAAGCCTGGAAAGTTCTTTGATCTTCTGCCCGTATTCCAGGTTGCTCTCTTTGCCCGGCAAAGTCTCCAGATTGAAAGGCAAAGCGGTCATTCCACTCATTAAAAGTTTAACATAGGCCTTGCGGTTATCAATGCCGATTAAATCAGCCGCCGTAAATACCGGCTCAAATTGTTTGGCCAAAAATTCCGCGTCTTCGGCGCCCACCCGGAAAGCGCAGATTGAGCCGACATTGCCAAAAACAGCATCGCGAATTTTTTCTTGCAGTTGTTTGATGTATTGGTGCCCCACGGTCAAATCCAAACGATATTTACGAGCTTCCGAAAGAATCGTGCTAATACTATCCGTGGTTACATTTTGAAATTCGTCAATGTACAAAAAGAAATCACGTCTTTGCTCGCCCGCGACATCCACGCGCGACAAAGCGGCCATGGTGAGCTTCCCGACCAAAATCATGCCCAAGAGACTGCTGTTGATGTCCCCCAAGCGGCCTTTGGACAAATTAACCAACAAGATTTTACCGGAATCCATAACTTCGCGAAAATTAAAAGCGCTTTTTGGCTGGCTGATTATCGGCCGCATGTAGTCGTTGGCCACAAAGGTGTTGAACTTGCTGGTGACGTAAGGAGTGATGTTTTGCAGCGCCGCTTCGCCCCCCGCTTTTTCTGCTTCTTTCTCCCAAAAATCGCGCGTAACTTCGTTTCGGCACTTAGCCAAAAGTCTCGCCCGATAATCCGGGTCGGCAAAAATTTTGGGAACATCCATCAGGGTCGCTTGTTCCTGCGGATCGTCCATCAAAAGAAGCAGGGCGTTTCTCATATACTGCTCAAACATCGGTCCGCCAGTTTGTTTCAGATCGTAGAGTTTGTCAAAGATGTTGATCATCTCGTTGACGATAAAAGTCTTCTGCTCCGGATACTTCGGATTATATTCCAGCATGTTCAGCCCCAACGGCCTTTCCAGGTCACTGGGGTCAAAGACAATCACATCCTCAATCCTCTCTTGGGGAACCAGCCCCAAAAGGTTTTCTATCTCTTCGCCGTGCGGGTCAAAGAAAGCCATTCCGTGGCCGGCTTCCATGTCTTGTGTCGCCAATTGCCGCAGAAAATATGACTTGCCGGTTCCTGTTTGTCCCACGACATAGAGGTGGCGACGGCGATCATCCAACGACATTCTAACGGTAGTCTCCACGCCGCGATAAACATTCTTTCCCAGGATAATCCCTTCCGTCGGTAAGCCGGAAGGAGGCGGCGCGTCTTTGGCTTTCAACGCTTTCAAGCGCGGCATCCTTGATCCGCTAACGGAAAAGTGGAAGATACTGGATAGTTCTTCGGTGTTGAGCAAAATTTTCTGGTCGGGATTAAAAATTCTGAAAGAAAAAAAGTAGATTGATTTTTTTAAAGCCCCCCTAGTCAATCGGTTGGTCCTAAAACCATTCAGCTCCGGACTTTCAAACTGCGAAAAAGCGCTTTCCATTTGCGATAAAATTTGCTCGGCTTGTTCAATCGTGGAAGCGGAAGCCAGCAAACGCAGATTGCACTCAAAGCCGGCTTTGCTTATTTTGCCCTGCACGGCCTCGGCTATCTTGCGCGCGGAAAGAGAAACCACCGGGGCCAATTCGGGCGCTGCTTGGGGCTGTTGCTTCCCGCCCCGCACCAGCGTATCCCACAGCGGGTGCCGAAAAGCGATTGTTTTAGCCTGGTCAAAGGTTTTGCCTCGTTCCATTTCTTCCAGAATTTTTCTGGCTTTTTTGTTCCAGCCCGACTTGGCCGGGCGCATAATTAATTGGAAAGCGCCTCCTTCTTTTTTCTCTTCCAACTTGGTTAGGGTGCTGACAATTTCAGCCAGGGGGTCGGAGCCGAGGTCTTGATAGGTTTTTATCGGCAAGAAATAATTATTTTTTAGAGAGACATAAGACCCGGCCGTAGCGCCATTCTCTTCAAAAATATTATAGTCTTTAACCTCTTGAACTTGGGCGTTGGGATAGAAGCCGTAAACAACTTTTTTGGCGATTTCCAGATAACGTCTCGGCGCGCCAAAATAAAAAACCGCCTCTTGGCTCCCCTTGGGCGTGCCTATCTCCAAGACAATATAGGGCTCTGAATACAAAAATTTACTCAGCCCTTTTTCGCGCATATTAACGAAGCTGGTAAAAACCTGCTCCATTACTCCGATAATCTCTTTGCCGGTTCTTTTGTCGTCTTTTTTTTCGTCCTGGTAATAGGGCAGAGCCACCGAGAGCAAGCCCATATTCAAGGAACGAGTAATGTTCCCTTTATTTCTGATTGACCTTAGCAGCAACCAGAGACCGAAAAAAACGCAAAAAAAAGAAACAAGTCCCAGGGTCGGCCATAAAATGAGATTAAGATCAAGAGAAAACATAGACTAACAAAAAAGTAACGAGAGTTTGATAAAATATTATGCTGAAATTTACAGTTGTTTTAGCTTCCCCGACTGAATTAAGCGCTGGTAGAGTTCGTCCACCATTTTATCATGAAAAGCGTCTAACAAGTGGTCTTTGCCACTTTTTTTAATTTGCTCAATCGCGTTTTCAATGCCTTTGGTAAAGGCCAGATTTACCGCCTCTTCTATCTGCTGCTCTTCTGTTGAGGGAACCGGGGCGCCGGGAAGCGCGGCTGGGGCCGGTGTCACGGCAGCGACCGCCTGCTGGGCCGCTGTTTCAATGACTTGCTTCTTTGTTTCTTGAGACTCGGGGCCCCCGCCAAGCACCTCCTTCACCGCTTCCGGCAGGGGCATCTCTTCTTGGGGAAGGCTCCTCGGCTTTATTGGTTCGCCTTCGGGAACCACTTTCTCTTTTTTGATTGGATCGTCCATATTTGCAGATTTAAAGGTCTGTAAACTAACGCTAAAAATTTTTAACTTAATGTCCTGTTATTCCGCCTTTACAAATTCTTCGATCTCTTTTTTTAATTTTTCTATTTCCTCGCTTAAAACTTCTTCCATATTCTCCACGTTTTTCTCCATAAAAGCGCCGATTTCGCTGGGATCGTTATTTTTTAGCAAAGCGTCCAGCTCTCCTTTCTGGGCGCTAGTCAAATTATCCGCCACGCGCAAAAGCAGCCTTTTTTGCAAAAGGTCAATCATTTTATCTAGAATTTCCTCTTCTTTTTCCGGCGGCAATCCCTTGGGGAAAAAATCTTTAAGGATATCGCGAGAGGACTTCTGACTAAAAATAAACATAAATTTCCAACAAAACCAGACTCCAAACACGGAGCCAAAATTCACAGTCTTGCTTTTATCAGCATATCACAAAAAAAAGATTTTAGCCAGAGCAAGACGGCCTAATGTACGGCCTAATGTAAAGGCCGGGTCTTTACTGGATAACTTGTAAAGACCCGGCCTTTACAACGGAGGTTTCCCCGCTCTCGTCCCAAAAATAAAAAGTCCCCACCGAGGTGGGGAGGGAATCATGATTGTCTGCCTTGGAAATCGCCCTTGGGCGAAACCAGGCAATTGGGGTTGCCCTCGGACAAGCCGATGGCGTCCCTGATTTGGCCGTCACCCAGAGACAGCGCTTGAAGCCCCCAGACCAACGAAGCTAGCCGGAATACTCCGGCTTTCAGACTGTCTGTCTTCAAACTGCGGAAGTTCTTTCGTTGCTCCAGCGCCCAGGTGAAAGCAAGTAGTAGCCTCCAGCAAAAAGGCCACGGAGTATAAGCAAACCCCTGCCTTCCTCCCAGTGGGCCAAAGTTGTCTTCGTGACTCACCCGGGAACCGCAGAAGGTGAACTTCCTGTCCCCCTGCGTGCATTCCCGCTCGGATATCCCCAGGCGAGTCGCCAGTAAGGTTAGCTGCCCCACAAAGGGACAAAGACCGGTGAGATCTTCCCAGCCTTTGTCTGGAACCGGTAAATTGGCAGGCTCCCAACTTCCTCCTAGGTTGACCGCGCGCGCCAGAACAAAATCCTGTAAAGCCTTGAGATCCCGCAGGCTCTCCGTGTTAACCAGCAAAAAGCTACTGGACATTAGCGTCCTCCTCCCGCTAGGGGTTATCTCTTTCTTCAATAACTACCATCCTTTAACATAAAAGTAAAGATATTGTATAATGAGAAGAGTGTATTATTAACACAATATATGCAGAAAAAAACTTATTGGTTTCTTCTATTTTTAATTTTGATTATCGCCACTTTTTTTAGAGTTTGGCATATCAGCCAAATTCCACCCTCGCTTTATCCCGATGAGGCTACCAACGCCAACAACGCGCTGGAGGCCGTAAAAACCGGTGATTATAAAATATTTTACGTTGATAACAACGGCCGCGAAGGACTGTTCATCAATTTGATGGCTCTCTCTTTTAAATATTTCGGCGTCGGCATTTGGCAATCAAAATTACCGTCTATGGCCATCGGGATTTTGACCGTGCTGGCTGTCGCTTTTCTCTGCTTCTGGCTGTTTAAGGGCAAAAAGGCTTATCTTGTTTCCCTGTTGAGCTCTTTTTTAGTCGCCATTTCTGTCTGGCACATTAATTTCTCCCGCATCGCTTTTCGCGCCATTGCCGTCCCCTTGTTGATTACCGCCAGCCTGGCCTTTATTTATTGGGGTCTGCGCAAAAAGAATGCTTGGGGTTTTGCCCTGGCAGGCATTCTTTTTGGATTGGGATTTCACACCTACATTGCCTTTCGCGTCGCTCCGGTAATTTTGGCGGTTCCTTTGGTTTTTGACATCTTCAAATTCTCTCAAAAAAAATATAAAGGCTGGTGGAAAACTTTTTTTGAAGAAAGGCTCTGGCGCTGGGTCGTTTTCACCATTTTCGCGATCGTAACCGTCTTTCCCATCGCCAAATATTTTTACCAGCACCCCGAATATTTCATGGGGCGCTCTACCCAAGTTTCAGTGCTAACTTCCGCTTCGCCTCTAAAAGCCGCCGCCTGGAGCCTGATCAAAACCTTGGGAGAATTTAATGTTTATGGCGACAGTAATTGGCGGCATAATTTGTCCGGCCAACCCTTACTTTCATACCCAGTAGGCTTGTTGTTTCTTTTGGGGCTGGGTTGGTGCTTGGTCTCAATTTTCAGTCCCAAGCTTTATCGCCAGGGAAAATTAAAAAGGCTGGAATATTCGTGGTTACTGCTTGTGTGGTGGGGCATTATGTTGGCTCCAGCTTTTTTGACTAACGAGGGGGTGCCCCACGCTTTGCGCAGCATCGGTTCGTTGGTCCCTTCCTGCATTTTAGCCGCTCTGGGTTTTTGGCTGCTTCTTTCGTGGGTTAAAAAGTTCCAATCAAAAAAAACGCAAACAGCTCTATTTACTGTTTTGATTTTGGTCCTAATCTCTTTTCTCCCCGTCAGTTTCTCTCAATATTTCATTATCTGGGGACAAAATAAAGAAGTCGCCGGCGCCTTTAATCAGTCCTATAGATTTTTGGCGGAAACAATAAAGAACCGCCCCCAAGGTGAGCGCAAAATTATCATCGCTAACGAGAATGGCGTTCCCGTGCCCTATCCGGATGGTGTTTCTGTCGCCGCTCAAAGCACAATGTTTTTAAGCTATCCCGCGCCCAACCAAGAATATCTCAAGCGAGACGACTGGCAAAATCTGCGGCTGAACAAAAATCAGCCAACTTCCATTTTTCTGCTAACCGACGATAACCAAGTCTGGCAGAAGTTGCAAAAGAAATTCGGAGGAGACTTAAAACGGGAGGGGGAAATTAAATATCTAACAATAAAATAAAATATAAACTTATTATCATGAGAACAAAACTTATCGCGACGGTTATACTTTTGGCCTCGGTGACGCTTGCCTTTTTCAGTCTGCGAGGCGATTCCGCCATTATGGACGAGGTGGCGCACTTGCCCGCCGGCTATTCGTATATCGTAAAACAAGATATGCGGCTCAATCCCGAGCATCCGCCGCTGTTAAAGGATCTAGCCGGCTTGTCCGTCTGGGGTTGGTCTAAAATTACCGGCAATAAAATAAATTTTCCTGATAACTACAAAGCCTGGACGCAAGACATCAACGGCCAGTGGGATTTTGGTTCCTATTTCATGTACCAGGCCGGCAACAACGCTGACGCGATGCTTTTCTGGGGCCGTCTGCCATTCCTGTTGTTGATGCTTCTTTTGGGATTTTTCGTCTTTCGTTGGGCCAAAGAACTCTATGGAGACAAAGCGGCTCTTTTGGCCACGGTCCTTTACGCTTTTTCTCCGACTGTCCTGGCTCATTGTCGTTTTGTCACTACCGATGTTGGAGCCGCGACCGCCTTTTTTATCGCTCTCTACTATTTTTCTCATTGGCTCAAAACGCCCGATTGGAAAAATACCGCTAAAGCCGGCTTGATTTTCGGCTTAGCACTTTTGGCTAAGTTCTCTACTGTTCTTTTAATCCCCGCTTTTATTTTATTGACGCTGGTTTACGTTTTTCTAAAAGAAAAAGAACAAAAATTTATTACTCGATTTTCAAACTATTTCGGTAAATTATTAAGCCTGGGGTTGGTCGGCATTATTTTTGTCGTTATTCCGGTCTATCTCTTCCACGTCTGGCATTACCCGGCCGGCTTGCAACAAAGGGACATTGACTTTATCTTGGGCAGCTCTCCCGTCCACCTTGTCTCCTCCTTGCTCCATTGGATGGCCGGCAAACCGGTCTTGCGCGCCTTGGCCCAGTATTTATTTGGCGTCGCCATGGTTTTTCAACGAGCGCTTGGCGGCAACACTACCTATTTTATGGGCGAAGTCGCCTCGCTTGGCTGGAAAAGCTATTTCCCGATTACCTATCTGATCAAAGAGACTCTGGCCTTGCATCTTTTAACCTTAATCGCCTTTTTTTATTTTTTAAAAAATCTTTACTGCGGAAGAAACAACCAACACAATTTTGCTCTTTGGCTTAAATCGGTCTTTCCTCAATTATCTATGTTGACCGTTGTCGTCATCTATTGGTATACCAGCGTTTTTTCGGCTAACCTGAATATCGGAGTGCGCCATATCTTGCCAACTTTTCCGTTTATCTATCTTTTGGTCAGCGGCCAAATCTCTCTTTGGTTAAACGATGACACTTGCGTCAGCAACTGCTTTTTAAATAATTCTCGTTTTAAAAAAGGGCTGGTCGCTTTCATTTTGGCTTTTGGCGTTGCTTCCGTGGTCGCTGTTTACCCAAGTTTTCTGGCTTATTTTAACGAATCCATCGGCGGACCACAAAACGGCTACAAATATACCGTTGACTCGAATTTGGACTGGGGACAAGATTTAAAACGACTTAAAACTTGGGCTGACCAAAATGGCGTGGACAAAATCTATCTTGATTATTTTGGCGGCAGTTCCCCCGATTATTATTTTGGCAATCGGGCGCTTGTGTGGCACGGACATTACCAGAGGGAGCAACTAACCCAAAGCAACTACCTCGCCTTGTCCATGACCTACCGCCAAAACGACTTGGGTCGACCAACCTCGAGCTTTAATGGTAAAAACGGTTACTACCGGTGGCTGGAAAACTTGGAGCCGGTCGCTAAAATCGGCCAATCTATTTGGGTGTATAAAATAAAATAAAAAACGGCACAAAATCCCCCGCCAACAGCGGGGGATTTAAAAATTCTAGCCTTTAAGATCCTCCTCAGCGCAAGCGATAATAGGCTCGGCCCTCAACTCGCAAATCGATATAATCAAGGCTGACTGCCCGCTCCTTTATTTCCTCTTTCAGAGAACGCCCCAGAACCGACAATTGCCGGTTCAAATCGGTGCCCAAATCAAAAATAATCGTCCACTGGTCATTTATCAAAACTCTCATTTCTTTGTTTCGGCTGAAAAGAAAATACTTGCGAGGATTAAGCCCTAAGCCGGTTAAGCCTTGCTGAATTTCCTTGGCCGCGGATACGAGCTCCTCCGTCATTACCTGTTTCCCCAAAAGCAAGTCTCCCGCCTCGGCCATTATTCCGGGATAACGTCCACCCAAGATTAAAGCAGCATCTTTTAGGGTTATGCCTTCGTTGTCAATAAAGTAGCAGCCTCTGACTATGGCTTTGTCCCAAAAATCCTTCAACGGCTGCTCTTTCACCGACGTAATCGGTTTAACGGTGTCCGTTGTTGTTTGTTGACCGTCACGCGCGCCATTGTTGTTTTTGGCGGTATCGCCCGAAGAGACCGGTTTTTTTTCTTCCGGTTGTCCGGCCAGATTAACCGCGCAAAAAATAGCTTCGGGTTTTCTCTCGGTAATTGTTACCTGAATTTCTCCCGGCCAGATCCTTTTAATTTCCGCTGTTTTGACGCCGGAAAAAGATTGCCGCAATTTGCCGACAAAAGCTTCTTCATTAAAGAAGATCAGGTTTTTTCCCAGCCGGCCGCTGCCAGCCAGAAAACTGTTGGCGAAAATTTCAAGATCGGAAACCGCGATCTCTTGACTGCCGGAAAAGTTGATGTTTTTTATCTGAAAATATTGCGAAACGACAATCAAATAAAAAAGCCCGACTATTAAAATTGTCGGTAAAACAAAAAAAAGGAAATGCTTGAAAAGTTTTTCCTTTTTTTTGTTTTCCTTTTTTTTGCGACGCTCAATCATAATTTTGCCCCCATTAAACATTCTCGCGGCTCAGGCCGTTACCTCTTCGGCCCAATCTTCTCTTTCCCTACAAAGGGCCGTAAAACTTCCGGCACAATTACCGTTCCATCCGCCTGCTGGTAATTTTCTAAAATGGCGATAAATGTCCTCGGTGAAGCCAGAGCGGTATTATTTAACAGGTAAGCAAATTTTTTATTTCCTTCGCTGTCTTTATACCTAACGTTTAATCTTCGCGCCTGCCAATCAACAAAATTGCTAGCTGAGCCGGTTTCGCCATATTTATTAAGTCCGGGCATCCAAGCTTCCAAATCAAAAGCGCGGTATTTCCCAGCCGACATATCCCCGGTGCAAATTTGTAATTTTCGATAGGGCAAGCCCAAATCCTTGTGCAATTCTTCGGAAATTCCCACCATTTCCTCTTGAATTTTAGTGGATTCGTCCAAGTCGGCTCTTGAAACTACCACTTGTTCTATCTTCATAAATTCGTGAACGCGATATATCCCCTTGGTATCCTTGCCATAACTGCCAATTTCGCTGCGATAACATTGGCTATAACCGCAAACCTTAACCGGTAGTTCTTTTTCGTCCAAGACCTTATCGGAAAAATAAGCCAGCAATGAGGGCTCGGCTGTCCCCACCAGAAATTTTTTTTCGCCCGAATAACTGCCATCGGCCTCTTTGTCGCCAGTGGCCACCTGATAAATCTCGTCTGTTTCTGAATCGTATTCTCTGCTTTTGAAATAACCGCTACCAAACAATGGCCAATCCTTGACCAAAGTCGGGGGAATCATCGGATTGTAACCTCTGGCCGCCATTTTTTGCAAGGCGTACATCAAAAAGCCCATCATCAATAAAACACCGTCGTTCTTAACGTAGTAACCCCGATAACCTCCCACTTTGGCGCCCTGATCTAGGTCTAAGATGTCAAGCGCCTGGCCAAGTTCAATATGGGTTTTGGGCGTAAAATTAAACTTAGGGAGCTCACCCCATTTTGAAATCTCAATGTTGCCCGATTCGTCTTTCCCGACCGGAGTGTCTGAGGAGGGAACAGTCGGCATCTTGACCATCAGTTCGTTAAATTTATCCTCAATTTTTTTTAATTGAGTTTCCAGCTCTCTGAATTGGTCTTTCAGTTCTTTCGCCTTTTTGATGTCCTCTTTGCCCAGTTTTTTTTGCTCGGCCCTTGTCTCTTCCGATTTGGCGATTAGTTCTCTTCTTTGCTCGTCTAAGACCAAAAGCTCATCAATGTCCAAATTGATGTTTTTATTTTTAGCCGCTTCCGCGACTGCTTCTTTATTTTCGCGAATAAACCTGATGTCCAACATAAACTAAATTAAAAGATTTAAACGAGTTTACTCTTCTTTCCTCACCGCTGGAAAAAGCGTTGTTTCCCGAACGGACTTATTCATAATGAAAGCGAACAGGCGTTCCGACAAGCCAAATCCCGCCGCGGGCGGCATGCCATATTCTAGCGCCTCCACAAAATCCTCGTCCATCATTTGCGCCTCTTTGTCGCCGGCCTCCCGTAACTTCACTTGTGCCTCAAAACGTTCTCGTTGGTCTTGAGGGTCGTTAAGCTCGGCAAAACCGTTCCCCAGCTCCGCTCCGCCTGCCACCGGCTGGAGACGCAAAACCTTTTTAGAATTTTGCGGGTCTTTTTTTGATAACGGAGAAATTTCCAAGGGATGTCCCGCCAAAAAGCAAGGTTGAATAAGTTTTGGCCGGCAAGTTTTTTTATAGATTAGATCGGTCATTCTTCCACGACCAAGTTTCTCCACGTTCAAGTCTGTTTTTAATTTAAGTTCTTTGATTTTGGCTCTCAAATCATCGTCCGAGACTTCGTTTAAATCAAGCCCCGTGTTTTCTTTAAATAGCTCAAAGTAATCAATCTCCGGCCATTCGCCCGACCAGTCAATTTCCGTTTCGCCAGAAGAGTGCTTCAACCCGCCCAGAGTTTTTTTGATGACAAACTGATAAAGGTCCTGAACTATTTTTTTTAAGTCTTTCAAGTCGTGATAGGCCCAATAAAACTCCATCGCCGTATAATCTTGCAAGTGAGCCGCATCCATTCCTTCGTTGCGAAACACGCGGCCGATTTCAAAAACTTTTTGGAAACCGCCGACGAGCAATCTTTTTAGCGGTAATTCGAGCGAGATTCTCAAGTATAAGTCTTGGTCCAAGGCGTTGTAGTGGGTGACAAATGGCTCCGCTTCGGCTCCGCCGGGGACCGCCTCAAAGGCCGGCGTTTCAACTTCCAAAAAGCCTTCCTCTTTTAAAAATTCCCGCACGCCATCCCAAAAAACGGCCTTTTTATGGAAGACATCCCTTGTTTCTCTGTTTAAAAGCAAATCCAAATAGCGGCGACGCAATCTTTTCTCAGAATCTTGCAGGCCGTGCCATTTCTCCGGCAAAGCTCGCAGGGCTTTTGTCAGCATCGCATAATTTCCGACTCTGATGGTTTTCTCGCCCCGTTTAGTTTCAAACAAGACGCCAGAAAGCTTGGCAATGTCTCCCACTTCAAAATTATCGGCCAGTATTTTGAATTTGTCTTCTCCCAGTCCCTGTTTGTCAAAAAAGAATTGCAAGCGCCCCGATTCGTCTTCTATCTGCCCGAAAACCAAACCGCCTTGAGGGCGCAACAGCATTATCCTGCCCACGACCGAAATTTCTTCTTCGCCTTGCTCCAACCGGTCAAACTCTTCCAACGTTTTTTCAATGGACAAAAAACTGCCAACCGTAGCCGGATAGGGGTCAACACCGCCAGCCCTGAAAGCGGTCACTTTTTTCTTTTTTTCTTCCCTTATTTCTTCGGCAGAAGCCATAATATTGATGCGAGCACAAATTTTAGGACAAAAAACAAATTTGAAAATCGGCTCAAGATGGAACGCTAATTTATTTCCACGATTTTATAAATCTTTTTGCCACTGGGTGTTTCCGCTTCTATTTCATCGCTAACTTTTTTTCCGAGAAAAGCTTTGCCAATCGGCGATTCGTTGGAAATTTTTCCATTAACCGGATCTGCTTCTTCCGAACCGACAATTATAAAATTTCTTTTATCGCCATTGAACTTAACCGTTAAGACCGAGCCGATACGCACCTCTGAATTCCCTCTCCCTGTTATTATCTTAGCATCTTTTATCTTTTCTTCCAGCTCTTGGATCCTGCCCTCGTTGAAAGCTTGAGCTTCTCTAGCTTCGTGATACTCGTGATTTTCCGAAAGGTCTCCCAGGGCTTTTGCCTCTTCCAAGAGTTGAGAGATTTCACGTCTTCTCACTTTCAGAATTTCTAATTCTTTTTTTAGGTTTTCCAAGCCCTCTCGACTGATATAGTTCTCCATAATAGTTATTTAATATTAGAAGCTCATTAAAATGAATCGCCATAGGCTTGCGCCTATGGACTTTTTTATTATTTTTTTTGGCAATCAGTTTTTGCGGATAATCTAGTGAGAAGAAAAATACCAACCAAGAACATCTTGAGCCACTGGCACGGCTACCGCGTGGCCCTCGCCCGCGTTCTCCACCATCACAACGATAGCCAGCTCCGGTTTCTCGTAAGGAGCAAAGCCGACAAACCAAGCATGAGTCAGGGTGCCCTTTCCTGTTTGCGCCGTTCCGGTTTTTCCGGCCACCGCCACCGGCAAGGAAGACATCTGCCTAGCCGAACCATCGGTTACTGTTTGACGCATGGCTTTGCGTATTTCAGCCAGATTAACGTCATTGATTATGTTTTCGGCTAAAATTTTCGGCTTAAACTCGTTGATAATATTTTCTTCTGAATCAACGATTTTGTCAACAACCCTGGGCTGATATATCTTGCCACCATTGGCAATAGCAGCGATTGCTGATACCATCTGCAAGGGGGTAGCCAAAAAACCGCCTTGCCCGATAGAAACGTGGTAGGTGTCGCCAATATACCATTGGTCGTTTTTTGTCTCTTTCTTCCATTGCGGCGTAGGCACCAGCCCCTCCTGCTCGCCCGGCAAATCTATGTTTGTTTTTTTTCCCAAGCCAAACTTTAAAAAATATTTACTGATGCGTTCAATCCCTAGCCCCAGTTGGTCTTTATAGCCCCCTCCAATTTCATAGAAATAAATATTGCAAGATTTAGCAATAGCCGAATAGAGATCAACCACGCCATGCACAGCCCAATCTCTAAAGGAATACGTTACACTTGGATCAAACGGGCTTGATACCGTTAAAACTCCGTGTAAGTCGTCAATCTGTTTGGTCGGAGTAATTATTTTTTCTTCAAGAGCGGCCGACGCCATGATCGGCTTAATGGCTGACCCGGAAGGATATTGCCCGGCAATCGCCCGATTAAAAAGAGGCTTGGTTTCGTTGTTAAAAAGATTGGCGACATCTTGCTCGGTAAGCCCGATGGAAAATTTGTTATCATCAAAAGAAGGAAGGCTAACCATCGCTCTCACCGCTCCGTTTCTAGGGTCAATAACAACCGCCGAAGCACCCTCGACTTCTCGGTCCTGTTTTCTTTGAGCCACGTACGCACTGTTTAGACTCGCGTAAAGCTTCCTTTGCAGCCCCAAGTCCAGATTTAGAATAAGGCTGTTGCCGGATTTGCTTTTTTCTTCGTAGGACAAATCTTCGTTGTTGCCGTTTTCGCCGTTAAAAAAATATTTTTTGTAACCAGGCTGACCTCTTAGAAAAGATTCGTAAGAAAATTCTAAGCCGCTTTTCCCAACTTTTTCGGTCAAAAAATAATGGGGGTAAATTTCTTTTTCTTTTTCGGTAATGCGACCCAAATAGCCCAAAAGGTGCCCGATTTCTTCCCCAAACGGATAATAGCGCCGACTTGATTCTTGAATCAGTAAGCCAGGAAACTCTTCTTTTTTGGCGTCCAGACTTAGCATCTCTTCGTGCCCCAGCTCTGTCTTAATCATAACCGCTTCGTTAGGAGGATTTTCAATTAAACCTCGTAATTGGTCTTCGCCCATGTCCTTGTCCGGACTAACCAATTTACGCAGCTCCGAAATTTTAGCCTCTCGCTGCTCCCGGTTTGCCCCTAGCGAGCGGAAGTTCAAGAGTAGCGCGTAGGCAGCTTTATTTTGAGCCAAAATTTTTTTATTTTGGTCATAAATAAGTCCGCGAGGCGCCAAGATCGGAACAAGATAAAATTGGTTATTTTGGGCCAAGGCCTTATATTTTGCTCCTTCCAAAAATTGTAGTTGAAAAACCCTGGCCCAAATAGTCAAAAACACTAACCCGCCTAAAGCCAAAAAAAATACGATCGCCTTTTTGGCCACCGGGGATTCCATCTTGTGTCCCAAAAGCAGTTCGTCGTCGGAATTTTTTTGCAGATGAGAATCGACAAATATCTCTTCCGGTTCGATGACTTCTCTGGAATTTTTTTTTACCCTATAGCCTTTCAACATTCAATTTGTCTTTAATACGAAAATAGTTAAAAATAAAAAACCAAAAAAGCGCCGCTATCACGTTAAACAAAAGATAAGAAAGCCCCCGGTAAAAAGTGGGGAGGGCTTGGGGCCAGAGATAAATATTCCCGCTGGTAGCCTTTAAACCGACCCCCAGGAGCAAA
>JAKAHB010000004.1 GCA_021815315.1 bacterium | reverse complement strand
TTCCGATCTAATCCCCGCTCAATTAGCAATTTTCTTTCCTCTTTTCTGTTCAGCACCCGATAGATCCCCGCGGCAATTTCTTCCGGACTTCGCGGATTAACAAGAATCGCTCCCGCGCCGGCGATTTCAGGCATTGAAGAAATATTGCCCGCGATAACCGGCGTCCCGACGGACTGTGCCTCAAGGATCGGCAGGCCAAATCCCTCGTAGAAACTTGGGAATAAAAAGGCGTCGGCATTTGCCAACAACTGCCACTTGGTTTGTTCGTCAACATGCCCAAGATTCTTAATTTGTGATTTAAGGCCAGCCATTTGAGAAATTTTATTTTTTATTTTTTCATACCCAAATCCCGGACTGCCAGCCAAAATTAGTTCGTGCGAAATTTGATGCCTATTTTTCAAAATTTGATAGGCCTCCAAAATCCCCAAAATATTTTTTTTTAGTTCAATTCTGCCCAAATACAACAAGAACGGTTTTTGGTTTTGGGCTTTGTTTTGACTCCCAGCCCCCGCCTCCCGGTTCAAAAAGCCGTGGTGAATCACTTCTATTTTTTCCGGCTTCGCTCCATATAAGCTTACTAAATCGTTTTTTGTCGCCTCTGAAACGGCAATAATTCGGCGAGCATGTTTGGCCGCGTATTTCGTTGACCAACGAACATAACGCAAAAAAAGTTTTGAATAGTATTCCGGAAAATATTCATATTCCAGGCCATGAATCGTCACAATTGAATTCTCCGGATGAGCTGGAGGCAAAATATGAACGGGGATAAACAAGACATCGGGTCGGTTAAAAACCATTTCTGCCGCTAGCCTCGTCTGCGTCCAAGCTACCGGCGAGTACATCTCTTTGGTTGTGAAATTTTTTGGCAAGACAAAACCAAGCTCGCTTTGATCGCGCCTGTCTTTATAGAGAACAAACTCCTGTTTTTCCGCCTCTTTGAGCCGGACCACCGCTTCCAAAAGACGATAAACGTATTCTTCTACGCCGGTTCTTCTTTTTTTAAACGCCGCCGTGGCGTTAATCCCGATTTTTGTCATTGGCTTATAAGTTAATTGCTGATATGGCATAAAATCACTTTATCCAAAGGGAGAACTCATGCAACCGCTAACGCCGGTAGAAAACCCCCTCTCAAGAAGTGGTTAGGCGCCTTTGCCGGCATCGCCAGCCTGGCCATATCGGCAATGTTGGCCCACTCCAGGCCGCACTTTGATAATTCCCTCCTCCTGCTGCCACTTGCTTCTCTGGCGATAGCCTTGTTCGCCGGGGCAATTCTGGCGCCGCTCCTCGGCCTGGGGAATTCTGGGAGCGGCAATCTCGCTCCTGGCCGCTCAAGCGGAAACCGATGAGCTGGTCATTATCATAATAGCATCTCTGGCGGCCGCGTACCTAGGGCTGAACCTTGGAAAGCCCGCTTTTCGCCTTTGCCTGAAACTAGACCAGGCGCTTGAAGTTTGGAGTGTCGGGCCGGAGAAAGAATTAGAGAGACGGCAACAACAGCGAGAGACAACCCTGGCAAGAAAAACCGGAGCGCAAGAAGAACTTGAACGGCCAACGCCTTTAAGCGAGGAGCAACGTCTCACTCAAAAAAGGCTCTCTCGTGGCAATCGCTTTGCCAAGGTCCCAAAAAAGTAGCCCAAGGCAAAGCCCAACCCGCGCAACACCTCGCGCGGGCTTTTTTTAATCTAGTTCCTCACACTTTTTTGATTTGAAAAAAACATTGTTTGGTGGTAATATTCTACGCAAGTGAAACACACAAAAGGGGGCTTTCCATGAAAACTTTTATTTTCCTCAAACCCTCGGAGGTGGAGGCTATGTCTCTCCGCCTAAGGAAACCCATTCCTGGGGAAAACCTCTTCATCGTCTCCTGCCCAAACGAGACGGGCGATGTCGGGCTGGCGAAAGAGCACGAAAGCTTTTTGCTGGTTCAAGTGCTCCTTCCTGCCGGAGAGGCCGCCCTTTCGGCCCTGGCCAAAGCCCTGGGCCAGCCCCAAGAGCAAGACCTCCCGGTTATTATGCTCGCCTAGGCAAGCCGCTCCGCGCCAACCCGGCGCGGAGATTTTTTATCCACAACCAAAACAGTTGCCAACGAACTATTGTTCACTTATAATATAGTTAGAGAGACAGCCAACTATTTATTTTTAAACCTAATATGGGGAGCTTAAAAGAGGCACTAGAAAAATATGATGGAAGTTCCTCAGCGGAAGAACTGATAAAAGGGATACAAAATGGCGGTTACAAATATGGCTTAAATCCAAGCTCAGAAGCACCGAATTTCCAAAATTATTTAATCTCGCTGTTAAAATTAAAAACCGATAAAGAACTGGCTATGTGTCTAAACAATTTTAAGGACGTGGTGAAAGAATTCTCGCTGACCAGTTCAAAATCGGCAAAAATTTTAAACTTTTGGACAAAAGCTTTAGTCTTCACAACAATCGCTTTAGTTATCGTGACCATCGTGGGAATATTTAAATGAGTTTAAATATTCCCACATCGCCTAATACGGCATACTCGACTTTCCTTCCAGGATAATAATTTTTATTTTAATCTTATTTTCAAAAATGAATTCAGTTGAAAAAGCCACTTTAAAATTACGTAAGTTTTATCAAGACAGAAAACGTCTTCCCTCGTACCGGGAGATGATGCGAGTTTTTGGTTACAGTTCGGTTAACTCCGCCTGGAAACTGACCGAAAAATTAATTTCGGAAAATATTATTGAAAAAGACGAACAGGGCAAGCTTCTCCCCAAGAATCTCAACCATCAGTTAAAAGTGCTAGGCACGATTGAGGCGGGGTTCCCCACGCTGGCCGAACAAGAAATAATGGCTACGATCTCTCTCGATCAATATCTGCTAACCCGGCCCGAACAGAACTATATGCTCAAGGTCACCGGTCTGTCCATGATTGAAGCCGGCATCGTTCCTGATGACTTGGTGATCGTGGAAAAAGACAAAGAGCCAAAAAACGGCGACATCGTCGTTGCCGAGGTTGATGGCAGTTGGACAATGAAATATTTTCAAAAGAAAGACGGGGAAGTTGTTCTTTTCCCCGCCAATAAAGATTATCCGCCAATTCGTCCGCAAAATGATTTGCGCATCGGCGGCGTAGTAACCTCGGTAATCAAAAAGTTTTACTAATTTTCTCTCCCAAAAAATAAGACTTCTTGCCAATTGGCAAGAAGTCTTATTTTTTTCGCCGTCTTAATGTCTTGTCTTTTGCTCCCGCAACGCGTCCCAGACAGCCAACAAAATCTCCAACTCGTAGTCATCTTTCCCCCACTTTTTGTAAAGTGCCTTGATTTCTTCGCGGAATAGACCGCTCAGATCTTTCTTTGTTTCCGTGGTTGCAAAAAGAGAAAAGTCCTGGGCCGTCTTGCCAATGCCCATCTTTTCATTTATCTCGCCTGCTTGCACTCCGGCTTTTAACTTGTCTTTGGCTGCTCGTATTTTTTCATTCCACCATTCCGAATTAAGTTCTTGCTCGCTTTCTTCACTTTTTTCAGCCCGTCGATGCGCCTCCGGAGAAGTCATCTCCTTAAAGACACCCATATTGAGACCTCTAGCCATATTTTTGATGAGATTAATAGTTATTTTTCCTTTTGGACCCGGGTTTTATTTTCTGCTCATTATACTTCTCTTGTAAACATCCAGATGTTCCAGGGCAATACCCGCCCCTTGGGCGACGCAATATTTAGGATTTTCCGCCAGATAACAAGGCACACCAGTGGCTTCGGAAATTAGCACATCCAATTTGCGCAGGAGACTGGAGCCGCCCGACAGAATAATGCCGCGGTTCATCACGTCAGCCGCCAATTCCGGCGGCGTTTCTTGCAAGACATTTTTAATTGTTTGAATTATTTCCTGCAATTCTTCTTCAATCGCCTCGGATATTTCGTTGCTGTAAACAGTCACATTCTTGGGCAGTCCGCTTACCAAATTCCTTCCCTTGATTTCAAAGGCTTCTTCTTCATTTTGCGCCACGGCGCATCCGATCGCAATTTTAATATCTTCGGCGGTATGTTCGCCAATGGCCAAATTATATTTTTTGCGAATATATTCGGCGATAGCATTATCAATCCGATTGCCCCCGACTCTGGCAGAAGAGCAAGCCACAATACCGCCTAACGAGATTACCGCCACCTCGGAGGTTCCGCCGCCAATATCGCAAATCATATTGCCGGCTGGTTCATTGATGGGAATCCCGGCGCCAATGGCCGCCAGCACCGGCTCTTTAACGACAAAAGCCGCTTTGGCTCCGGCTCGCAAAGTGGCATCCACCACCGCTCTTCTTTCGGTTGAGGTAATGCCGGCCGGGACTGCGACCATAACCTCCGGTCTGAATATCCGCCAGGAACCGGTGGCTTTGTTGATAAAATAACGAAGCATCGCTTCCGTGAGACGATAATCCGCAATCACGCCGTCTTTCAACGGCCGCGAGGCCACAATCGTGTCGGGAGTGCGTCCCAGCATCATCTTCGCCTCCTCGCCCACCGCCAAGACTTTGTTATCGTCCAAAGACACCGCCACGACCGTGGGCTCGTTGATGATCACTCCTCTTTTGGGCACATAAACCAGAGTATTGGCCGTACCCAAGTCAATCCCTATTTTTCTGACCATGGTCTTTATTTTTCAATTTATATAAAATCACCGGAGGTTAAAGGCCTCACTCCGTTTTTATTCTTTCAATGTTTGCTCCGATTTTTTGCAGCCTTTCTTCAATTTTTTCGTAACCTCTGTCTACCTGATAAACTTCGGATATTTCCGATTCTCCTTCGGCCACCAAAGCCGCCATAATCAAACTGGCGCCGGCGCGCAAATCATAACTGGTAATTTTTGTTCCATAAAGCGGTGTCGGCCCCGTGATTAAAACTCGGTGCGGATCGGCCACAATGGCGCTAGCGCCCATTTTTTTCAGTTCGTCAATATATTTGAATCTGCCTTCGTACATCCGATCAAAGATTAAGGTCGTGCCTTCGGCTTGGGTCGCGAATACCCCAAAAGGCGACTGCAAATCAGTCGGTAAGCCCGGGTAAGGCAAAGTTTTTATCTGGGCCGCTCGGAAACTTCTTGAGGGATTGACCAAAATAGAATTTTTGTTCAACTCAAGATTGACGCCCATCTTCCTTAATTTTAAGATCGGGAGATCCAAGTGCTCGGGATTTATTTTTTTCACTTCCACTTTCCCCCGGCAAATGGCCGCCAGAATAATAAAGGTTCCGGCTTCAACGGGGTCGGGAATCAGAGTGTGCTTGGCGCCTTTAAGACTTTTCACCCCGTCAATCACCAGCGTGTGCGTTCCCAGCCCTTTTATTTTCGCTCCCATCTTGTTTAAAAATCTTCCCAGGTCTTCAACGTTGGGCTCGGCGGCGGCCAGATGAATTTCTGTGCGTCCGGGCAAGACTGAGGCCGCCATCATCGCGTTCTCGGTGGCGGTTACGCTAAATTCTTCAAGGACAATCCGGCGAAGTTTCTCCGGTTTTTCTCCGGACTTGTTTTTTTTGACATAGTAAAAATTTCTGTCTTGAGTAATCTCCGCGCCCAAAGCGGCTAAAGCGTCAATGTGGGTACCCACCGGGCGGGCGCCAATGATACAGCCGCCGGGTTGGGCGATTTTAAACTTTTCAAAACGAGCGAAAAGCGAACCCAAAAGTAAGATCGAAGAGCGCAGTCGGCAAATGATGTCTTGGTCTAAACTCTTCAAATCCAAGTCGTTGTTGGTGATTCTAACCCTCCGTTTCCCCAACCATTCCACTTGGCTGCCTATGCTTTTGAGGATGTCTAGCATCCGGAAGACGTCTTCAATCAGTGGAATGTTCTCAATCTCACAAGGCTTTGGAGTAAGCAAAGTCGCAGCCAGGATTGGCGTAGCGGCATTTTTTGCTCCGTTGACCTCAATTTCTCCCCTTAGAGATTTGCCTCCGATGATTCTAAATTTATCCTTATTCATAGCCTTTCTATCATAAACAAAAAAGGTGCCAAATACAAGGAGAGATCCAGGGCCCGCCCAGTCGATTTTTTATGTCTCCGAGCGGTTATATTGAAATTCGCCCCGTTTGGGGCTATACTAGTTTAAACGAATATGAATAAAATTACCCGCAGAATCTTATTTTGGCTTTTTGTGGCTTTATTCTTCCTGATAGCGCCGCTCATCTCTTTCTACGCTTTTGGCTATTATTTTGATTTTACCACCTTCAAAGTAATCAAAACCGGGTCAATCTACGTCGCGTCCCTGCCGTCCTCGGCCCTGGTCTTTGTTGATGGGAAATACCAGGATACTACTCCAGCTCTCGTGAAGAGACTAAAGCCCGGCCCCCATAAAATAGAAGTTAAAGCGGATAATCGCTTTTCCTGGGAAAAAACTTTTTTAATTAGCCCCTACCAAGTGGCCGAGGCTCGAAATATTTTTTTACCTCTGAAAAACCCCCTGATTCAACTGCAACCGGACATTACCTCCTTGGGACAATTAATCGCGCCTGAAGAAACAAAGAGCAAAGAACAGTTCGCGCGAGATCTCCAAAACAGCAATATCCAGGCTCAAGACATTAAAATTAGAAACGGTAACGGTTATTTTATAAAAGATCCGGGTTCAATGATCTTCACCAAAAATCTTTCCTCCGACGAACAGCCGAAACAAGTTTCCCCTACCAATATTCTGACTGATGGAGTAAAACAAAACATGACTTCCCGCCTGATTTTAGGCGGGTCGCAAGAAATCGCTCTTTTAGGCGCCGATCAAAAACTTTATTTATTGAACAAAGAGACTAAAGAGCTTCAATTTATCCAAGCCGGCGTCCTGGATGCCAGCTTTTCACCCGACGAAACCAAACTTTTCCTTCTGACCGATAACGAAATTTTTGTTTATTATCTGGAACCGACAGCCAAACAGCCATTTCACCTTAAAGGAGACAAGGTTTTTTTAATCCGACTTTCCAGCCCTATAATTTCCGCCTCCTGGTACGCGAAAAGCAACGACTATCTTCTCTTTTCAATAGCCGACAAGATAAAAATGATTGAGATTGACGACCGTGATAACCACAATATTTTTGATTTGATTCCCGCCTCCCAAACCAAGTTGTTTAATGACCCAAAGGATGGAAAGCAATATTTTGAAAGCAAAAATCAAGTGTTTTCGTTGGAGCTGGAATAAACCAGGCCCCGACCTTTCTCGTCTAAAAATAGAACCCCAAACAACAAAAACGCCCCATTCGGGGCGTTTTTGTTATAACTGTTGTTTTAGCGCTTGCTCCACTGCGGAGACCTTCTGGCTTTTTTTAGCCCGAATTTCTTTCTCTCCACCATTCTGGGGTCGCGTTTTAGAAAACCGGCTCTTTTCAATTTCTTGCGGAAATCAATATTAAATTCAACCAAAGCCCGAGAAGCTCCGTGGCGAATAGCTTCGGCTTGAGCGTGCAAGCCTCCACCTGCCACCTTGGCCGAAATCTCAAATCTGTTTAAAGATTTTAAACGACGCAGAGAGCTTTCAATAATTTGCTGCCAAACGGCTGACGGAAAATATTCTTTATAAAATTTGCCGTTGACCGTAACCCGGCCTTCTTCTCCTTCAAACGGCCTGATGGTAAAAAGACGCACTCTGGCTACGGCTGTCTTTCTGCGACCGATGCCTTCAAAATAGCGCTTGTCTTTCTTGGCCGCGTCGTCTTGTTCCTTGACCGCCTTTTCTTTTTTGATTTTAACAACCTTGGCGGCGGCCGGTTTGAGCTTGGCTTCTTTCTTCTTGGTCGCGCCAACCACTGCCGTTTTTTTGGGCTTGTCGCTGGTTTTTGCGGTTTTAGTTTCTTTTTTAACCACGATAGTATTGCAAGTTTTAATGCTTATTTTTTAATCTCTCCCCGATGCATTTCCAATTTATTGATGAAAACATTCTGCAGTTTGTTTTTGGGCAACATCCCCAGCACCGCTCTTCTCAAAACTTGCGTGGAATCTTGTTCCATCTGTTTGGAGAGTTTTTTCTTCTTAATCCCTCCGGGATAGCCAGTATGCCAAACAAATTCATTCTGCTCAATCTTGTTGCCGGTAAATTTAAGCAAATCGCAATTGAAAACAACGACTTTGGCACCCTTGTCTTGGTGCTTTAAAAAAGTAGCCTCCTTTTTGCCACGCAAAAAATCCGCCACTTGCGTCGCTAATCTTCCTAAAACTTTGCCCTCGGCATCAATTGTGTATACTTTAGCCTCTGACATATACTATTTTACAAATTCAATGATAGCTTCTTTCGCCCCGTCATGACGCTGGGAAAATATTTTTATAATTCTAAGATAACCGCCCTTTCTTTCGGCGTAACGTTGGCCCAAGTCTTTTCTGACTTTGGCGGCAGCGGCCTTGGACAGACGCGCGACTAAATAACGCGCCGTGATAAAATCGTCTTTGGCCCCCTTGGTAATAAGTTTTTCCACCAACGGGCGCAATTCTTTGGCTCGAGCTTCCGTGGTAACAATCTTTTCTTTCAAAATTAAATTATTGGCCAAGCTCTTCAAGAAGGCTTTCCGTTGATCGGTCTCACGACCAAATTTTCTTTGACTGACTCGCTTGTTCATTGTTATTGTTTATTCCTTAATTTCCAGGCCGGATTTTTTCAAAGCTTTTTCAATTTCTTTGATGCTTTTATCTCCCAAACCTTCCAGCGTGCTCAAAGAAGAAATTTTCTTCTTGGCCAAACCGCCCAGAGTTTTAATCCCGGCGTTTTGCAGGGCCTTAACGGTCCTAGCCGACAACTGTTTAATGTCTTCAACTTTGGTCTTCATTATTTCTTCTTCGCCGCTTTCTTTTTTCGCCGGCGCTTCTTTGACTTTGGCGGCGGTAATCTTTAGCGCCTCTTCCGGCTTGGCTTTGGTGAAGATGCCAAATTGCTCAACCATAATCTTAGCCGCTTGCTCAAAGGCCTCCTTGGGTTCCAAGCTGCCGTCGGTCTCAATATCCACTATCAGCTTGTTAAAGTCCGTCCTGTCGCCGACACGCATATTCTCCACTTCCACGTTAACTTTTTTAATGGGGGTGAAAATCGCGTCTACCGCGATGGAACCAATCTCCAGCTTTTCTCCTTGACGATTTTCCACCGGAACAAACCCTAGGCCTTTTTCAATTTCAATGCTCATTTCCAGTTCAGATTTTTTATCGCTCAAAGTGGCGAGATGCTGGTCGGGGGTTATAACCTCAACGTTGCCAGGGACTTTAATATCAGCGGCCGTAACGTCTTTTTTCCCCTTGATTTTTAATTCCAGCTTCGCTTTGTCTTCTCCCACAATTTTGAAGCGCACCCGCTTCAGGTTCAAAATAATCTCTATTATATCTTCAAGAACAAAAGGCAGGGTAGAAAATTCATGTTGCGCACCCTTGATCTTCACTCCCACAACAGCCACGCCGGGCAAAGAAGAAAGCAACACTCTTCTCAAGGCGTTGCCTAGAGTAACTCCGTAACCGGGATAACAGTTCTCTACTTCAAAAACAGCCCTGTTTTTGTCCAGCTGTTTGATTTTAGGTTCTCTGGGGAGAGAAATTTGCATGTTTTTAAAAAATTAATTTTTTAAAATTAGCGAGAATAATATTCAATCACCATCCCGAGGTTTTTAACATTATCGGTTAAATCCCCGACCATGGGCTTGCCCACAATTTCCGCCTGCGGCTTTTCCGGATTAAGCTTAATCCAACTGGGTAATTGCTGTTTCTGCAAAGTTATTTTTAAGTTGGCGAAGCTTGGCGACTTTAAGAGCTTGTCTTTTAACTCAATCTTGTCTTTTATTTTTACTTGGTAAGAAGGAATGTCCACGCGACGGCCGTTGACTTTAACCAGCCCGTGGTTTACCAACTGTCTAGCGGTTTCGCGAGACTTGGCTAGACCCAGACGAAAGATTGTATTGTCCAGGCGAGTTTCTAGTTTGCTGATTAGGTTGTCGCGAGAGTCGCCTTTGGCGGTAATCGCTTCCAGGACGTAGTTTTTAAATTGTTTCTCCAGCAACCCGTAAATCTTTTTAACTTTTTGTTTCTCGGCTAATTGTTTACCGTATTCTGAAAGACCACGGCCGCGGCCGCGACTTTTACCTCTGACACCCGGAGCGTAGGGACGACGTAATTGAGCGCATTTAGCGGTATAGCAACGTTCGCCTTTTAGAAAAAGCTTTTCGCCCAAACGTCGGCATTGTTTACATTTTGGATTTAAATTTCTTCCCATCTTAATAAAAATTTTTATTTCTAGTCTTCAAGTTCGTCGCTTCTTATCTTCGGTTTACACTCTTCTGGCTTTTCTCGGCCGGCAACCATTATGCGGAATGGGCGTTTCGTCTTTAATAAAATTGACTTCCAACCCGTTGGCCACTAAAGCTCTCACGGCAGCTTCTCGGCCGCTGCCAATACCCCGAACAAAAACGTCAACTTCGCGGATGCCGATTCTCCTCACTTTTTCCATTAAAGATTCCACTATTTTGCTCGCCGCAAAAGGTGTCGCTTTCTTAGGACCCTTAAACCCCAGGGTTCCGGCGCTTGACCAAGCCACCACCTCTCCGTTGGTTCGGCTAATGGTGATTAGGGTGTTGTTGTAGGTTGATTGGATATGGACCTGGCCCTTTTCAAACTTTTTTGAAGAACCCTTTTCGGCGGAAGAAGAGGCCTTTTTTTGAGCAACCTCCAAAGCTTCTGTTTCTTTCAGAGCTTCTTCCGCTGTTTGAGTTTGAATTTTTTTCTTTCCCATTTTATTTCATTTTTAGGTTTTTTCTGCCGACGGTTTTCTGCCCGATCCAGTTGTTCTCCTGACGTTGCCTCTGACGGTTCTGGTGTTAGTTTTGGTTTGTTGCCCACGAACCGGAAGTCCCTTGGCGTGGCGCGAACCGCGATAGCAACTGATATCTTTTAGCCTCTTCACATTCAGCATCCTTTCTCTTTTGAGATCTCCCTCTACTTTATATTCGGTTTCCACAAGCTTTCTCAAAGAGTTAACCTCTTCAGGCGAAATTTTTCCGGCCCTCGTGTCCGGATTGATTTTAGCCTTTTTCAAAATTTCTTGGCTCTTGCTCAAACCAATCCCGTAAACATAGGTCAAGGCAACTTCTATTCTTTTTTCGTCCGGAATGTTTACTCCTGCGATTCTGGGCATTTTTTTTATTTAAAAATATACTAAGCACAAGGACAAAAGCGTTTGATTATCCTTGTCTTTGTTTGTGCTTGGGATTTTCGCAAATTACAACCACGCGTCTTTTGCGACGAACCACTTTACATTTATTGCAAATTTTTTTAACTGAACTTCTGACTTTCATTAAAATATTTTTAGTATTCGCAGTTTAGCGGCAAACACAATTAACTGAAGCCCAAGGCTTCAGTTAATTAAGGATATTCTAAAGCCGAAACTAGTGCTGCCAATCGGTTCAATCTCCTTGGACTATTCATACCATACATTTCTGAATAATTCAAGGGTCTTTTGATTTTGATTATCTAATCTCCCGATAAGTGATTCTTCCTCTGGTCTGGTCGTAGGGACTTAGTTCAACCCGAACTTTGTCTCCTGGCAGAATTCTGATAAAATTAATTCTCATTTTGCCAGCCAGATGGCCAAGTATTTCTTTCCCATCATCCAGCCGCACCTTGAACGTGGTGTTGGGCAAGGCTTCCAGGACTTCTCCTTCTTGTGTGTTTTTTTCTTCCTTTTTTGGCACTTTATTAAACTAACAAAAAAAATATAATTAGTCAATAGTTCTTCTCTATAACTGCTGGATGGCAAGGCGCGAGCCGCTAACGAACGCCTAATTTACGGTAACATTAATTCTGTTTGAGTCTTTGGGGATGCTTCTGACGAAAATCGGCCATAGTTTTACCTCGCTAGTTTGAATTTCAAAACGGTCTTTCAGGTAGTCTTCCACTTGGCTTATCCCTTTGCCAGCCAGATCTGACTTGATGCCGCCAATTTCAACCGGAACAATAAAGTCTCCCTGCAAACTTAACGAAAAATTTATTTTGTCATTGTTAAAATCCGGTTCCACTTTCTGATATTCCACCAACAAACTTTCCGTTCTTAGTTGGGAATCAGCACGAGGCTTGATGGAATTAAGTTTATTTTGGGCCAATTCTTTGATGGCGGCATCGGGAAAGACAATAGCCTTGATAGACAAAGTAAAATTCAACTGAAAACTGTCCGCCAAATCACCAACTTTCGCCGTGGTTTTATCTTCCGTCTTCTGCTTGTCAATGCACTCGTCCAGCAGCACATAACCGTCAGGCACTTGTTTTTTTATTTCGTCCACCAGGTTCAAAGATTCAAGGTTGGAAAATTCGGTCTCCGCCTTCTGCATATCCTCTTGGGCAATAACTTTGGCGCGACCGGTCTTGCCTCCGGTCATGGCTTGGGTTGACTTGCCGTAAAAAGCGTCGTATTTGGGCGAACCTTTAAAACCGGGGATATTGAAATCTCCAGGGCCAATGTTATAGCTTTCGCCCGGTTCGTCGGCCTCCACTTCTGCTTCTATGGAACGCGCGCTGATTTTGCCGTTTTCTATAACCGCTCCCGGCACGGTTATAGAATCCTTGATTCTGAAAACTTTGCCACTACTGGAAGTAAAACGAGTAGTCGCCACCAAATCTTGGGGGCTGGAGCTGTATTCATTATAAATCGTAATTTTGCCATGCGCTTTCTCTTGAACATCTTTCTCCCCGGTAGTCTGAAAGGTTTTGCTTTCCGTTTTTTCCACTTGCAAAATTTTGGCTGGCAATTTTCCCTTGCTGACATCAACGGCCATCGTTGCTTCGTCGGCCACCGCCAAAAGCAAAGTGCTGGCTTTCTCTTTCCTTAGGGTCAAGGCAACATCGGCTTTGGGCAAAACAAAGTACATCGCTCCCAAAAAAGCCAGCAACCCGACAATCGCGAAACTCCAAGAAAGATAGGCCAACCAAGACTTTTTGTCTTTATTGGGTACCGTTGGCTTTTGGATAAAAACCGATTCTGGTTGCCCCGCGCTTCCTTCATCTTCCCGCGGCTGTCCAAAATCATCTTGCGCGACAATATGACTGCGAGAAATTTTTTTCCAAGATAAAATTTGGCCCTGATTATTTTTTTCCTTGCCGGCCCTTTTAATTTTTTTATTATCGGGAGAGAGCAAAACTTCCGCTTCGTCTTCCAGGTCAATGTCCAAAAAAGACTTGCCTTTTTCCGCTGAAGGCGCCGGGGGCGGTTCGGGGAAGTTTTCTTTTTCCTCTATAAGTTTTTGGAAATAGTTTCCATCACGCTTGGTCTGAACAATATCGGCTGCTTGGCGCGAGAGTCGCTCCGTTGAACGCAAATCAATAATTCTGCCAGATTTTTGAGGTGCCAGTGGCTGAACGAAACGACGCGTCTGCTCTGCGGTCGCAAGACTTCGTTCGGCCTGAATAGCCGCTTCCTCGGCAAGCTCTTCCTGCCCCTGAGTTAAGCCGTCCTGCGTCTGGTAATCAAAATCGTCTTTGGACGGAAAAACAGCAAAACCATTTTTCTCCGCCATTCTCTGTCCGCTCTCGTCTTCGGTTACGATTATAACCTGCCTGCCGGCATTATCGCTCTCTCTTTTTAACAGTTTCAGGTTAACGTTACTTTGAAAAATTTGCGCTCCACGGGGCAAAAACAAAACCACTTCTTTGCCCCTTTCCTGCAAAATTCTATCAACAATGGAGATAATCTCTTCCTCTTGATTAACAAAAATACCTTTTTTGTTCATGTTTGCATTAAACGTACGGTTCTTTTCACAATGGGACCCAAGATGGTCTCTTTGTCTTTTTCCATCTCAATCGCCAAAGAGGCCAAGGCCATAGACGCTACGTCTTGGCAACTGTCCAGGGACCCTGTTAAATCCGCTAGGCCGGAAATATCTTGGGGACGGATAAAGCTGACTTGAGGATTTTCTCCGGCAAAAGGAAGTCCTTTGGTCCACTCTGGATCTTCCAATATTTTTTTAATCCCCGGGAGAAAACTGCCGCCCCCGCAAAGTAAAATAGTCGAGGGCAGCGGGCCAGCTTGAGAAAACTCTTCCAAAATTAAAGAAAGCCCACTAGCCCAAATCTTAAAATCCTTTTTGAGAGCATCGGTGATTTTTCTTTTCACAACCCTTCCGACTTCTCCTTGGCTGTATTTAAGCTTGATTTCTTCCGCCTGCTGGAAACTCAAGCCCAGAAGCAAACCTAAACGCTTGGTGAAAGCCTGGCCGCCGATAGCAATGGATTTTACGCCTTCAATCGCTCCGTTTCTCACTAAAGCCAGATCCGAGGTCCCGCCGCCAATGTCAATGATGATGGCATGACCTTTGGCCGAATTTTGTTTATTTTTTAAATCAACGCTTCTGACAACGGCATAAGGTTCGGCAGCAATAGACACCAGGTTTAATTTAAGCGCGTTAACGATGCTTTCAATCGCGCCCAAATGCACTAGCGGGGCATAAACATTAAAAATAGTAAGTGACAGTTCTTTTCCCTGAAAACCCACGGGGTTGGTTACTTGGTAGCCGTCTATTTTAACATCAACGATAGCGGCGTTGATCAACTTGACGTCAATTTCGGAGATGTTGGTTTCTTGCGCCAACTTTTGTCTAATCTTGTTAAAAGCTTGCCACTGGATTCGTTGGACAATATTCTTGAGCTCGGGCAAATCTATTTTTTCTTCCGCGTTCTGGCGTTGATAAACCAGGGTTGTCGCCGTGCCGCGCACATATTCACCGGCAATGCCCACAACCACCCCGTCTATTTCTTTGCGACCAGCCATTTGCTTGGCTTGAGCGATGGCCTGACGGCAAATTTCCGTTACCGCCGGAATGTCGGCCACTGCCGCCGATTGCATATTCCCTCTTGGCTGGTGAACTTTGCCAGCACCGATAATCTCTCCCTCTTTGGTTGCCCCCTCGGTTTTAAAAATCAGAGCTTTGACAAACTCCGTTCCAATATCCAAAGACAAAAGATATTGAACACCTTTATTCTTTTTGTAAAAAGGATTAAACCTCAAAAGCCAAGTCATTTTTTGTTATTATAACACGAAAAATTTTAAAATAAAAAGCTCGGTGTGTTTTTCCAAGCTTCGTTAGTCTTTGAGCTCCAGTCTGGCAAAATTGACCTCAAGACCCCAACCTCAATATAGAGTCCAGGGCTTGGGACTATCAGCCAAGCGCTATTGGCTAGTCGCTAATATCGCTTTGATACGACGCACTCCGGCAGAACTTGATTCTTCCTTCAAAATTTTAAAATGACCCAGCGCGCCGGTATGCTCCGCGTGGGGTCCGCCGCAAATCTCTTTTGAAAAGTCGCCGATAAAATAAACTTTTACTTTCTCGCCGTACTTGCTCTCAAACGCGCCCATCGCGCCTGTTTCTTTGGCCTTGGCTACCGTCATTTCTTCAACCCGAACAGGCAAATCTTTATCAATCTGTTCGTTGACTAAACCTTCAACTTGCTTGATTTGCTCCGGCGTCATTTTTTCGCCATGCGTAAAGTCAAAACGCAATCTTTCGGCTGTGATATTTGAGCCTTTTTGAGAAATATGGTTGCCTAAAACTCTTCGCAAAGATTCCAGTAAAAGATGCGCTGCCGTATGCAGTTTGGTTGTTTCTTCGGAGTGGTCGGCCAATCCGCCTTTGAATTTACCGGCCGAAGCGGTACGAGAAAGTTCTTGATGCCGTCGCAATTCTTTTTCAAAACCGGCTTCGTCAATTTCCATGCCTTCTTCAACGGCCAGTTCCCTAGTCATCTCAATCGGAAAACCGAAAGTTTGGTAGAGATTAAAGACAATTTCACCGGACAGAGCTTTTACTTTTGAGTTATGGACTTGGCTTTTTAATTCTTTCAGCCCTTTTTCCAGTGTTTTCCTGAATTTTTCTTCTTCTTTCGTTAATTCTTCAAAGATAAATGCCCGTTTTCCTTCCAGTTCAAAATAGGTTTCTTGATACATATCAACCACAACTTGAGCCAACTCCACCGTAAAAGCGCGACTAACGCCCAGCAACTTAGCGTAACGAATCGCGCGACGAATTAAGCGACGCAGAACATAACCGTGTTCAACGTTGGAGGGGACAATGCCGGCGGCTAAAATAAAAGTGGCCGCTTTCAGGTGGTCGGCAATAATGCGGTATTCTTTTATAAAATCCCCATATTCGGTTCCGGTGATTTCGCCGATTTTCCTGAAGAGAGGCTCAAATAATTCCGTTTCAAAAACAGTTTCCACCCCATTGAGAACCGCCAGCGTTCTTTCAACCCCCATCCCTGTATCAACATTTTTTTGATTTAGGGGTTCGTAGCCTCCTGCCGCTTTTTTGCGGTATTGCATAAAGACATCATTCCAAATTTCAATAAACCGGAAAGCGTCAACCAGCTCGCCGAAAGTTTTTGCCGCATAACCTTCTTGTGGCCGGGTGTCAAAAAACATTTCGGTGTCAGGCCCGCCAGGAGCTGTTTGGCCGCCGCCTTCCCACCAATTGTCATCACGTCCCAGAGGAAAAATCTTGACATCCGGATCGGACCAAATCCCGTCATCGTCCGCTACCTTGGCGTTAAGGCCAGCTTTTTTAAATTGCGCTTGCCAAATGCCAATTGATTCTTCGTCCTTGGGCGCGGTTTCATCACCCTTGAAGACAGTCACAAAAATTCTTTCGGGGGAAATGCCCAACCACTTTTCACCGGTTAAAAATTCAAAGCTCCATTCTATCGCTTCGCGCTTAAAATAACCCGCTCCGATACCATCGGTTTTTTGAGAATCGCCAAAAGACCAATTGCCTAGCATTTCAAAAAAAGTCAGGTGGCGGTTATCTCCCACTTCGTCAATATCACCAGTGCGCACGCATTTTTGAGCGTTAGCCACGCGCGCGCCGCCAGGATGTTTCTCGCCCAAAAGATAGGGCACCAGAGGATGCATCCCAGCAGTGGTGAACAAAACCGTTGGATCGTTTTGCGGAACCAAGGAAGCCGAAGGGATAATCGTATGCCCCTTGGACTCCATGAATTTTAAAAATTTTGCTCGCAGTTCATTGGCGGTCATAAGGGTATGGGATGCTGATGTCGTCAAAATTTATGTCTTCTGCGCGTTGGCGTTCTCTGTGTCTAATTTTAACCACAAAACTGACCTCAAGACAAGCGGGGGCATTTTAGAGCCAAGGCTCTTGACACCGCCCACAAAACAATGATTTAATAATCCTAGATAAGTCCTTACCGCTCGGCTGGCTCCGACCCCCCGGCGTCCTGGAAGCCCTCCCTTGCCCCTCGAGGCCTAAGGGGTCAGTCGAGCGTCCATTTTCAATGCCGAGCCGGTCTCATCGTCGGGAGATCCCGACGCCCGTCACCACTGGGAGAGACCGGCTCGGTAACCTTTTTTCTTCGGCCTAGGGCCGTTTTTTTTATTTTGAGATTATGCCGCCACCCAAGACTTTCTGCCCCCGGTAGAAAACAACGCTTTGTCCAGGAACAACCGCGTATTGCGCTTTGGCCAAAACGACTTTTAAATCTTTTTTATTTTTTTTACTTTGAGAAACTACGGCCTGGCTTGGCTTGGAACGATAGCGAATTTGCGCCTGGACTCGCAGAGGCAACTCCGGTTTTTTATCCACGACCCAATTTATTTTTCCGCAAATCAATTCCCTCGCCAATAATTTATTTTTATTTCTGGTAACAAAAAGGGTGTTTTCCCGCGCGTTTTTCCCAGCCACATACCAAGGCCCGCTCGCCAGGCCAACTCCGGCACGTTGCCCTAGGGTATAAAACATTAACCCGTGATGCTGGCCAAGCAAATTTTTTGTTTCCAGCTCTCTAATCTCGCCTTTTTTAATGTCCTTATTTTTTTGTCGTAAAAATTCGCTTAAAGTTCTTCCCTGCAAAAAACAAACGTCCTGGCTGGAGGGACTCTGGGCATTTGGTAATTTATGTTTTTTCGCCAGCTCAATAATTTCTTTTTTTGTATAATCCCCCAATGGGAACAAAATGCGCCTTAGGTCTTTTTGCGTCAAGCGATATAGAAAGTAAGATTGATCTTTTTCTTTGTCTTTTCCTCTGCCCAAATTAAAAATTGAAAATTTCTGGCCTAGCCGAGCGTAGTGTCCAGTCGCGATAAAATCCGCTCCTTGGTTTTTTGCCCAACGCCAAAACAACCCGAATTTAATCCGTTGGTTACAAACAACGCAAGGATTGGGCGTTTGGCCCTTGGCGTAGCTGTCGCAAAAATAGTCTATAACTTCTTGCCGAAATTCTTTGGCAAAATCAACCTTGACGCATTCTATCCCCAGTCTGGCGCAAACTTGCTTTACCATTCGCCAATCCTGCCCGTTGTTTTTTTGCAAGTCAAAATAGACTCCGACAACTTCATACTCTTGGTCCTGCAACAGCTTGGCGGCCATGGAAGAATCCACTCCGCCAGACATCGCCACAAAAACTTTTCCTGGTCTGACAATCTTCTGCATTAAATACATAAAAGCACCCTCCGCCCAGAAAATCAACAAAAAAGGCTCGCCCCGACACAACAATCCGGGCGAACCTTTAAAATTACGAAGGCAAAAATTATTTCTTCTTCCGGCTAAACTGGTTATACAGCCAAGCAAACAGCCAGCCGCCGATAAAACCGTCAACCAGCCCATAGCCCAAGCCGACAAAGGCGCCAAAAACGCTCACTTGGTATCCGGGGTAGAATTGCCCCAATAGATACAAGTGGTTGCCACCGCCCCGCCACATTACCAGCAGGGTGCAGACAAAAATGCAAGCGCCCCACAAAATTCCCAAGGCCAATCCAAAAGCTTTTTTATCCAACATATAAAGCACCTCCTTTCGCTAAATTTTTAATTTTATAATCTTAATATTCTCTGGTGTCGGTTTAAAACCGGCGGATTATTTGAATTTGTCGTTAGCAAAAATTAAAAATCCGAATAATCTCTCTCCTTGATAAACAAAAAAAATCGTAGTATAATTACGGCCGTTAAACAATTAATCAAGAGCTGCTATGCTTTCATATACCGATTTGAAGTCCGGAGTAATTTTCTTGCTGGACGGCCAACCCTACCAAGTTTTGGAGTCAAACTTTTTGAGGATGCAACAGAGAAAGCCGGTTAATCAAACCCGAATTAAAAATTTAATCACTGGCAAAATAATCAGCCGCAATTTTCAGCCTAGCGATAACTTCCCGGAAGCCGAAACCGAGAGGCAAAAAGTTTTGTTTGTTTATAGCCATCGGGATAAATACATTTTCTCACCGATTAAGGATAGAAGTCAACGTTTTGAAATTGGAGGCGAAATTATCGGGGATAGTGCCCAGTTTTTAAAAGCTAATACCGAAGTGGATATTTTAAAATTTGAAGACCGAATTATCAACGTCGCTTTACCCGTTAAAATGGACCTGGAAGTCAAAGACGCGCCTCCCGGAATCAAGGGAGATACCGCCACCGGCGGTACCAAGACAATCACCCTGGAAACCGGTGCGGAAATTAATGCCCCGCTGTTCATAAACAAGGGTGATGTTGTTCGCGTTAACACCCAAACAAGGGAATACACCGAAAGGATAAGCAAGGCTTGAAGCGAGCAATATAAATTTTTGGGCCCTAAAAACGGCTGAGCAGCCGTTTTTCTTTTTGCCTATTTTCTCAAAATATTAGCGGCTGATCATAATTCAACGCTTTCCCCCGCTTGCAATTCGCCTTGTTTCCCTTCTTTGGTTTCCGGTTTTTTATTCTCACCCAGAACCTTTTTTAGAGTCGTCCGCAACCCCTCCAGATCAATTTGGGGCTTTTCTTGTCTGACCGCTTTTCTTCTTTCTTGGTCTTTCGCTATGGCTGTCCCCAAAGAAATCGGGTCTTTTGATTTTGGGGGCTCAACCGCGGTGGGTTCGGGGTTTTTCTCTCCGCGCGCGGTTACCTCTCTTTGCGCGCGAGCCTGCTCTCTTTGCGCTCCCTTCAAGCACTCCTTGCAATAAATTGGGCGGGAACTGTCCGGTTTAAAATTCAGCTCCACTCTGGCGCCACATCGCCAGCACTCATCCGCAAAGCTCGCGACCGCGACTGGTTTGCTGGTTCTTTCTTGTTCTTTCGGCCTAGCGTTCTTTGAGTTTCTGTTGCCTTGATTACCGCTGCTGTTTGGAACTGCTCGTGAAGCTTCTCCTTCTGCGGGAACAAGCCCGCTCCATTTGGCAAATTCTTCTTCAACTTCTTTCCTGGGCTTGCCGTAACTTTCGCGAGAAGCTTTGATTATTTCTGCCGCTTGTGAAATTTCCGGCTTGGGAAACAGCGGCAAAGTTGTTGCCGAGAACGGGCGCGAAGTGGTCCCGTCAATCATTAACTTAATATAGACATGGGCGAAAGGAAGATTGACAAAATCCTCAATCACAAATTCCGGAGTAAATTCCGGCTCCAAAAATTCCGCGTCGTCCGCCCCGATACGAAACGAGACCAACGTGCCCACGTTGCCGAAAATAGCGTCTTTAACTTTGGAATTTCCATCGGCGTTGAGCAATTGTTTAACGTATTGGTGGGCCAAAATCAAACTTAGCCGGTATTTTCTGGCTTCCGAAAGAATATTGGCGAAAGAATCGGTGGCAAAGTTTTGGAATTCATCAACATAGAGATAAAAATCGCGGCGTTGCTCTTCGGGCACGTCCACCCGGGACATAGCCGCCAGTTGCAACTTGGTGATGAACAAGGCCCCCAACAAACGGCTGGCTTCTTCGCCAATGCGCCCCTTAGAAAGATTCAGAATCAAAATCTTGCCTTCGTCCATAATTCGGCGCATATCAATAACCGACTTGGATTGGCCTATAATATTACGAATCAAGGGAGAAGAGATAAACTGCCCCACTTTATTTTGGATTGGCACAATCGCCTCTTCTCTGAACTTGTCCGGATAGTTGTTAAATTCGTTCAGCCAATAAGCTTTAATCGCTGGGTCTTTAAGGCCGGCAACAATCCCGTCGCGATATTTTCTGTCCGACAACATCCGGTTGATGCCCAACAAGGTCGTGCCCGGGTGTTCAATCAGGGCCCATAAAACGTTATTTAAAATGTACTCCATGCGCGCCGACCAAACATCGGGCCAAATCTTTTTAAAGATGCCCATCAGCCCGGAAACCACGATCTCTCTATCTTGAGGCGCCACTTTTTCAATGGCGTTAAAAGCGATTGGCCAATCAAGATCGGAAGGATTGAAGTAGACAACATCATCAACTCTTTCGGGAGGGATGTAATTGAGCAGGTCTTCCGCAAACTCCCCGTGCGGATCAACCACGGCCAAGCCATAACCGTTACGGATATCTTGGATGGCCATGTTTTCGCTCAAGGTGCTTTTCCCGGTGCCGGTTTTCCCGATAATATAAACGTGGCGACGACGGTCCATCGGCTTGATACCAAATCTTCTTTCTTCGTTGCGAAAATTAGTGGTCGCCAACAAAGTAATTTTTTCTGAATGATTTTGTGCTTCTTCCATAGTTGTTAAAATTGTTCAATCGGCAAGGCGCTCGGAGCACCAGACTTCTTGGCTCCAATACGCGGGGTCCTGGGCGCCTCCACTGAAAAGGCCGGCAGGTGGAAAATAGTGGCCAGCTCTTCCGTATTCAAGACAAAGCCTTTTTCAAAAAACTGGCGGACAACGCTAGACTCAAAAATCAGCCTTTTTTTGAAGTTGAGCCTCTGGTCAACAAATAGATAGTTAGCCTTGGTAACCGTGTCCGCTTCCGTTTTAAAACCGTTTAGATTGAGATCATTAAACTGATTCAAGACTCCCATTACTGCCCCAACATTAGTCTTGGAAAAAACCTCTTTGCGGCCCAGATAAACTATATTAATTTTGCATTGAAAGCCTTTTTTGGAAATACTGCGGTCAATAGCCTTCATTACGTTCCGCTCTGCCTCGGAAAGCAAAAAGGCCTTGGGGACCGCCGGAGAGCCGGCCGAAGCGTCACCGTTTACGACCGCTCCCAGAGCGGCGGCAAATTCTTTAAAAATCCCCACCAAAAAATTAACTTTGGGAGGCGCCTGATTGCCCATCATCGACTTAATCAACTCTACGCCTTCGTTTTTCCAATCATCGGCCACCGGCCGGCAGTTAATCTGAATCCAAAACTGCTCTCCCGGCCTTAACTTGCTCAAGGTTTCTATCAAACTGGCTAGGGGGTCAATAAAAGCCACGTCACCCTTAATCGGGGCAACATCTATGAAATCGTGATAGGTTCTGATGGGATAGGCATCCGGCTTGTCCAGCCGCAAAGAGGCGCCCCAAACATCCCAATCGGGAGAATTGACCACGTGGGGAATTTTTTTGGTGTAATCGTCCGCTTCAAAGATTTCCGCATTCGGATATTGCCCATAAACTTGCGCTTCTACATGGTTCCGACGATTTCGGGGACAACGAATGAAAAAATGGACAAAACCGTCTATCCCCACAATTTCCAAGGTGAAATATTCTTGAGTGGCTCCTTTGATGTATTTATCAACCTTTGTCGCTACCGTGCCGTGAAAAGACCACAAACCAGCAAAAATACTTTCTGCCGCCTTGGGGCTCTGCTTGACTTCTCGGGGAGGAACAATTTCCAACAGCACCCAATCTATGTTCTTCCAAAACATCACTCTGGAATAGTTGAGCCACAGCTTGAAAAAAAAGACAGCCAGAAAGATAGGCGCCCATATCCACCAAAACGGCCAGATAATGCCCAGAAGAAGCAATTTAAAAAATTCTATAAGAGAATCCATGTCGGGTTAATTTTAACATATTTGCAAAATGGTGAGTAGTGGAGACCAAAAAGGGCAAAATTAAACCCGCCTGGTTTGATTCGGGGCGGGTTTAATTTGAACGTTTCCAGCGAGATTCATTTTTGACGGTTAGGCGGTTTTTAGCGCGTAGCGACCATCAGAAAGTTTTTGGAAAAGATCTTTGTTCTGTAAATTTATCAAAATCGTGTTGTCTTTGACCAAACGAGCCTTTTTTACTTTGGCCAAAATATCGTTTTTAGCCAAAGGCCCGTCCTTTTTGAGAATATTAACGATAACTTCCCCCACGGTTCCGGGTTCATAACCCCAATCGGTCAAAGCATAAACTCCCCTGCCAATCAGCACAAACCGAGGGTCTTTTATTAGCTCATTGTGCACCGTTTGTACGTAGGCTTTTCTGCCGGTTGGCAAAAGTTCGTTGATCAGTTTTGTAACTTCGGTAAAGTGCAACGGACGATTTTGTTTTTTCATAACAACGAAAGCTTTGTCTTTGACGCCACGCGGAGAAATTTCCGGCCAGTGCCCCAATCCCACGTCGCCAAAACTATTTTGATAGACATGTTTGGAAGCGTCAATAAAAGAATGGATTTCTTTCGGACGCAACAGGGACTCTTCTGCTTGAAGCCATTTGATTATCTCGTCCAAAGACACGGTGATGTTTTGGGAGTCCAGTTTTTTTACCAGCTTATTTAAGATAGCCGAGGCTTTTTTTAGGGTGGATTTTTCCAGCGTCCAAATGGGATGGAATTCGCTGGTTTCGCCGACACGTTGAAAGGCTTCTCCCAAGTTCAACAGCAAATAGATCGCCCCCTGACATTTGCCAAAGCCCTTTTTAAAACCAACTTGGGCCTCTTTGGAATTACTGGCCGCGACCGGCAGACAAACAAGATTGTAGTCTTCAAAAATTTTGTCTTCTCGACGAAGATTGCCATGCTCCTTAAGGTACTCTTTCAGATCGTCAAAAAACGGCTGCAAGGCCTTCAAATTTCTTGGCTTGGAGATAATCTTAAGCACGTCATTTTCAATCTGACGGACTCTTTCTCGCGTAATGCCGTAGCTTTGGCCAATAGCCTCCAGGGTTTCGGGACGGCCATGTTTTAAGCCGTAACGACGCAAAACCACGTCCCTGCCTCGAGGGTTTAGAACCTCCTCGCGAACCAAAGAAATAATTGAGTCAACTGGATTCTTCATAGATTTCCCCTGCCTCCATTTTATTTTTCATTTTATAAGAATGGGGCTTGGTACAACGTTTCCAGGATATCACAACCTTGACAAAAAGTCAATAGTCAATCATGAACCCTGCTAGCCCCGAAATTTTGAACTAAAAAAAATAATTAACGAAGACCCCTATCGCTGTTCGGCGATAGGGGTCTTCGTTGGAAACTGAGAGAGACTATTATTTTCTATTACGCCATCCTTCCCACTCAACCAGCAACGGGCTAGCAATAAAAATCGAAGAATAGGTTCCGAAGAAAATGCCTAAAATTAAAATTAAAGAAAAATCTTTGATTGAAACACCGCCAAAAAAGTAGATCGCCAACAAAGTTAGAAGCACTGTAAAAGACGTATTAATGGAACGAGTCAGCGTCTGGTTAATGCTCAAACCAACCGTCTCTTGAAAGTCCTTGCCTCCGCCCCTTCTCAAATTTTCACGAATTCTGTCAAAGACTACGATTGTGTCGTGCACCGAAAAACCAAGGATAGTTAAAAGAGCGGTTACAAAGAGAAGGTCCGCCTCTTTTCCTAGAAAATGCCCCATACTGGCAAAGATGCCAGCCGGGATGATAACATCGTGAGCCAGAGCAATCAGGGCGGCCAGACCATAACGCCAGGAGCTGACCGGCCTGGAAATTTTTCGGAAGGCGTAAGCGATATAAATGACAATCATCACCAGCACCAAAACAATGGCCCAAAGAGCTCTGTTTTTTAATTCCTGACCGATTACCGGGCCGATGGATTCAAATCTTTCTTCTTCTATTTTTTGCTCCGAAGCTTTTTCTTTCAAAGCTTTGAGAACTTCCTGGTGCTTTTGTTCATTTATATCTTTGGCGCGAATTAAAATACCATTAGTCCCCACCGGCTGGATGGTAACCGTTCCCAAATCGAGCGGCTTTAGAGCCTCGGCCAAAACGTTTTTATCGGGTCGGCCGGCAGGAAATTTCGCTTCCAGCAGCGAACCGCCCTTGAAATCAATGCCCAATTTCAAGCCCCACAAAACCAGGGCCGCGATGCTTAAAACAATCAGCGCGGCTGAAATGCCCAAAAATATTCTTCTGTGTTTTATAATCCACATACGCTAATTTGAATTCTAATTATTTCCTCATCCCAATCATCCAGTTTCTTTTCTCAAAAAATCCTCCAATAAACAATCTCAAAAAAGTCTTGGTGGCAAAAATCGCGGAAAAGAGAGAAATCAAAATGCCAATTCCCAGTGTCAAAGCAAACCCCTTGATGATGCTTGTCCCCAGCCAAAATAAAATCACGCAAGTTATCAGCGACGAAGCGTTGGAATCGCGAATAGATAACCAGGCTCGGGCAAAGCCCTCTTCCACCGAGGTTCCAAAACTCTTGCCGGAACGCAATTCTTCTTTCAATCTTTCAAAAATCAAGATGTTGGCGTCCACCGCCATGCCAATTGATAGAATAAACCCGGCAATACCCGCCAGGGTCAGGGTAACCGGAATGAACTTGAAGATCGCCAAAACAATAGCGGTGTAAACCAGCAAAGCCACCACCGCCAAGACGCCCAAAAAGCGGTACCACAAAATCATAAACAAGGCGACGGCAATCAAACCAAAAAGACCGGCGCGCAGACTGCGAAAGAGAGAATCTTCGCCCAAACTGGCCCCGACGCTTTGTTGGTTGACCAAACTAATGGGCACCGGCAAAGCACCGGCGTTTAATCTTCGCACCAACTCCTTGGCCTGATCAACGGTAAAGTTCCCACTGATTTGCGCCCGGCCACCCACAATCGCTTCGTTCACCCGGGGGGCTGAAATAGGCATCCCGTCCAGATAAATCGCCACTTTCTTCCCGACATTGGCTCGAGTCAATTCTTCAAAAAGCTTGGCCCCCTGGTCGTCAAAAACCAGAGAAACAACCGGCTGGTAGGTGTTGGGGTTGAAGTCAACTTGGGCGCTCTTTAGGTAACGGCCGGTTAAACTTGATGGTTGAAAATAGGGATCTTCGTAAATCCGTCCGTTCTTTTTTTGAGCCTCCAAAATAGCCTGGGTCTCTTCAGCCGGTTTCTCGGTCCGAAAATCCAACGAAGGCGTTTCGCCGATCATCTTAATCGCCTGGTTGACATCTTTAACGCCGGCCAATTCCACAATCAAACGATAGTGCCCAGCAACCTGGTCAACTTGAACCACTGGTTCGGTTACGCCAAAAAGATTAACGCGACGCTCAATAACGTCTCTTACACCTTGCATCGCCTCGCCGTAATTGGTTTTCCCCACGTTGGCAAGGTCGGCTTCATAAACCAAATGGGTGCCGCCCTGCAAATCCAGCCCCAGCCGAAAAGGCAAACTGGAAAAGTGCGGCAGGTTGGGAACGCTTTTAAAAAAGGTTTGATTTTTTTTGGCATTAACAAAGTCAACTCCCTTGTCCCAATATTTCGGGTAGCAGAAAAAACCCGCCAAAATTCCAATCAAAAAAATCACCACCGCTAAAGCCTTGGGTTTTTTGGCATTTCCAGATTTAAAAACCCGCCCAATCGCCTTGGCCGGTGAAGTCAGGATTTTACCGATAGTTCGCGAAAAACTCATATAAATAAAGATAGCCAAATCCGAAACAAAAGTCAATCTGCCTTGTATTCTTTCCCCAAATATTGCTTCAGCCGACGCATCCCCTCTTCAATTTTCTCCACGTCCAAGGCATAAGAAAAACGCACTCGTTCCGGATCGCCAAACCAAGTGCCGTCATAGACAATCATTTTGTATTTATGATACAAGTCGTTAACCACCCGGTTGGGATTTCTCATTTTGGGAAAAACATAGAAGGCGCCTTCGGGCTTCCAGAGGTCTAGGTCCAGTTCTTTTAATTTTTTATAAATCAAGTCGCGGCGTTCATGCCAGATCTTCACTTGTTGCTCAACATAGCGATGTGGCACCTTGGTCGCCTCAAACGCCATTTCCTGGCCCAAAATATTGGTGTTCATTGAAGTGTGAGTTTTAATCTCTATCACCTGGCGCAAAAACTCCTCATCGCGAGCATAAACATAGCCCACCCGGAAACCGCACATAGCAAAAGTCTTGGAAAAAGAATTGAGCGTTAACACTTTTTTGCCTTCAATCAGATAATTTTCTCGTTCATAAATCAAGTCTTTATAAACCTCGTCAGAAATTATCCAGATACCCAGCTCATCGCAAAGCTTTTCAATCTTTTTTAAAACATCCAGGTCTTGAACCGTTCCGGTGGGATTACCCGGCGAGTTGATAATGACCGCTTTGCAGTCTTTGACCCCCGCGCTAAAAGTTTCAAAATTGATTTTGCCATTCTCCAGCTCATAAAATTTCGGCTCCAGATGCGCCAAACGCACGTTATGGGGGTAGGAATAATAGTAGGGCCGGGGTAAAAATACTTTGGCGCCCGGCTCAAAGAGCGCCCGCAAAGACAAATCCAACGCTTCGGAAGCGCCGTTGGTAATTACAAAGCTCTCCGCCGTGGCGTTGGGATATTGCGCCGCCAGCGCCGCTCGCAAGTTTTCCTGCCCTTGCACCAGGCCATATTTAAAAGCCCGATAGGTCGGGAGAATTTCGTAGACCTCTTTGGGCGGCGCTAAATCCGGCTGGCCCGAACCAAACGAAATCAATTCGTCGTCGCCTTTGCCGATAAAAAATGAAGGGCTGTCTATTCTTTGCATAGTGTCTTTTATATTTCTTGACTTTTATCTCTCGGTTACTATAATTAATTAAATTCGAACAAGCAAAGGAGACCAAGAATGAGAACCTTGCTGCAATACGCGCGACTTGCTTTTAAAAAAGGCAAGAAATGTCCAAGCTGCGGCAACGAACTGGAAGAGGAGAATATCCGCCACTATGATCACGACGGTGGATGGAAAGTCCGCGGGTTCAAGCAGAAGCGGTGGCTTTACTTCGAGTGCCCAAAATGCAGGTACGGAGCATCGTTTACTAAGTTCGATGTGCCTCGCTGAGTTTTTTATTCAAACGATCTGCTTAGCCACCTCTCCGAAGAGAGGTGTTTTTTTATCATCCTTAAAGGGAGCCCTGATTCCTCTTAGAAAGGTGGCGATAAAGCTTTTTCCCGCAACACCTTTTATTTTCTTTCACCAAAACCATGGAAGGACTGCTTAATATCACTTTCCATGACACTTCTTATATTTCTTTCCCGACCCGCACGGGCAAGGGTCGTTGCGGCCTACCTTGGCGCCTGACTCGTGGCGAATGGCAGGTTGTTCGCCGGCCCTGGTGGCTAGCGGCTGGTGGCTGGCGATTGATGGCTGGGCCAACTGCACCTTGAAGATTGTGTTGATCACGCTGAATTGGACGTCTTCCAAGAGTGTTTTGAACAGGCGCCAGCCTTCATTTTTATACTCCACCAGCGGATCTTTTTGCCCATAAGCACGTAAACGCACCGAATCTTTCAGGTGATCCATGTTCTCCAGATGCTCCATCCACAACATGTCCAGATTGCGCAACAACACCGCTTTTTCCACCTCGCGCATTTGTTCCGCTCCCAGGGAGGCTTCTCTGGCGGCGTAGGCGGCAGCAGCCGAGTCAATCAAAAACTGCTTAATTTCTTCCCGGGTCGGCGTGTCCAACAAAACCTTGTGCAAATTTCCCGGCAAAGGAATCAGGGCTTGCACCGCTTCGGCCAATTCTTCCAACTGCCACTGGTCTTTATAATTTTCTTCCGGCGCGTGAAAATCAACCAGCTTGGCCAACTCTTCGTTCACAATATCCAAGACCAAGTCTTTCAAAGAGTCGTGCTTTCTGACCAAGGCCAAAAGAATTTTTTCTTCCCCGGTTTGCTTCTCCGCTTCTTGGCCTTGCGACAAAGCCAAAATTTCATCGCGTTTGCGATAGATGGTGTTGCGTTGGCGACCCATGACATCGTCATATTCCAGGACATGTTTTCGAGCGTCAAAATTAAACCCCTCAATTTTTTCCTGCGCATTTTCTATCGCCCTGGTAATAAATTTATTTTCAATCGACTGGTCTTCCGGAAATTTCAGGGCCGACATCATATTTTTAATTCTGTCGGGTCCAAAAATCCGCATTAAATCATCTTCCAGAGAAAGATAAAAACGACTGGAACCAGGATCGCCTTGGCGGCCGGCTCGGCCCCGCAATTGATTATCAATCCGTCGGGCCTCATGACGTTCGGTGCCGATGATGTGCAAGCCTCCGGCCTGCTTGACGCTTTCGTCCAATTTGATGTCCACGCCCCGACCGGCCATATTGGTGGCTACGGTCACGGCTCGAGGGAAACCGGCCTGCGCGATAATTTGCGCTTCGCGTTCGTGGTTTTTGGCGTTTAATACTTCGTGGTTGACCCCCGATTTGGCCAGCCACTCATGCAATAATTCGTTTTTTTGGATAGAAGCCGTGCCGATCAAAACGGCTCGGCCTTGTTCCAATTTTTCTTTGATATCAACAATCAAAGCCTTGAACTTGGCTGCTTCGTTGACATAGATGGCATCGGGCAGATCTTCACGCACCATCGGCTGGTTAGTCGGGACGACTTCCACCTCCAGATTGTAAACTTGCTGAAATTCTTCCTCGGAAGTCTTGGCAGTCCCGGTCATGCCAGCTAATTTTTCGTAGAGACGAAAATAATTTTGGAAAGTAATCGTGGCCAAAGTCCTTGATTCTTTTTGCACCCGCACTTTTTCTTTGGCCTCCAAAGCCTGGTGCAAACCCTGCGAATAACGCCGACCGGGCATGAGCCTGCCGGTGAATTCATCCACAATAATAACCTCGTCTTCTTTCACCACATAGTCGCGGTCTTTTTTAAACAGAACTTGCGCCCGCAAAGCTTGCTCTAGATGATGGACATATTTGATGCCCTGGTCATTATAGATGTCCATGCCTAAAATCTTTTCCATTCTTTCTACGCCCTCATCGGTCAGGGTAACCGCTTTCATTTTTTCATCTACATTATAGTCTTGGTTTTCTTTCAGTTGCGGAATGATGTTGGAAAACTGTTCGTAAAGTTTTCCCGAGTCTTCGTCAGGCGCGGAGATGATTAACGGCGTCCTGGCTTCGTCAACCAAAATTGAGTCTACCTCGTCAACGATCGCGTAATAATGTCCGCGTTGGGTTTTCAACGACAAGTCGCCCACCATATTATCGCGCAAATAATCAAAACCGAATTCATTGTTGGTGCCATAGGTGATATCGGCGGCATAGGCCTCTTGGCGCGTCACCTCTTTGAGGTTTTCGTATTCAATGGTAGTTTCGTCGTTGTCAAAACCGACTCTCGGCTCAAAAATATACGATTTATCGTGCACAATACAACCCACGGTCAACCCCAAGGTGTGAAAAAGCTGGCCCATCCAGTTAGCATCTCTTTTGGCCAAGTAATCGTTGACCGTTATCACGTGGACACCCCGCCCGGTCAAGGCGTTAAGCGCAATGGCCGTTGTGGCCGCCAGCGTTTTTCCTTCACCGGTCTTCATCTCGGCGATTTTCCCCTGGTGCAAAATTGCCCCGCCAATCATCTGCACGTCAAAATGACGCAGGCCCAAAGTCTTTTGCGCCGCCGCGCGCGTCAATGCGAAAGCTTCGGGCAAAAGTTTGTCCAACGGTTTACCGGCAGACCATTCTTCCTTGAGCCGCCCGACCTCTTCTTTCAATCGTTCAACCGACAGGTTCTCAAAACTAGGTTCCAGGTCGTTAATTTGCTTAACCAAAGACTCCCACCGGCGGGAGTCAAATTGCTTCTTCTGTTTTAATAATTTAGAAAAAAAAGGCATGGTTAAAATTATAGATTCCCAGTTCAAAAAACCGGAACGGCTATTTAGCACTTTTAGAGCTTCTGCGAAAGCGCGAGAGCGAGGACAAACTGAAAGTTTTGCGGATGCTTCTGGCTCCGCGCATAAGCAAGGTTTCTCTCTTGTCTTTTGACTGTCTCCATTCGCGACTCAATCGCGTTTTGACCAAGTCAATGGATTTTAAAATCTCGTCAGAAATTTCTTCAACGCGGAAGAGTTTGCCGCCGACCGTCAAGTTTATTTCTGCTCGAAAAATATCTCCTTTGCGTTGGTTCGTTTTCATCTTCTCCACTTCCACTTCAAATAAAACCGTATCTTGGTCACTCTGCTTAAAAAATTTTTCAAAATAAGAAATTCTTTTCTCAATATAACTTTTTAATTCGCCGGTAAGTTCAATATTCTTTGCCTTGATGGAAATGTTCATGTGGTTTTGCTTATTAAATGTAATACGAAACCGCGATGACCGACGTAATTGCGGTAACCACCGGGACCAAGTAATCACGAACTGGATAAACAGATTACTCAGTTGCCACGGCTACTTTAGTTACTACTGAAATAACGCCCCGTTTCATTCAGATTCTAGCAAAAAGATCCCCAAAAAACAACCCCCTGCGGGAATACCGAGGGGGTTGTTGAAAGCGAGATTATTTTTTCTTTTTGCGAGTAGTCTTTTTCTTGGCGACCTTCTTGACGGTCTTCTTTTTGGCTACCTTTTTCTTAGGAGCAGCTTTCTTCTTGGCAGTTTTTTTCTTAGGCATGTTTTTAAATTTTTTGTTTAATTTTGAGAACCGGGTAACTCGACCTTACAATTTATTTTTGGAAAACAAATTGTAAAAAATTTTTACCCTCCATCTCTTACTTACATTTTAATTTATTTTTGCAAATAAAAGAATGTGGATAACTATTTTTTTGAAAAAAGTTTTCTAAAAATCTTTTGCTTTAAAAATTTTTACTTTAAAAAAAATATTGGCTGGCGCTGACCCGCTTAAACAAAGGGCTAGCGGCGCGTTCTGTTTTTTAAAAATTTATATTTTTTTTGCGAGGCGAATTGGAAGAAGCAAGCAAGTTGTCTTCGTAAGTTTTTTTAAAAAATAAATTTGTGTTTTTTTGCTAATTTTGCTCTTTAAAATCCTAGCAACCTGACTTCCGGCTCCAACAAAGTTCCGTACTTTTCTCCCACCGCCTCAACCACGTTGTCCATCAGCGTCTTAACTTCTTGGCCGGTCGCGCCACCGGTGTTGATAACGTAATTGGCGTGTCCTTCCCAAACCTGGGCCCCGCCAACTTTTTTACCTTTCATCCCGGCTTGGTCAATCAGATAACCGACGCCAATTTTTCCGCCTCGCACTCTTTCTTTGAGTTCGGGATGGTTTTTCAAAAGTTCATCGTCTTCGCCGTTTAATTTATAATTCTTAAAAGCGCAACCGGCCGAGGGAAACTTGGGACCGTGTAAAATCACCTCTCGAGCCTCATTGAAAGTCTTGTCTATTTCTTCCCGATTTTTTTCTGCCAGTCGTAAAGTAACTTCCAAAATTGTTGCTCCGGCCTTTAAAAAACCGGATTCGCGATAACCAAAGCCGCATTCTTTTTGAGTCAAGACTTGCTCATTCAAATTTTTGTCCAAGACCTTGACGGCTTTCACCGCGCCGGAAATGTCTTGGCCAAGCCGACCGGCATTGCCAAAAACAGCGCCGCCAATTGTTCCCGGGATGCCAAAACCCCATTCAATCCCCGAATAACCAGCTTTAACCGCACCTAAAATTACTTTATTGAAAAGAGTTCCGGCCTCAACGGTCAATTCCAGCTCTTCGCTCTTTTTCTTTTCGTGTTGCGCGGAAAAATTGTATTTGATTACCAACCCCTCAAAACCTTCATCGGCCACCAACATATTACTGCCCCCACCCAAAAGATAGAACGGGGTTTCTGCCTCCTTGGCCGCGCGAACCGCTTTGATAAAATCCTCCTGGCTTTGGGCAACAAAAAAATACTTCGCCGGACCGCCGATGCGAAAAGTGGTATGATTTTTAAGTTCTATCTTCTGTCGCGCGTTAGAAAGTTTTGAGAGTAAAGACATGTTTAAAATTTTAAATATCAAATTTCCAATGTCAAATCAATCCGCCTACCGGCGGACAAAACTCAAAGGTCAAAAAGTGGTTCGATTGATTTTGCCAATAAAAATAATTTTGAATTTGATCTTAGACATTGATTGGAAATTTGTAATTTGAGATTTGAGATTATCGTAACACCTCCGCGCCCGTCCGATACCAATCTCGCTCCTGCTTGTTTATCACATAGACCATGTCCCATTTTCTCCCCGACTGCGCGAACCAATCAGGGGCCATATTCAGCCAATGCTTGGTCCCATCGCCATTGACCTCGTAAACTTTTGTGTCGCCATCTGCTCGCACCAGCCAAGCGTCCTGGTAATAATTAAATTCCTGCGCGTTTACTTCGCGAATCGAGTTCCAAAGAAAATGCGGGTACATCCCCATAATTGCCGGCGATTGAATCCAGCGCCTATAATTTCCATTGATCACATATACCTTATAGTCCCCTTGCTGACGAATCAGACTGCCATCGGGAATGCCGGGCTTGGTCACCGTGGGGCTGACCGGCGGCGTCTGTTGAGCGCCCGGGTCCTCCGGCAGGGAATTAACCAGGGACAAGTCCAGCTTATAAGGGACTCCGGGGTCGTCAGTTGAGAAGCCGGCTGTTTTATATTCGTTATGCGGGATAAAAACGGCCGAAACAATATCTTTGCCAAAACCGTCGATATAGAAAGTTTTACTTTCGCCGTTGCTTGTTTTTTGGAGCGTGATTTCTTTCACCACCTTGGTCCCGTTATTATAAACCAAAATGTAGGGCAATCGAAAAACGGCGCGAGCATCGGTAGAGGAAAAATCAACCTTCAGCACCTTGCTGGCCAACATGTAATCAACTTGATACCAATAAGCCGCCCAGTCTCTGGCCATAGAGCTTTGCGAAACGGCGCTTCCCTCCTTGGCCAGGCTTAAAGAAACATGCAGGTGATCATAAGAGAGATTTTTATTCAAAAAGCAATAGAGATTAACGGGAACGACGGAACAGTCGTTGAGGTAGGAAGAGACGGACCAATCGGTAAAAATATCGGAAAAGGTTTTTGTTTGGCCGGAAACGGCCAAGGCGTCGTTTATGCTGGGTATCCCGACCTTATCGTTTTGCAAGGTTAGTTTTAAAATATTTGTTCCGTAGTGGTCAACCAAATACTGCAAAAAAATATTAGCTACGCCATAATCGGGAAAGTCATTCTTCCATTCCGTTAACGAATCTGAGGGAGAGCTTAAAAATTCTTCCACGCGACGAGACAAATTGCTGCCGTCCCAGGAATCGTCGTAGCCCATTAGAGTCGGGGCATATTCGGATCTCGCCTCGTTCAGCCAGGTGTCTTCGTAAAGATTTTGCTTTTGCGTTTTCCAATAATAGGTTATCAAGTGCTGGAACTCATGCGCCAAAAAAGCCTTAAGCCTGTCTGACCCCAAAAAAGCTGTGCTTAAATAAAGCATTTCTCTTTGATTGGAGTTGGAGATTATTTTGCGCGGCACTTCATCCGCCGAATTGAAATAGCCGGCTACCCCTTCGCTTAAGCTGGTTATAAAAATTGTAAGCCGTCCATCATTGTCCACGCCCGGGTTCCACTCGGTGCCTAGGCTCATGGTCATTAGAGGATAGATGCGTTGGTTAAATTCGGTGCTTAAGTTCTGGATCGCCTGCTGATATCCGTCCGTTTGGGCGGTGGTTAGGGTTTTCCACCAATCATGTTCTACATAGATATAAGCATGATCCGTGGTGAACAAAAGGTCAGCCTGCAATTCGGTGCGCCTGGCAGAATCATAGCCCGGATCAACATTAAAAGAGGTTGTCTGATCGGCGGCAAAAACAGCGGGCGCGATGGCAAACGGCAACAAAAGGATGCCGAAAAATAATATCTTGTATCTCATTTTATTCGTAGGGAAGCCTAATTTTAAACTTTAAGTGAATAGCCAAATTCTAAACGCCCAAAACATTTGTTTCTTCATCCGTCATCAGCTGGCGAGCTAGTTCCCGTCTCTCGACTGGCCAACCGGAGGCGAAAATTTAGTATTTAGACTTTGGTGTTATCGTTTAAGACTCTCTATAAACCTTTGCGCCTCGGCGCCGTAATTTGCCGAATCAAGTTCGGCCGCTTTTTGCGCTGCCTCAACCGCTTGATCATCCTTGCCGATTTCTTTATAAGCGGCGGCCAAAGAAGCCCAAGTTTGAGCGTCTTTGCTATCCAGCTCCAAGGCTTTTTTGTACCAAACAACCGTCTTGGGGTAGTCTTTGACTTCGGCGTAAAAATTAGCCGCCTGTTTTACCTCCGCTACGTTAGAAAACACATAACTGTGCTCCTGGGCCAGATTAACGTACTCAACCGCGCTTTTATAATCTTTTAGGTAAGAATAGGTTACCGCCATATACCAGTAAGAAACGCCCACTTTTGGGTTAAGCTCCAGGGCTTTTTTATAGGTCGCCAAAGCGTCTTGGTATTTATCTCTTATAATTTGCACCTGACCTATTTCATAATATATACGCGGATAATAGGGGTTTAATTCAATGGCCTTATTGAGAGCTACCTCCGCCTCAAGAGCCGCATTAGCGTCATAGATGGCTTTGTAGTCAAGCAGACGGCCCAGATAGAGGTAAGGCAAATAGTCCAACGGATGCTCCGAAACGTTTTTTCGAACTTCGGAAATGGCAAAGTCCAGAGTGGCTTGAATCTCTTCCTTGCTTTGTTTTTGCTCCCGGGCAACATCGTAGGCATAAGAAGCCAAACGATGACGAACCTCAAAGGAAGAAAAAGCTCCGCTTTCAAGAGCAGCGTGATAGTCGGCGATGGTTTCTTGGTGTTTCTTGGCCCAGCTAGCCACTAAAGCGCGTGTACCGGTATAGTTGGTGTTAAGCGGACCGAATAGAAGCGGGAAGGAAAGTAGGAAAACAATAAACAACCCGCAAAAAACCAACCAGGTCTTGGGCTTCTGAACCTCCGCTTTTTTATCCTGATGTTGGACATCTTTGTTCTCCTCTTCGGCTAAGCCGGTCTGAGAAAAAACCCAGGATAACAACCCCAGCAAAGAAAAGAACATTAAATAGGTGGGGAAATTATCAAAAATAAAGGAGGTGTGAATGTGATAGACAAGCAAAATAACAAAGGCAAAAACGCTTAACATCCTCCACTCGCCTTTTGCTTTAAAAATTTTCCAAAGAGTATAGAGCGCCACGACTATCATACTCAGATAAATCGCAAAGCCAAAAAGGCCCATGGAAGCAAGGATATCCAAAAAGAGGTTATGCGCCCGATCCCAAAAAGTTTCCGACCCGAAACTTTCAAAAAACAAAGGGTTGAAATGCCGGGCGAAACCGACACTGAAGTTTTCCGGCCCCCAGCCAAAGGCTGGTTTTTCGGAAAATGCCTCCCAAGCAATCTGCCAAGTCCAAAAACGGGTCTGGATGGTTTTGGTTTGCAAAGAAATATCGGTGACCCTTTTGAGAAAACCGTTGTTTTGCACCGTTTGCGTATTTCTGGCCAGCCAAAAAGAGAAACTGGCCACCACTATCAACGCGACAACCCCCAACACTCCTTTTTTAATCTTTTTGTTATCGCCCAAAAAAGCATAGAATAACCCAACAACCACCAAGCCAACCAAAAGGGCGATGATCGAGCCGCGAACCGCTGTCATTAAAATTGTGGCAAATTGCAAAATAACCGCCACCGCCATGAACTTGCGCCAAGCAGAACTCAATTTGGGCTGCAACAAAAAATAAAGAGCCCAGAAAAAATTAAACAGAGTATAACCGGCAAATAAAGCAGCATTGCCGACCGTACCAAAAACCCTAGTGACACCGCTACCCAAAATGAACTCTCCCAGGTTGGCTTTTTGCCCCAAAGCGTAAAGTGAGTTTAAAAAACTGGCGACAATGGAGATTTTAAAAAATAATTCCCAGTCTTCTCTAGTCTTAAACATGGCAACCAGCATGATAAAATACATCCACAAATGAAGCTGGGTGATGAATCCACCCATGCGTTCCAGCGTGCCCCAGAAGCTGCGCGACCAATCCACGCCCAAAATGCTAGTAACCAAATACCCCAGAAACCAGGCGTTCACCAGCCAAAAAACAACATTCACGCGCGGCCGATATTTTTTATCAACCAAAGCCAGCGCCAACCAGATGACAAACAAAACTTCAACGACTACTCGGAACACCAAGCCTTTGGTAAATTCAAAGGGAGAAAAAGTATCTCGCCAATAAACTAGAGGCAAAAACAAAACAGCCAAAATGCCGAATCTTAAGACCTTATAATATGTTTGTTTTATTGCTGTTGACATAGGCTTAATTTTGATTGATAATATGGTATCTTCTCTGCGAACTCCTCTATTGTATAACGCTATTTAAAAAAATTCCATACGGCAAAGGCTTCGCTGCTTCCCGAGAGAACGCCTGCCCTTCATAAAAACACGTTGAAAAATCATCCAGTAAAGCTTATACTTATACCAGGCTAAAAGGCCGCTGTGCCCCTATTATGCGTCACGCCATCGGCAAACTGAAAAAAGTCATCTTGATTCTGGGCGATATCCTGGTGCTTTGGGCTTCCTTGTGGCTGACCCTGGAAGTAAGATATGGCAGTTCCTTCGGAGACAGGATTTGGGACGAACATTTCCATCCTTTCGTCGTTATCTACGCTCTTTGGCTGATTATCTTCTATATCGGCGACTTATATGATTTGACGGTGGCGCGTAACACTTTGCGTTTCTACGCTAATTTGTTTCGCACTTTAATCACCGCTGGAATAATCTCAGCCGCTCTTTTTTATTTAATTCCTTTCTTTGGCATCACTCCCAAAACCAATCTGATTATTGACTTGGTAATTTTTGCTATTTTGTTTTCCCTCTGGCGCAATTTTTATAATTTTTGGGTTAAATCGGCCCGGCTCTTTAACCGCGTTTTGATTATCGGCAAGACCAAAGAATCGGAGGAGTTAGCCGAAAGGCTTAAGGCTAATCCGCAACTGGGTTTTAAGGTGCAAGAGTTTGTTGACTTGGAAAAAGTAAAGTTGGTTTTTGATTTAATTGAAACCATCGTCCAGAAAAAAATTAATACCGTGGTCGTGGCCATTGATTTGCACAAAAATCCCGACCTAATAAAAAATCTCTATAATTGCCTTCCCCTGCAATTTACCCTGGCGGAGCTACCCACTTTCTACGAACGTATTACTGGCAAAATTCCCGTTTCCATGATTGAGGAGGTCTGGTTTTTAGAGAACTTGATGCACAAGCAAAAGGACCTCTATGAAGCCCTCAAAAAATTCGTGGATGTCTTGGTAGGCCTGACCGCCTTTTTAATAACCCTGCCCCTCTACCCTTTAATCGCCCTGGCCATCAAGCTTAATTCCAGAGGCCCGATTTTTTATACCCAAAAAAGAGTCGGCCAAGACGGACAAATTTTTACCATCTACAAGTTCCGCTCTATGGTCACGGGCGCCGAAAAAAACGGCGCGCAATGGGCGCAAGAAAATGATCCGCGCATTACCGTGGTTGGTAAATTTTTACGCCTTACTCGCTTGGACGAGATTCCCCAACTGCTTAACGTGGTGAAAGGAGAGAT
>JAKAHB010000022.1 GCA_021815315.1 bacterium | reverse complement strand
GGGTACTCGGCTGGCGGAATTTGACGGCTCTAATTTCCGAGCGGGTAAAAGCAACTACTTGATTATTGAGGCCGACGAATACAGGGCGGCTCTGCTTAATTATCAACCGGATCTGGCCGTTGTTTTGAACTTAGAAGAAGAACACCTGGACTTCTACCGCGATCTGGGACACATCATGGAAACGTTCAGGCAATATTTAACGCAAATTAAACCGGGCGGAACGGCTATTTTAAATCGCGACGATAAAAACGTGATGAGTTTATATCGCCAAGACCCGGCCTTTACAACCTACGGGCTGGATGATGCCAAGGCTAAGGAAGTTAGAGAAGTTTTACCAGTCGCCGGCGAGCACAACGTTTCTAACGCCCTGGCGGTTTCAAAAACCCTAGAGCTTCTGGGCGTTGAAGAAAAAACAATTTTGGCCGGCCTGGCCAAGTTTAAAGGGACTTGGCGAAGGATGGAGTTGAGAGGAAAGATAAACAGCGCCTCGATCTATGACGACTACGGTCATCATCCAACAGAGATTAAAGCGACCCTACAAGCGGCGCGCGAACTTCTTTCTCCTTCGTCTCGTCTTTGGTGCGTTTTCCAACCTCACCAGTATGATCGGACCTGGAAGCTGTTTGAAAAATTTAAAACCGCCTTCAAAGAAGCGGACGAAGTTTTATTGTTGGACATTTACAGCGTCCCGGGCAGAGAAACGGAAGAAATCAAACAAAAAGTAAGTTCGCAAAAATTAGTTCAAGCCATCGACAAGAAAAATGTTCGGTATGTTTCTTCGTTTGAAAAGGCGGAAGAAATTTTGCGCCAAGAGCTCAAAGAAGACGATATTTGCCTGATTATGGGAGCGGGAGACATTATAAAACTTTCACAAAAATTGTTGACCGACTAACGGGCTCAAGGTACAATTTGTTTAGAAGAGGGGAGGGAGAAAATGAAGAAAAAAGAAGCATTTGAGGGCTCTACCGGAGGCCAGGCAATACAGCTTCTATCAATCGGGGCGGCGGTCTTACCCCTTTTGCTTTACGAGTACCCGGAGATGGTCCCCTGGGTTAAGGAAAACAGCTGGCCCTTACCGGTAGGCATCTTGCCGGAAGAGGAAGGGTTTGATCTGGAGCTTTTCTCATTCGTTTTCGGAGAAGATGAGAATTTTCTTCTGGAGAAAGTGGGAAAAAAATTTCCCGAGGAGTTGGAGAGATTTTTATTCCTGTGCGCCCACCGACTAAAGTGGGGAAACGCTTAGCGGCCTATGGCCGCTTTTTTATTTCGTTTCAGCAGCGAGCGTCCTTTACAAAGGGACGGTTGTATAATAAAATGAAGAATCAAAAAAGGGGAGAAGGAAGATGAAAAGAAAGGCGAAGAAGGGGAAGTGCGTTGTTTGTGGCCACCCGGTATCGGGCGGCGGCAATCACCACGCCAAGGGTTACTGTCCTCCGCCCCGTGGCGTGAAGACAGGAACGGAACGGCACCTCAAAATGAAGAAGCGCCGTCGCCAAAGGCGTAAGTCGCCGCTCACGCCCCAACGGGGCCTGACGGTGACGGGGACCGGCAAAAAGCAGCCCTAGCCCCCTCCCGGCCTCTACCGCAGCCCCCGCCAAGGCGGGGGCTTTTTTATTTGTTGCAAAAAACTTTTTATGCTAGAATAAGGGCAAATCTGATTTTTCAGAGAAACAACAGGTCGATAAACAAAGATATTTTTATTATCAATAAAATTTTAAAAATATGATGCTTTGGATTTATATTATCATCGCTATAATTATCGTGGCTCTGATTGCTTATTTGGCAATGAGCAAGAAAAAAGAAGAACAGGCTGGCGAGGGAACCAGCGCTCAATCGGAAGAAATGTTAAACCAGGCCGCCCCGCAAGAGCCGGCTTCACCGGTTGGGGGAATGCCCGAAATTAGGATGAACGAGCCGATCCAACCTCAAGCCCCAATTGCTCCGGAAGCACCGGCGATACAGCCGCCGATTGTTCCTGAAGCTCCGGCTGCGCCCGCCGCTCCCATTGCGCCTGCTGCTCCCGCGGCTCCGACGGAAGGGCAAAATATCCAGAACATGTAAGCATTTTAAAAACCGTCCCTAGGACGGTTTTTAAAATGAATATAAACAGTGGTATAATCCCGGCATGCAGTTTAATCGCCCCAAAAACACGGATAAATATGAATGGACTAACCATGTTTTTGGCAAAATGATTTTTTATCGTTTGGCCGAATCAAGAATTATTAGGGTGCTAAGAAATCCCAAGAGGGTAGAAAAAGGAATTGCCGCAGAGACCATCGCGGTGATGCAACCGGCGGGAACAAACAAACCGAGTGAAATCTGGGCGATGTACCAAGAACTGAAAAAGGGCAAAAAAAGAATTATTACCGCCTGGCGTTATCCCGGGGTAAGTCCGGTTAGGGAACAAATTTGGATTCCGCAAGACATTGTGTTAGAATTAAAAAAAGAAGGATTAATCAAATGACGGAAAAAAATCCCGAACAACAAAATCTTGGGCAGGGAGACGAGCTTGCCGGAAAAAGGATAGAAAAGGCGGTCCAAGCCGAAGCCGAAAGAAAAAAGATAGAGGCGGCCGAAAAGGAGCCGGGGTTTGTTGAACGAGTTATAGGTTTTGTTGAGGAAGAACTAAGAGAGGTCCAAGCAAAGCTGGACGGGTACAGAGGCAAACAGGCCGAAGTATTTGACATCAGTATGGCGAGAGACGGAAAAGAAAAAAAAGAAGACTAATTTTTTTAAAAAGACGGTCTCGGGCCGTTTTTTTGTTTTTTTAAATTATGCTATAATGAAAATCGTCAAATGAATAAAATTTACCGTCACATTTTTGTTTCGTTCGCAGCGCTTTCGTTTTTTATCGGAAGCGCCGGTTTTGTCACGCCGGCTCCGCCAGCTCGGGCAGCCGACACTTTGCCCGACCCGCCAAAAATTATTACTCGCGCGGAATGGGGAGCGGACGAGAGCTTAAGAACCTGGCAGCCGGAATATCAAACCGACTCCAACGGTTATTCCATCAACAAAGCCAACTACATTGTTATCCATCATACGGCCTCTTCAATTCTGCGCCCGGATGACAACGGCTCTGGTCTTTATACCGGCATGGTTCAGGGGATTTATCGTTGGCACGCGACGAATGCTTCTTGGGATGATGGAGGGACTTCCACTCAAGGTTTTGGCGATATCGGCTATAACTATATTATTGATCCCAACGGCAATATTTATCAGGGCCGAGCTGGCGCCAACGGCGTAATCGCCGCGCATACTTACGGTCATAACCCCGGTTCAATCGGGATTTCCTTGATTGGCACCTACGGCGCGACTTTAAACGGCAATTATATTTCCCATCCCGTGACTCCGGCCATGGAAGAATCTTTATCCAAACTGGTCGGTTGGCTGGCGGCGGTGAATGGCATAAACCTAAATGGGCAAATTTTAATTGACAATCAATATAAAAATACGTTGCTGGGGCATAAAGATTTAACCCCAACGGCTTGCCCGGGAGCGGATTTATACGCGCGTATTTCTTCTATTCGCCAACAAGCGGCCGCCTATGAGCAAGGATACAACGGCTACCTCTACCAATCTCCTGGCAGCGCCCAAGTGTTTTTGGTGCGGGACGGTCTGCGTCGCAGTTATAATAATCTGCAGGATTTTCAAAAAATGGGTATTAGCTACACTAAAATAGCGGTGGCCTCGTCATTGGACTTAACGCTTTTTCCGGAAAAGTCATTTTTGAAATATCCGGATGGCTCGCTCCTGCGTTCAGACGGTGAAGCGATGATTTACTACCTTGAAGGAGGCAAAAAAAGAGCGTTGAACGTTACTGCCGATCAATTTATTGGCTTGGGCTTTAATTGGAGCAGCGTCGCGCAAGTTAATCCTGTTGATAGCGCCGGCTATGAGATCGGAACGGAAATAAAATATGGTCCCGACGGCAAGCTGGTTCAAGACGCGAACGGAAAAGTATATTTTATTGAAAAAGGCAAAAAGCGTTGGGTGGTTTCCGGCGCCTTATTCAAGAACTTGGGTTACTCTTGGGCAAAAGTGATTAAAGACCAAGAAAGCGAAAAATATTTGAACGGAGAAATGATGCGCTACAAAGACGGAGCCTTGGTCAAAGGTTCGGGCGAAACGGTTTTTGTCGTCCATGGCGTTGATAAAAAGGAAATTACTTCAGCTCAATTGTTCTCGCGCCTGGATTATAAATGGTCGGATATTTTAACGATTACCGATGAGGAATTGAATTATTACAATCTTAATTCTCCGGTAAAATATCCCTCCGGAACCCTAATTCGTCAGCAGAATGAAACAACTGTCTATTTGACGGATGGAGATAGTAAGCGGCCGTTTCCTTCCGCGACGGTATTTTTGGGCAATGGTTATCAATGGAGTCAGATTTTAGCTGTCAGCGAGAAAGAGGCGAGTCAATTTACCGCTGGCGCCTATGTCAGCTATCCCGTAGGGACCTTACTGCGAGCAAAAAACGATTCTCGCGTTTTTGCCATCAAAGCCGACGGCCCCTCCTGGATAAAAACAGCCCAAGAATTTACCAAGGCCAGGTATAAGTGGGAGCAGGTTAAAATTATAAGCGATGAAGAATTTGCCCTTTTGTATCCGGGATTGGTGATTGCGGCTTCGGGGAGTCAAAATTTGAACACTTCGGGCTTAAGCGGTGACTTAATCAGGATCGGGTTAAAACAGCTTGCCGACGGCGAAAGCGTTCAGGTGACAGCCAACGGACCTTTCGGCCAGTTTAATGCCGCCAATGCTAAAGTAGCTGATTTTTCCGCCGGCCAAATAGCCACTGTTAAAGCGGACTCTGGCAGTTTTGCTAAATTTACGGCCGCCAACGCCAACACCATTCTGCAAGTTTTGTCTTATAACGATATTCCAACTTGGAATAAGGAGATCAATTACAATAAATTCAGAAACTCAATTGAAATTAAATATTCGCCAGTCTCCAAGGCCTCCTGGTTGATAAACGAATTGCCCCTGGAGGGTTATATCCAGGGCATTGGCGAAGCTTTGGATGCCGATAAACCGGAATATCAAAAAGCTTTTGCGATTATTACGCGCTCCTATGCCCTCTACCACCTGCAAAACGGCGGCAAAAGAGCGGGAGAGATTTATCACTTAAACAACACTTCTTCGGACCAAGTCTATAAGGGTTACGCTTTTGAAGAAATCGCTCCCAACTTAGCGAAAGCGGTGCAAGATACGGCTGGTATGGTCATGACTTATAGCGACAAAATCGCTCGGGCGGTTTATTCCTCCGATTCGGGCGGGACAACCGTTTCGGCCTGCGTCAAGTGGGGCGGAGATTTTTGCGGAGTGGATTATGGGTATCTGGCTGGGGGGGTCAAAGATCCGGAAGGTACAATCCACAATGACGCTAAGATCGCCGCTTCGCACGGAGTGGGCATGTCTTGCATCGGTGCGCGTAAATTAGCGGAAAACGGCTATACCTATGACCAACTTTTAAAGTATTATTATTTGGGGATTAAGATAGAAAAGAAATACTGATAAAATATTCAATTATAAAACCGCCGAAAGGCGGTTTTATAATTGGAGCGGCTAACTTAGTCGTCTTTATTTCAACTTGCTATTGATAACCTGCTGAAATTTTTCCAGCGGCTGGTCGCCGGAAATTTCTTCACCGTTTACAAAAAAAGTCGGCGTGCCGGTAATCCCTTTTGCTTGAGCTTTGGTTATCCAGGCTTGAGCGATGGCTTGGAATTCTTTAGAATCGTAACAAGCGTCAAACCTTTGAGCATCTAGTCCCGACTCGTGCGCCATTTTTTTCACATCATCAGCGGTTTGCAATTTTTGGATATTGGCGAAGAAATATTGGCTGAACTGTTCGTATTTCCCCTGATCGGTGGCACAAAGAGAGGCTTGTTGCAGTTCCGCGGGAGGAAAAACAAAAACGTGCACTTGGACTTTGCCGGTTTTCACGTATTCATCAGCCAACTTGGGGAAAGTTTGAGTGGCGAAATTGATGCAATGCCCGCAAAGAAAACTCATATATTCTTCCAAAACGACCGGCGCGTTGGGATTGCCGATTAAAATACCGTTTTCAAAGGAAGCATTTTGCGCTTGCTCTTTTTCGGGAGCGAGAGTGCTAGCGGGTGATTTGTGGAATTTGCCGTAAGTCAGGAGCCCGCCCAGAGCCAAGACGGCGAAGACCATCAAGAAAATGGTTGTTTTTTTATTTTCCATTGTTTTTATTATTGGTTGTTTATTAATACCAATTAAGAGTATTATATTTTTCGTTTCTTGGCAAATTGATTGGCCGTGATAAGACCGGGTCTTTTTTTATTGTAAAAAAAGTGCTAAAATAATCTTAAAAAGAAGCCCTGTTTTGCGGGCTTTTTGCTTGGAAAAACATGAAAAGTAGCCCAAGAGTTTTAGTCTTTTTTATCCACTACAAAAACCTGGACGACACCCTGGAAACTTTGGAGTCGGCGGGGAAACTGGACTATCCCGATTTTACCATAACGGTGCTGGATAACGGCTCCACGCCAACCAGCGTGGCTGCTTTGAAGCAAAGTCCGGTTAAATTTAATTTGATAGCCAGCAAGAAAAACTTAGGTTTTGCCGGCGGTTTTAACTTCGGAGTGCAAAGTTCGCTCGGTGATTACGACTACATATTTTTTATCAACAATGACGTCAAATTGGAGCCCGATTGTTTGCGCTTTTTAGTGGAGACAGCGGAGGCAGACGAAAAAGTCGGTCTTTTAAGCCCGCGGATAAATTATTATTTTGATCAAGACAGAATCTGGTACAATGGCGGACTGGTGAAAATGCTGCAAACCAAAGGAGTGCATCAAGACCTGGATAAAAAAGAGAGTGAGCTGGCGGAGGCTGCCCGGCCAAGAGAAACCGGGTTTGCCGCCGGTTGCGCGGTGTTGATCAAAAAGAAGGTACTGGAAAAAATCGGTTGGTGGAGCGAAGACTATTTTTTGTATCACGAGGACGTTGATTTTTCTTTGCGCGCCAAAAAAGCCGGCTTTTTGGTGCTGCTTGAGCCTCGGGCTAAAATTTACCATAAAATTTCTCGCGCGACCGAACCCGGCTCATCTAAATACATTTATTATCACGTCCGAAACGGGCTGGTTGTGGCCTGGAAAATGGGCAATAACTGGCAAAGAATCGCCTTAATTATTTTTAGTGTTTTGAGACTGTTGAAACAACTTCCCAAATTTTTAATTCCGGGGAAGGCGAGGTGGGCTAGAGCCATCATCAAAGGAACGGTTGATTTTTATTTGGGGAGGAGGGGAGAGATTACGAGCAATTTCTAATCAAAGATTTTTGATTTCCAATGCGCATCGCCATTGACGGGCACAACCTTGAAGGACAGCGAACCGGCGTGGGGCGGTTTGTTTTTAATCTGCTAAAATATTGGGCGCAGGATAGAAACAACCAATTTTACGTTTATTTCAAGAAAGAAATCCCCAAGGACCTGCCTCAGGTGGATAATTTCCGCTACAAGATTTTAGGCCAAGACAGCAACTTCTTGTTCAATCAGTGGAACTTGCCGCAAGCAGCCAAGAAAGACGGGGCGGACGTTATTTTTTGTCCGGCCTACCAAGCCCCGATATTTTTTTCCGGTAAATATGTGCTTGTTATCCATGATATAATCTATGAAGCGCACCCGGAATGGTACAATTGGAACTCGTTTTTGGAGAAACTGATTTTTTCTTACGTCTTTAAAAAATCGGCGCAAAAAGCGACCAAAATCATCGCGCCTTCGCGAGCTACCAAAGATGAGGTGATTAAGTTTTATGGAATTTCGGAGAATAGAATCGTCGTTTGCTATGAGGCGGTTGACACAGCTTTTTTAAGGGCCAAGACGGAAGATCGGCAAATTGAGTTGATAAAACGAAAATATGGGATAGTTAAAAAATACATTTTGACTGTCGGCTCTCTTTTCACCAGGCGTCACCCCGGAGATCTTCTACGCGCCTTTGAACTTTTTTGGAGAAGGCACAGAGACTATCAACTCGTTATTGTGGGCGAAGATTATACCGCGCCGCCGCAACACCTTGATAAGGCGGCCAGGAACTTAAACGCGAAATTTGGCGACAAACTGGTGGCCAGAATCCCTTTTGCCGATGATCAAGATTTGGTAGCGCTTTACGGGGCAGCTGATATTTTTGTATATCTTTCCGATTATGAGGGCTTCGGCTTGCCGCCGTTGGAAGCGATGTCTCGTGGCGTTCCGGTAGTTACTAGTAACAAAAGCTCCCTCAAGGAAACTTCCGGCTCAGCGGCTTATTTGATAGAAGACAACGCTTCGCTTCAGGAAATCAAGACAGCTTTTGAAAGAATAATTCAAGATGAAAATTTGCGGAACAAACTGATTAAGAACGGCCGGGATCAGGCTCTGAAATTTTCCTGGGAAAAATGCGCGGGAGAAGTTTTAAATAACATATTAAAAATCTAGATTATAATAGCACCATGACTGGACTTCTGAATAAGACAAAGCGATTTTTCACGATCCCAAAAATAGTTTTTCTGATTGAGCTAGTCGTTGTTTCAGTGGCCGCTTTTTCCGCTTGGCCCAAAGAACTAATACTTTTTTTGACCGCCTTGCTATTGGCTTATTTTTTGTTGGCCCCGTTAAAGGAGTCTTTTCTAGTTTTTGTCGCTTCCATTCCTTTGTTTGTTGCCATGCCGCTGACTCTTAATTTGGATTATGTCGCCAATTGGCGCATTTTTATTTTGGCCATGTTTGTCTCTTTCGCCAGACAAAAGGGCTGGTTCAGTCTTAATTATTGGAAGAACTTTTTTCAAAGAGGCGGGGCGATCAAGGGGGAACTAAAACAAAAACTTGATTTCGGGCCGGGTTCGCTCAAAATTCTGTTTTTGTTATTTTTTATTTTGATGCTTTTGTCTCTGGTGGTGGCTCAAAGCCCGTCGCTTGGCTTGAAAAAGATTGTTTTCTTGGTCAACATTTTTTTGCTTTATCCC
>JAKAHB010000021.1 GCA_021815315.1 bacterium | reverse complement strand
AGGCTGCAGTCAAGAACATTCGTCAATGGGCGAAAGCCTGAACGAGCGACGCCGCGTGTGTGAAGAAGCCTTTCGGGGTGTAAAACACTTTTCTATGGGAACAATGCCGCACCTTTTAGGTTTTGTGATAGAATTAAAGCATGTATTACGTTTACGTACTTTATTCTAAAAAATATCGCAGATTTTATATCGGGCTTACCAATAATCTGAAAAGAAGAATTGAAGAACACAATTCTGAAGAAAACAAAGGTTGGACCGAAAAATTTCGACCGTGGATACTTGCTTATTACGAGGCTTACTTAACCGCCTCGGAGGCAAGAAAAAGGGAGATTTCCCTGAAATATCACGGTAAAATCTGGACATATTTGAAAAAAAGAATTTTACAAAGCTTAAAAGGTGCGGCAATGAGCGTACCATAGGAATAAGAGGTTGCTAACTACGTGCCAGAAGCATCGGTAATACGTAGGCCTCAAGCGTTATCCGGAATTATTGGGCGTAAAGCGTCTGTAGGGGGCTTGGTAAGTTTGGTGTTAAATTCTAGGGCTCAACCTTAGAGCTGCATTGAAAACTGCCGAACTAGAGGACGGGAGAGGTTGATGGAACCTACGGTGTAGGGGTGAAATCCGTTGATATCGTAGGGAACACCAAGGGCGAAGGCATTCAACTGGCCCGATCCTGACCCTGAGAGACGAAAGCGTGGGTAGCGAATGGGATTAGATACCCCAGTAGTCCACGCCCTAAACGATGAACACTAGCTGTACGGAGTATCGACCCTCTGTGTGGCGAAGCTAACGCGTTAAGTGTTCCGCCTGGGAAGTACGGCCGCAAGGCTAAAACTCAAAGGAATAGACGGGAGCTCGCACAAGCGGTGGAGCGTGTGGTTTAATTCGAAGATAAGCGAAGAACCTTACCAGGGCTTGAAACCCTAATGAAATTTTCGGGAAACCGAAAATGTCTTTCAAGGACATTAGGGCAGGTGGTGCACGGTTGTCGTCAGCTCGTGGCGTGAGCTGTTCCCTTAAGTGGGGAAACGAGCGCAACCCTTACCCTGTGTTACAAGTGTCACAGGGGACTGCGGCTGTATAAGTCGAGGAAGGAGAGGATGACGTCAAATCAGCGTGTCCCTTTGACGCCCTGGGCGACACACGCGCTACAATGGTCGGTACAATGGGTTGCCAAGCCGTAAGGCGGAGCCAATCCCACAAAACCGGCCCCAGTTCGGATTGAGGTCTGCAACTCGACCTCATGAAGTCGGAATCGCTAGTAATCGCGGATCAGCCATGCCGCGGTGAATACGTTCTCGAGCTTTGTACTCACCGCCCGTCAAGTCAAGGGAGTCGGGAATACCGGAAGACCCCCCACTTGGTTTTGTAATAAAACAATATTACTGGCCCAAGTGGGGGGGACAAGGTAGGCTCGATGACAGGGACTAAGTCGTAACAAGGCATCCGTAGCGGAAGCTGTGGATGGATCACCTCCTTTCTAGATTTTTTTCTGGAAAGAGTGTCGATATCAAGATGGCTTGCCAAATCTATCTGACCGTCTATCCGTTCGCCGCCTGGCGAAACGGATGGTGGAAAGATAAAGTTTGGCAAAGCCTATCAACTTGATAGTCGTTCGGGGACTTTAAGCCTGAGGCAATGGTTGTGCCTGCCTAACAGCCAACCAATCCGCCAACCGGCGGAGCATGCGGAGCAACTAAAGAAAGTCACTTTTTCAGACGACCCCCTCGCGGGGGTTTTGTTTTTGTTGACGAAAATATTATTTCTGCTAAAATAAATAAGGGCAGTCCCAAAAAACTGTTAATCCCAATTTGTTGGGGTTTTTATTTGCTTCCTTTTGCCTCATGGCTAAGTCGAACAATCCCGATAAATCTTTTTTCGCCCTTAATTTAGCCTGGAGACTTGGCTACATGATTGCCGTCCCACTTGTCGTTTTTGCCTTGGTAGGCCGGGTTTTGGATAAGAAGTTGGGAACGGCTCCTTGGCTGCTTCTAGCCGGAATTTTGGTTTCTGTTTCCATTTCCGCTTTCGCGGTCTATAAGGAAGCGCTAAAAGTTATTGGGAACGAAGACAGAGAAGATAAGGCGGATTAGAACGACACAAATATGAACATTTCTTTAGCCGCTGAACCACTTTTTCATCTTGGGAGCTTTCCCGTTACCAACTCGCTGCTTGTGTCTTGGGTCGTTTTATTTTTGCTGGTAATTATTGGCTTCGCGGTAAGAAGGAAATTGTCTCTGGTCCCCAGAGGCATCCAGAACGTAGTGGAGACAATTTTTGAAGCCCTGCTTGGTTTAATGGATAGCGTTACCCAAAATAGAAAGCAATCAATAAAATTTTTTCCGATCGTTGTGACCTTATTTCTTTTTGTGATCTTGTCCAATTGGATGGGGCTACTCCCCGGAATGGGGACTATCGGCTTAATGAAGGAGCTTCACGGCGAGAGGGTCCTAGTCCCTTTCATTCGCGCCGCTTCCGCCGATCTGAACATGACTTTGGCTTTGGCCATTATTTCCGTGGTCACCGTTCAGATTTTTGGCATCGCCACTATCGGTCTTAAAAAATACGCCGGAAAATTTTTTGTCAGCCCATTAAAAGAACCCTATTTTATCGGCACTTTCGTTGGCATCCTGGAACTGATTTCCGAATTGTCACGTTTGTTATCTTACAGCTTTCGTCTTTTCGGAAATATTTTTGCTGGAGAAATTCTTTTGACCGTAATGCTTTTTTTAGCTCCATACCTAGTTCCTTTGCCATTTTTAATGTTGGAAATTTTTGTCGGCTTTGTGCAAGCTCTGGTTTTTTCGATTTTGACTCTGGTGTTTATGAAAATGGCGACCGTAGAACACGCCGAACATTAAGCCAAGGCTTGGAGAATCAAAGCATTGAAAAATCATTTATAAAATTTAAAAATTAAAAATTCTTAAATAAAAGGCGCGCCATAATTACTTCAAAATGAATTGATTTTAGCCGCCAAACAAATCATATGGACGAGACAAAACAAATCGCCGCTGGCATTTTAGCCAACACCGTAGCCATGAAATCGTTGGCCGCCGCTATCGCTATTGGTGCCGGGGCCATTGGACCGGGTCTTGGTATCGGAAAACTAGCCGCTAAAGCCATGGAGGCTATCGGTCGCAATCCAGAAGCCGCTTCTAAAATTCAAACAGCCATGATTTTGGCTATTGCCTTCACCGAAGCTATCGCTATTTACGCCTTGGTTATGGCGCTAATCATCAAATTTGTTTGATCGATACATAAATGCAATGGATATGGGCGCGAAAAACGGCCAAGCCCGGTCTTATTAGCGCGAATATTCGCAAGTCTTTTAACCCATGCACGAGCTGTTGACACAACTTGGAGTAGATTGGAAACTGCTGATTGCCCAAATTATAAATTTTTTGGTGCTTTTGGCAGTGCTTTATAAATTTCTCTACAAACCGGTTATCAGTTTAATGAATAAAAGAAGCAATCACATAGAAGAAAGCCTGAAGAAAGCCGAAAAGATAGAGAAAAATCTCCAAGAAACCGAGGCGCGGAAAGAAGAAATTCTGGCTCAAGCCAGAACCGAGGCGCAAGACATCTTTAAAAAAGCGAAGGCTCAAGCCGAAGCCTCGCAGAAAGAAACTCTGAAAGCCGCGAAAGAGGAAATTTCCGCCTTAGCAACCAAGGCCCAGCAAGAAATAGACGCTAAAAAATCGTTGGCCATCCAAGAAGCCAAAAATGATATCGCCGATTTGGTCGTGGCCAGTGTTAAAAAAATCGTTGGCTCCAATCTTGATCAAAAACTGAACGAAAAATTGATAACGGGTATTATTAAAGATACGGAAAAAACCGGGGCATGAGAAAAAAACTTTCCCCAAAAAAATACGCCCAGCTTCTTCTGTCCTTGGTTGAAGGCAAGAAGAAAAAAGAGGCGGGCGAAATAATAAAAAAATTCGCGCTTTTTCTGAAAAAAAACGGAGTGCTGACTCTGGCTCCCAGAATTATAGATAACTACGAAAGAATTATGGCCGAGCGAGAAGGAAAAGCCAAACTTCAAATATATTCCGCTTTTTTGTTGTCAAAGAACAATCGTGAGGGCCTAGTTGGCTTGGCAAAAAAATATTTTCAGCAAGACAAATTTGAAGTTCAAGAAAAAGTCTACGCGGGCCTTGGTTCCGGCTTCGTCTTGAGCTGTAATAATAAGATTATTGATTTAAGCATAGATAACATTCTGAATAATTTGGAGAAAAAATTGAAATCATAATAACTGGGCATCAATCCGCAGATTCCGCGCCGATGTCGTTAACATTCGTGTGCAATTCGTGAATTAGTGCCGCTTCGCATGGGAGATAAAGACTATATAATCCAAACCCTCAAACAAGAAATTGAAGGTTTTAAAGTTGAACCCAAGGTAGAAAAAGTCGGGACCGTTGTTGAACTTGGCGACGGCATTGTCAAGCTTTCCGGACTGGACGATGTTATGGCTTCGGAAATGATTGAGCTGGTGGGAGCGCAAGGAGAAAAAGTATACGGCGTTGCTCTCAACTTGCAAGAAGATGGCGTCGGAGCCATGATTTTGGGAGACTATCTTGGTCTTAAAATCGGCGACCAAGCAAGAGCCACCGGAAGAATCTTGGAAGTTCCCGTCGGTGAAGCTTTAGTCGGCCGAGTCGTGAGCGCCCTTGGTGAGCCATTGGACGGCAAAGGCGAGATTAAGGCCGAAAAATTCTATCCGATTGAAAAAATCGCCCCGGGTGTCATCACCAGAAAATCGGTGCACCAGCCGGTCCAAACCGGAATAAAAGCGATTGACGCCATGATTCCCATCGGCCGAGGACAGCGAGAATTGATTATCGGCGACAGACAGACAGGCAAAACCGCCATCGCCATTGACACCATCATCAACCAAAAAGGCAAAGATTTGACCTGCATCTATGTGGCTATCGGCCAGAAAGAATCCAAGGTAGCCAAAATTGTAGCCGAGCTGGAAAAATTCAGCGCCATGGAATATACCGTCATTGTGGTGGCTGGGGCTTCCAAATCCGCCTCTCTGTCTTTCGTCGCTCCCTACGCCGGTTGCGCCATGGGCGAATATTTTATGGACCAGGGCAAGGACGCGCTGGTGATTTATGACGATCTTTCCAAACACGCTGTCGCTTATCGCCAAATTTCCCTGCTGCTCAAGCGCCCGCCGGGACGCGAAGCCTACCCCGGAGATATTTTCTACCTGCATTCAAGGCTGCTGGAAAGAGCGGCCAAACTGAACCAAAATTATGGCGGCGGTTCACTTACCGCTTTACCCATAATTGAGACTCAAGCCGGGGACATTTCCGCTTACATCCCAACCAATGTAATCTCTATCACCGACGGCCAAATTTATCTGGAGCCGGATTTATTTTACAAGGGCATTCGCCCGGCGCTCAATGTCGGGCTCTCTGTTTCCCGCGTCGGCTCCGCCGCTCAAATCAAAGCGATGAAAAAAGTTGCCGGCAAGTTACGCTTAGAATTGGCTCAATTCAGAGAACTGGAAGCTTTCGCCCAATTTGGATCGGACTTGGACGAATCAACCCAGCAGCAACTTGAAAGGGGACGTAAAATCACCGAGATTCTGAAACAAGGCCAATACAGTCCAACTCCCGTCGCCAACCAGGTAGCAATCTTGTACGCTGTCGGCAATGGCTATTTGGACGATATTTTGGTGGAAAAAGTTAAGGAATTTGAAGAGAGCTTTAACGACTATCTCAACAGCGCCGGGCAGAAAGTAATTGGCGGGATAGAAAGCGAGGGTGAATTGAACGAAAAAACAGAGCAAGAATTGAAAAAGTTGCTAGCTGAATTTAAAAAAACATTTCGGCGTTGAAAATTAGGATTTTAACGTTTAACAGCTATTATGCCCAGCACCCAAGATATTCGCCGACGCATCAAGTCGGTGCAAAGCACAAAAAAAATAACCAAAGCCATGGAATTGGTCGCTACCTCAAAGATGAAAAAGGCAATTGCCGCCGCTTTGGCAACTCGGCCATACGCCAATCTTTCCTGGGCGACCGTTTTGAGCTTGGCCGCCAACCTGCAAGAAGACTTGCACCCCCTGCTTAAAAAAGTGTATAAGCGGGATGTCAAAAAAATCGGGCTGGTTGTTATTTCTTCTAACCGAGGCTTGTGCGGCGGCTATAACGCCCAACTGACAAACAAGGTGCTAAGTTTTCTCAAGGATTCAAAAGCCAAGCTGGATCAAGACGCCGAGCTTTATCTAATGGGAAAAAAATCGCAGGAATTGGTTTTCAAATATGGGACCACGGCGGTGGCTGAATTTGAAAAATTAGATATAATTTCCGACACGCAAGAGATTCGCCCTTTGTCAAAAATGATTGTCAAAGATTTTATGAGGAAAAAATACGATAAAATCCTGGTCGCCTACACCGACTTTGTTTCAACCATCAAACAAGTTCCTCGCATCAAACAGCTCTTACCAATCAAAATGGAGAAGAAAGAAGAATATCTTGGAATTGTCGGCGAAGACACTCGGCTTGGGCTTGATGAGAAGTTTGTCCAAGAAAAACAAGATAAATATTTAAAAACCGATAAATATCAATACGGATATAAATTTGAGCCCAACCCTAGAAAGGTTTTAAACGCAATGCTGCCCCGTCTGATCGAGATCCAGTTATATCAAGCGTTGCTAGAATCAAACGCCTCCGAACAATCCGCTCGGATGATCGCGATGAAAAATGCTTCCGATGCCGCTTCGGATATGATTTATGATTTGTCACTGGCCTATAACAAGGCTCGCCAAACCAGTATCACCCGAGAAATTGCTGAAATTTCCGCCGGCGCGATGGCGCAGAATGATAATTGAGAGACAAGGTTGGGATAATCCAGCTCTTCCACAATAAATAAATTCAAGCTTTGAGTTGAAAATTAAAAAAAATTAACTTTATGAACGGAACAATCAAACAAATAATCGGCCCCGTGGTAGACGTTTACTTTGAAGACGAACTGCCAAGGATATATTCCGCCATTAAGACAACCAAGAACAACGGCGAAAACATCATTTTGGAAGTGGAGCAACAACTTCCCGGAAATATTGTTCGAACAATTTCCATGGGCTCAACCGACGGCCTGCGTCGCGGCGACCAGGCGGAAAGCTTAGACCGGCCAATTTCCGTCCCCGTGGGGAAAGAAACTCTGGGACGGATGTTTAATGTTCTGGGGGAGGCCGTAGATGAGGGAGAAGCGATTAACGCTGAACAAACTTTGCCCATCCACCGGCTCGCTCCGGAATTTAAAGAGCAGTCCACACAAGCTGAAATTTTTGAAACCGGCATCAAAGTAATTGATTTAATCTGCCCCTTTATCAAAGGCGGGAAAGTCGGTCTTTTCGGCGGCGCCGGCGTGGGTAAAACAGTTTTAATCCAAGAACTAATCCATAATATCGCTCACCAGCACGGCGGCTATTCCGTTTTTGCCGGAGTGGGCGAACGAACCAGAGAAGGAAACGACCTTTACCACGAAATGAAAAACGCCGGTGTCTTGGACAAAGTCGCGATGGTTTTTGGACAAATGAACGAGCCACCGGGAGCTAGAATGCGCGTCGGCTTGTCCGCTCTAACCATGTCTGAATATTTTCGCGACCAAGAAGGGAAAGATGTTCTTCTTTTTATTGACAACATCTTCCGCTTTACTCAAGCCGGCTCGGAAGTCTCGGCCTTGCTTGGCCGGATGCCTTCCGCCGCCGGTTATCAACCGACTCTGGCCACCGAAATGGGCGAACTGCAAGAACGAATCACTTCAACCAAAAAGGGCTCCATCACTTCCGTGCAAGCCGTTTATGTGCCGGCTGACGACTTAACCGACCCGGCTCCAGCCACTACTTTCGCGCACCTTGATTCAACCGTGGTTCTTTCCCGCGCTCTGTCCGAACTGGGAATCTATCCTGCTGTTGATCCGCTAGACTCAAACTCCACTATTTTGGACCCCAATATTGTCGGCAAAGAGCACTACCAGGTTGCTCGTGAAGTTCAACGAGTCCTGCAACGCTACAAAGACTTGCAAGATATTATCGCCATTTTGGGCGTGGAAGATCTTTCCGACGAAGACAAAATGACCGTTGCCAGAGCGCGCAGAATTCAAAAGTTTCTGTCTCAACCTTTCTATGTCGCCGAAGCTTTCTCCGGAAATCCCGGCGTTTTTGTCTCCCGAGAAGATACCGTTCGCGGTTTCAAAGAAATCTTGGAGGGCAAGCATGACGATAAACCGGAGCAAGTTTTCTATATGAAAGGGGGCATTGACGAAGTAAAATAGCTTTTACGGATAAATTCATGCAATCCGCGCAGCTGTAAAAATCTGTAAATCTGTAATAGAACATGAAAATTACTTTTGAAATTATCACGCCCGAAAGGGAAGTGCTAAAAACCGAAATTTCCCAGTTGACCGTTCCCACTTCCGACGGGCAGATCACGATTTTGCCGCACCACATCCCGCTGGTCGCGACTTTAATGCCCGGCGAAATTGTCGCGAAAAAGAACGGAGAGGAAATTTTAATGGCAATTTCCGGCGGATTCTTGGAGGTGCTCAAAAACAAGATAGTAATTTTGGCCGATACCGCTGAACGAGCCGAGGAGATAGACGAAAAAAGAGCGGAAGAAGCCAGAAAAAGGGCGCAAGAGCTTAAAGACAAAAAGAGCTTTGACCGCGTTGAATTTGCTACTCTGCAAGTAAAGATAGAAAAGGAACTGGCAAGGCTTAGAGTGGCTCGCCGTCATCGCGGGAGCAGGGGAGTCCCAAATATTGGTAATGACTAACTGATTCTCAAATCTAGAGCGTTATTTATAAAATTAAAGATTTAAAAACCCATGAGTCATGTTTGCCAAGCCTTGGTTATAACTTGCATGGATTTTCGCCTAGTTGATCAAACTAAAAAATGGCTGGACGAACAAAATCTGTGCAATAATTACGATTTAATTTCCATCGCCGGAGCGTCCAAGGAAATTGCCAACCCTAGCGACGACAAAAATCGTGAATTTTTGCTCAAAAGTATCGGCGTTTCTTGCAATCTTCACAGCGCTTCCAAGGTTGTTTTGATCCATCATTCCGACTGCGGCGCTTATGGCGGCCAGCAAGCCTTTTTTAGCGAAGAAGAAGAAAAAGAAACCCACGAACAAGATATGCAAAAAAGCGCCGTCATTATCAAGGAAAAATATCCTAACCTTGACATTTTGAAGGTTTATGCGATAATTGATAAAGACGGCAAGATTGAGTTCAAGGAGATTGCCTAGCGCGTCTTGAGAGCTCATCAGTTTCAACGGCCGCCCCCAGGGCGGTTTTTGGTTAAATCGAAAGGAAGGATGCCATCTTGAAAACTCCCGTGTTGGTCTTGTGCTCGGATAACCGCATAAACGAGAGCATCCAGGCCCAAGTGCTGGAGAGTTTGGGCCTGGAGCGCTTGTGCCCTTTCGCCCTAAGAATCCTGGGCGGCGCCCTGATCTTCAACCTGGACAGGCTTGATCCCATGCAGGTCTGTGACGCCCTCACCTTCTGGCATCAGCTCCAAAGGCTGGTGGGCTACGGCGCGGACGGCATCGTCCTCTCCGTTCATGGCGGGGAATGCCTGGAGGC
>JAKAHB010000020.1 GCA_021815315.1 bacterium | reverse complement strand
GCGACAAATCAACCAGGAATATGGACTGGAATTAACGGGGCAAGAGCGGGTTTCTTCGGTGATTAATGTTTTTATCAACGACAAAATAAGATCCCTGTTTGGTCCCCGTCAGGAGTACCTGCCGCTGGTGTTTGCCATCGCCATTTTTCTGTTATTGCGCACGTTGGCTTTTTTATATGTTTGGATCGTAATGACTTTTATTTGGCTGATTTACCGATTATTGTTAAGCCTGGGGATAATAATGATAGAAAAAAAGATGACGGAGAGAGAAATCGTATTGTTGAAATAGGAGCAAAAGCAGTTGTCACCGCGAGAGAGCGTGGTGGCCTCGTCGGTTTAAAATTCAAAATTTTAGTTTTTAGTTAAGACTATGGACGACTATTACAAAATTCTAGGTTTGGAAAAGAATGTTTCTCCGGAAGAAATAAAAAAAGCCTACCGGAAGCTGGCGCAAATTCATCATCCCGACAAGGGAGGGGATCCAGAGCAATTTAAAAAAATAAACGAAGCCTATCAGGTCTTAAGCGATCCGCAAAAACGGGCTCAATATGACCGTTTTGGCAAAAACTTTGAGCAGGCTCAAGGAGGCGGTTTTGGGGGCGGTGGTTTTTCCGGCTTTGAGGACATTTTCGCCAACTTTCAAGGTGGTGGTTTTTCCGGCTTTGAGGATGTTTTCTCGGATATTTTTGGCGGCGGAGGAACGGCAAGAAGCAGACATCGCGCCGGCAGAGACATCAGCGTGGACGTGGAAATTACCCTGGAAGAAGCGGCCAGGGGAGCGGAAAGAGAAATCAGCCTTTACAAGACGGTCAAATGCCCAAAGTGCGGCGGCAAGGGAGCCGAACCGGGAAGCAAACTGAAAACCTGCCCTACTTGCAAGGGCAAGGGCCGAGTGGAACAAAAAAGCAGCGCTGGTTTTTTTTCTTTTTCGCAGGTTGTTAACTGTCCCGAATGTCACGGCCGGGGAGAGCTGGCCGAGAAAAAATGTTCGCAATGCGGTGGCGACGGCCGGGTCAAAGACAAAGTGACCTTAAAAATAAAAATTCCGGAAGGAGTTGATAACGGCCAGATTATCAGTCTGTCGGGGCAAGGAGAAGCCGGGGCCTTGGGAACAGCGGCGGGAGACTTATACGTTAATATCCATGTCTTGCCGCACAGACTTTTTGGCCGGCGGGGAGAAAATTTGTATCAGAGAAAGGAAATAAACTTTGTCCAAGCTGCCTTGGGTGATAAAATTGAAGCGGATGTTTTGTTCGGAAAAGTGGATTTGAAAATTTCCCCTGGCCTTGAAAGCGGAACTGTTTTAAAATTGAAAGGGAAGGGGATGCCGCGCTTACACGGGAGAGGAAAAGGTGATATGATGGTAGAAGTGAAAGTGAAAACGCCAAAAAATATTTCCTCAAAAACAAAGAAACTGCTAGAAGAATTGGGGAAGGAATTACTATAATTTAAGTTTAAATTTTTTTTACAAAAAGATGTTCATTACGGCGCTCACCGACGCGGCCAGCCAGAATCTTTTAGACAACGTCAATCTCACGCCCTCGGCTTGGGACTATATTCTCATCGCTTTGTTGGTCGTGGCCAGCTTTCTTTACGCTTTCAGTCTGGGAAAAAATCGTTTGATGGTGATAAACCTGGGGGCTTTCATCGGTTATGTCCTAACCCGGGCAATCCCCTGGGACTCAATTAGTTTCTTGGCCAAGAATAAGCCCTCGCCGTCATTTGAGGTTTTCATTTTTTTGGCTATCATCCTGGCTATCTTTTTCCTTTTGCCTAAATCGTCTTTGACTTCGGCGGTGAGGATTAGAAAAAGAGGCAACGCTGTTTGGTGGCAACTGTTGCTCTTTGGCGTGGGGCAAGTGGGCATGTTGGCGGCCATGGTGGGATCGTTTCTAGACACAAAAAGCATCTCCGCCTTGAACCCCCTGGCGCAGGATTATTTTTTTAATGACCTCTGGCTCTTTATCTGGTTGGCCTTTAACCTGCTGTTGATTCTTTTCCTTAAAAAAAGGAAAGAAGACGAGTAGGGCACAAGGCCGGTCCTGGGTGAATAAAATATAAAAACCCCAGCTTTGCGAGCGGGGGTTTTTATATTTTGGTGCGAAAAATTTACTCTCTGATTTCTTGTCTTAATTTTTGCAAAAATTCGGCAGCTTGCTCTTTGCCTCCCAGGCCAAAAGCCAATCCGCCGGCGATAGCCAACATGGCGATCAGACCGGTGACCAAAGTTTGCAACAGGGTGGGCGCTATGCCAACCTGAATTAAAGCGGCAAAAATAGCGAAGATGATGATAGACCATCTGGCCAAAGCGGCCGCGAACGAACCTCGAATGCTGCCAGCGGCCAAGGAAGCCCTAATCAATCTGTCTACCAAATTAGCGACCCAAACGGCCACGATCAAAATAATAACAGCTACGATGACGTTAGGAAGATAGAGGATGACGCTTTTTAAAAAAGAGGTAACCTCATTAAGCCCTAAAATATCAACGGCTGCCATTAAAAAGACAAACATCAAGAACCACTTAACCAAGAGCCCCAACCACAAACCGACATTAATCTTCATGCCGGCTCTTTCCAGCTGCTGGGACACTTTTGCCTTTAACAATACCTGGTCAATCCTAAGTGATTTGATAATCTGTTCAATCAGCTTTTGCAGACCGACAGCGATAGCCCAACCGATCAGAAAAATAATTATAGCTCCCAGAAGCGAAGGCAGGAAGCCTAAAAATCCTTCCCACATGGAGCGGAAAGAATCAAGTGTAATTTGTACCCAAGTCATTTATTCATTTCACCTCCCTTCACGGTTTTTGAAAACAAAAAAGCCCCGCCCTCAAGAGAGGTTGCGGAACAATTATGCTTTTTCGACCGGAAATTTTCCATTTACTATATTCTAGCATATTTTGCCTAAATCAAGAAGGGGTGTGGATAAAACAGAGAGCGGAGAAAGGGTGGTTCTTGGCGCGAGTAAAAGAAATAAAAAGGCCCGCGCGTGGTGACGCGCGGGCCGGGCTTTGATAGCCCGAGGATGTCTAAAGGCTGAAGGCCTGCCGAATGCAGCCCAAGATCTCGGCCTCCGAAAGCCTGGTCTTGGGGCTGGCGCCTCGGTGGGTAGCGGAGTCATTCAGCAGGGCTCCACCAAGGCCGCCATTTAAGCGGTGATAATACCACTCGGGGCACTCCGGGATTTTGCCTTCCTGGGTGAGCTGCTCTTTTAGCGGAAGACTTTGGCCGCCTTTGAGCAGTTCGGCCGAGCGGATTTCCGCCGCGAGAGCGGCGAGCTCCAGTCTTGGTCGGCCGCTGTCTTTCTTGGCGCCGCCTTTGGAGTTAGCAAAGATGTTTATTCCTCTTTGCGTGATTTGCACGAGGAGGGCATGGTCGGGGGCGCAATGACGAGCCGCCTTGGCAAGTCCCGCTTTTTCCCCTTCGATGGCCAGAACCACAAAATGTTCTTTTTTAATGGCCACCCGGCTGTTTGCCCTGAAGAAGGGAACAGCCACCTCGTGAAAGGTTTTCTGCTCCTGGTAATGAGCGTCTAAAAAGGTGAAACCCGTTCTAAAGGCTTCTCTCTCGGGAAGCTTTCGAAGAGCGGCCGGGAGGTCGAACACTCCCGTTCCACCCTTGCTATCGTTTTTAAGAGTGTAACTCAACAATTGGTATAGAGCCGGAGAATCCCGAATACCAAGAAGCTTGGCCGCCAAGGTGGCGGCGCATTCTTCCTTGAGGCGACCCTTGGAGGTGTGCTCATCCAAGGGGCCACCGCCAGTCCCCACAAACAGCGAGAAGGGACGGATTTCCGCAAGAGGCCTGGTGGTCCCCAAAACCTCTACGTTTGGTCCGCCGTTCCAAAAGACAACGACGGCCTGGGAGATACCGGGGAATAGCCGGCCACCAAAGCGAGCCAGTTGCCAAATGGCCACGAGCTCGTCCCAGTGGGGCGAGACGTGGGTGACCAGATACTTCACGTTTTCGGGGAGAGCCAAAGACATCACTGCCTCCTTGTTTTTGCCACCCCAAGTGGCAAAAGTATTTTGTTGGGAAGGGTCTTCTTGGTGGCAACAAGCCACTAGATGCTGTGCATTATAGCACTTTGGCACAGAAAAGTCAATAGTCGGGACAAAAGAGACTAATTTGCGAGGGGCGGGCCTTTACAAGTTAGCGAAAAGAGAGTCGTGCTTTTATTGACCTTTAAAAAAATATTTGCGATAATATGGGCAAGATGCCAGGCAGGCATTTTTGTTTGCGCCCATAGCTCAGTCGGTAGAGCAACTGCCTTTTAAGCAGATGGTCGGGGGTTCGAATCCCTCTGGGCGCACTAACTTGGCTTTTGACAGAAAACAAACTAAAAAGACCCGTCCTCCGCGCTAAAAACGCGCTTAAAAGGGCGGGTCTTTATTTGTCTCCGAAAATTATTCAAAAACCATTCCAATCAGGCGGCCGTAGCCATTTATAAATTCTTGGCCGGTCAGAACTCTTTTTCCTTCGGGCTGGATTTGGTTAATCAATAACGCCCCCTGGCCGCAAGCGACTGCCAGGCGGTTAGCGGCCAAAAAAATTTCCCCCGTCTTTTTATCTGTTGTTCCCAAAACATCGGCCGAGATTATTTTGAAGGTTTTATCCGCTACCTTAGAGAAGCTCCCCGGCCAAGGGTAAAAGGCGCGAAGCTGACGCTCAACAAAAACCGCGTCTTTACCCCAGTCAATCTGCCCGTCTTGTTTGGTTAAAATTTTGGTGTACGTTGCTTTGGACTCGTCCTGTTCTTCTAGCCGCAAAGGCGCGACTATCTCGTCAGGCAAATTTTTAGCGGTTAGCCATAAGTCCAAACTCTCCAGAGCGGCGGCCGCGCCCAAGTCAGCCAATTTGTCGTGCAGGGTTTGCGCCGTTTCTTGGGGTGCAATCGCTATTTCCTTTTTTAAAATTATGGGCCCCGCGTCCATTTTGGTGTTCATCAAGATGATGCTGACTCCGGTTTTTTTCTCTCCGTTTAAAATGACGGCGTTGATGGGTGAGGGGCCGCGATATTTGGGGAGCAAGGAGCCATGGACATTCAAACAACCAAAACGGGGGATAGCCAAAATTTCTTGGGGAAGAATTTGGCCGTAGGCGGCGGTTAAAAAAACATCCGCCTCCAAGGATTTTAGCTCTTGAGCAAATTTTCCATCACCCTTTATTCTCTCGGGTTGCAAGATTTTTATTGACTGATTTTGGGCGGTGATTTTAACGGGAGAGGGGACAATTTGCTGGCCGCGATTTTTGGGATGATCGGGGGCGGTGACCACGGCCACCAGTTCGTAACTAGGATTTTTTAAAAGCGCTTGCAAAATGATATCGGCAAAATCCGGCGTGCCAAAAAAGACCAGTCGCCACAGGGGGGATTTTTGGTCTGGGCTATTGACAAACTCTTTCTTTGGTGATACAATTTTGGCCATAAATTGTTCTTACCTTTGGCGACACAAGGCGTAAGGGAGGAAGCAATGTCGTTCAAAATTGTGCGGCCGTCGTGGCTGCAGAAGATGAAGGGGTTGGCCTTTTGGCTGGTAATCCTGGGCGTTGCCCTTTGGGGCCGTCTCTTGGACCTGGAGGGGCTTTACCCCGATTGGTCCATGGAGCGGGCCGCTGTGGCTCTGGGCATCATCGTGGGCCTGGTGGGCGCCCGCTACTTGGTCTGCCGGCATCTCTTCCCCAGGGCGGGGTAAGAGGGCGGTCACCAGGTTCTTTCTTCGGCTCGGATCGCGCAAAGCTTGCAACGGCAAGCGGCGCGCATCCGGGCCGTTTTTTATTCTGTTGACTTCTTTGTAAAGGCCGGGTCTTTGCGCGGGATTTTTACGGCTATAAAACGCTTTCGGGGTCCACGTCCACTATAGCATTAGCGGGTAAAAATTTTAAGAACTCGTTGCGCCAGCGCAAGTCTCGGTCATTCAAAAATATTTGCCCGCTGGGTGGGTTGAATTTAATAATCAAATTATAAACATAGAGACCTCTCTCTCTGGAAATAAAAGCCGGTAACGGGCCCAAGACTTCAAATTGTCGGTTTGATTTATTCTGTCGTTGCGCTTCTTGCAATTTGGCCGAAGTAATTTTGAGCAGGCCGATGGCTTTGGCCGCTTCTTTGTGGCGCGCGCTTACTTTTATCAATTGGCAAAAAGGAGGGTAATTCAATAATTTTCTGGTTTGCAGCTCTTCTTGGATAAATTTTGTTTGACGATTTTTCTGCGCCAAGTTTAGCGTGCGATCTTCGGGATTAAAAGTTTGGATAAGCAAATAGGAACGCTCCTTTTGGGTTAAATTTTTCAGGTGGTAAATAATTTTGAAAAGTCGTTCGCTGGAACGAAAATCCGGCAAATTCAAAATGGTGTCGGCGGAAATAATAGCCGCCAGTTTTACCTTTTTTAGTCGTTGCGCGAACAAGACGGGAGAACCGATTAAAATATCAATTTTGCCCTGGTTGAATTGGCGGACGATTAATCGTTGCCGGCCGGCATCCGGCGCCGAGTCGCTGTCCAGGCGAACAACGCGCGCCTGGGGCCATAAAATTTTGGCTACCGCTTCTACTTTTTGCGTCCCGGCGCCGTGTTCTTTTAACTCTTCCAGCCCGCAGTCGGGGCATTGGACGTAGGGTTCCTGTTTATAGCCACAGTGGTGGCACAGCCAGATTTCCTTGCCCAGATGGACCTTGTGCTTCACCAAAGAGACGGCGCAGTCCGGGCAAACGGCAGTGTAGCCGCATTTCTTGCAAAGGATAGAAGTGGCCGCGCCGCGCCGCAAATTAAAGAAGATAATCGGCTCCTTTTTTCTTAAATAATGTTCAACGGCGCCTTGGAGATTGCGAGAAAAAATTGAAAAATTCTTGTGACTGGCTTCTTGCCGCTGATCAATAATCTTTACTTGCGGTCGATTGCCGGAAAAATCCGCTTCCAGCTTAAATAACTTTTCTTTGGCCAAATAGAACGACTCAATAGAGGGAAAGTCGTCTTCCAGCCCCGGCTTGAAATCAAAAATTTTCCCGACCCTGAAAGCAACTTTGTGGGCTTGCCAATGGGGTGATTGATCCCAGGAACGGTGGTGACTGCTGGATTCGTTTAGCAGGGTTATTTTTTGCAAATTATTAAACGGGAGAAACAAGGCGATTTTAGTGCCGACAATTTTAGTGGCGCGGCCGCTTTTTACGTCCAACCAGACTTGCCTTAGTTCTTTTTGGCTCAGACCGCTATGCGCGATTAAAGTTTGGCTGTCTTTAAAACCCTCAAGTTGAGCCAGGGTGGGGACAATAACGAGCTCTTGGCTGTTTTTTGGCCGGTCCGCGGAGACTTCTTTTATCAGTTCAATCGATTTTTTGTTTAGGGCCGTCTTTGGCAACATCATTTTTAAAAACAGGCCCGGGGAAGTGTAATAGTATTCGGCCAGCCACCAGGCCAGTTCAATTTGCCACTTGCCTAGGACCGGGTGAGGGTGAATGATTTGCGAGATCGGTTTGAATGTAAAATCGGCGTTTTTGACCTCTTGTTTGTCCAAATCGCGGCAGGCAAAGACAAGACAAACGGCTTGGTTGCGGCGCAGGGGGGCCTTGACCAAAACGCCCGGAGCGATTTCCGTCTTGCTTAAATAAGAAAGCAGCTGCGGAGCAGGTCGAGGGATTCTCTGGAGAGGGGCGACTTCAATAATCTTCATGGGGGAGTTGGTTATTTGTCGGCGGCTATCAGCCGCTAATTGCCATAATACCACGCAAAATGCTAAAATGTCAGCATGAATCCTTATGTTTCTTTGGCCAGAAACGCGGTAGAACAGTTTGTCAAAACCGGAACGGCGATGACCCCAGGGGGCGATTGGGACGAAAAAATACTTAAAGAAAAAAGCGGGGTCTTTGTGACGATTGAAAATGGCGAGAAATTAAGAGGCTGTATCGGCACCTACCTGCCAACCAAACAAAACATTGCCCAAGAAATTATCTACAACGCCATCGCGGCCGCCAGCGAAGACTCTCGTTTCCATCCCATTACTGAAGAAGAATTGTCGGGACTTTCCTATACCGTTTATGTTTTGTCCGAACCGGAGCCAGCCAAGTCGGTGGACGAACTAAATCCCAAAAAATACGGGATAATTCTATGTTCAGCGGCTAACCCCAAAAAATGTGGCTTGCTTTTGCCAGATCTGGAGGGGATTGATTCGGTTGAAAGACAGCTTTTTGCTTGCAGCCAAAAAGCGGGACTTGACTTGGCCCAAGAGAACTGCCACTTGTTTAAATTCAAGGTTAAAAAATATTGCGATCCAAAAAATAATTAAGGAATTTTTTGTTGGCTGGCGTGGCTTTAATCCTTAAAAGACAAACAAAAGAGGAACACCAAATATGAAAAAGCAGCGCGTTTTTGTCGCTATCAATTTTCCGGAGAAAGTGAAGAATCAACTTTTCTCGTTGCGAGAACGTCGTCCGGACTTGCCGGCCATGTTCACAAAAAGGGACAGCTTACACTTAACGCTGGCCTTTTTGGGTTATTTGGATGATGAACAGATAATCGCCCTGACAACCGTTCTAAAAGAGGCGGCATCCCGTTGTGAACCGTTTGACCTGGCTCTTGACAGTATCTCCTATGGCCCGTCCAACGAAAAACCGAGAATGGTTTGGGCGCGCGGACCGGCGCTAGCACCCCTGGACGCCCTGAAGCAGAACATGGAAAAATTATTGTCGGAAAGCGTTGGTGGGCTTTATACTCCGGACAGTCGTCATTTTTCGCCCCATGTTACTTTGGCGCGTTTGAAAAATTGTCACCTCCAGAAATTGCCGGAAATTAACGAGCGGTTCAAATTGTCTTTTCCGGTGACCTCTTTCGAGCTGATGGAAAGCGAACTGAAAAGGAGCGGGGCAGAGTATCGGGTGCTGGAGAGCTTTCCTCTGGGAAATTTTTAATTTTTTTAATTTTCAAGGTCTCAATTTGTCAAACCTGGTTATCCCTGCTATTTTTTTTAAAATTTGGTTATTGTTTGAAAATTGAAAATTGAAAATTGAAAATTAGGTGCTAGTTCTGGGAGTTAAAATAGACAATTTAACAAAAACACAAATAGAAAGAAAGCTGGAGAGTTTTTTAAAAAGCGATAGCCAGCATCAGGCGGTTTTGCCCTATTCGCTTTTTTTGCTGGAAGCCCGAAAAGACCGAGAATTTAAAAACTTATTAAACAGCGCCTCCTTGTCTATCGCCGATGGCTTTGGCCCGGTGCTGGCAGCCAGGATCTTGGGCAAAGAAAAATTGCGCAGATTGTCGGGAGTTGATTTTGTAAAGTTAATTTGTCAATTGGCGACAAAAAAAGATGAAGGAGTTTTTTTATATGGCGGACGCGAAGGAGTCGCGGTCCAAGCCGCTAGGGTTCTTGAAAAAAAGTATTTGGGGCTGGCGGTGGCTGGAACTTGTGTCGGTTTTGGCCAGGGCGATGACTATGTCATCAATCTTATCAACGCGACTAAGGCGGGAATTTTACTGGTGGCTTTGGGGATGCCCAAACAAGAGAAATGGATCGCGCGCAATTTGAAGAAAATGCCCGCGGTGAAAATCGCGGTCGGCGTGGGTGGAGCCTTTGACTTTATCTCTGGCCGGGTCAAGCGCGCCCCTTGGTTTTTGCGGAAGTTGGGCCTTGAATGGCTGTGGAGATTGATCGCACAGCCCTGGAGGATAAAAAATATTTCAAGAGCGGTGTTGGGGCTCTGGTGGGTTGTGTTAAAGGAGAGAATCAAAATTTAAAGATTAAGCTTGCGAATCAATTTCATGAAAATATATTTTATCGGCATTGGCGGTATCGGCGTTTCGGCATTGGCGCAATATTATTTGACTCAAGGGCACGAAATTATCGGTGCCGACTTAAGCGAAGGCGCGATGACGCCGATCTTAAAAGAAAAAGGCGCCAAGATTATTATTGGCGAACACCGGGCGGAGAACTTGGACGAGGACGTGGACTGGTTAATTTATACCAACGCGACTCCCAAGGATAATCCGGAACTTTTGGCGGCCGAAAAAAGAGGACTGAAAATTTTAAGCTACCCGCAAGCCTTGGGACAATTAACGCAAAAAATGTACACCATCGCCGTTTCGGGCATGCACGGCAAAAGCACGACCACTGCCATGATGGCACTGGCGGCCATTGAAGCGGGGCTGGACCCCACGGTTATTGTGGGTACTCGGCTGGCGGAATTTGACGGCTCT
>JAKAHB010000019.1 GCA_021815315.1 bacterium | reverse complement strand
TAACCCCAAAGGATTGTTTGCCCCAAGGGGTCTTTGGCCCTCGACGCAAACCGATAGGAGCACGACCTTCGCCTCCACCATGCGGATGGTCAACCGGATTCATCGCCGAACCTCTGACCGTCGGGCGCACACCTCGCCAGCGACTTCTGCCGGCCTTACCCAGAACTTCCAGGTTGTGCTCGGGATTGCTCACCTGCCCGATAGTGGCAAAACAAGTATCTTTTATCATTCTAATCTCTCCGGAAGGCAACTTTAACTGGCTATAACCGGCATCATGAGACATAATCTGCGCGGACGAACCGGCCGAACGCACGATACTGCCGCCCAGTCCCGGGTAGAGTTCAACGTCATGCACTACGGTGCCCGAAGCAATATTTTTGAGCAACAAACGATTGCCCACTTTCAACGAGGCCTTAGCTGAAGTTATTAGCTCGTCGCCAACCTTAAGATTATGCGGAGCGATGATGTATCTTTTTTCTCCATCAGCATAGCATAAAAGAGCGATAAAACAAGTGCGATTGGGGTCATATTCAACCGCTTCCACTTTGGCCGGAATATCGCGTTTATCTCGCTTGAAATCAAGCACGCGGTATTTTTTCTTGTTTCCTCCGCCCTTATGGCGCGTGGTAATACGACCCGAAGCGACGCTACGACCGGCCAGCCTGGTAGTAGCGCGTGTCAGCCTTTTTTCCGGTTTCTTTTTGGTCAGCGCGGAATAATCAACCAAGATGGTGCCACGAGTTCCGGGGGTATTTGGTTTTAAATGCTTAAGCGGCATAAAATTACGAATTTACGAATAAAACAAAGGGCAAATAAAAGTAGGCTATACGGAAAAAATATCAATGCTATCCCCCTTCTTTAAGGATACAATCGCTTTTTTCAAACCAGATTTAAAACCTTGATGCCGACCCACCCTTCTCGCTTTCCTCGGGCTCTTGGCAATATTCACCCTGGTCACTTTCACCTTGTACAAGGCGGCTACGGCCTTGGCGATTTCTATCTTGGTAGCGTTTGGGCGCACCTCAAAAACATATTGCCCTTGTTGCGCCAACATATTGGATCTTTCCGTAATGTGCGGTTTCTTTAATAGGCGGTTGGCTAGACCAGAAGGATCCTGCTTAATCTCCATTTTCTTTTCGGCAGGTTTAACCACGGCCTTCTTTTTGGCCGCCGGTTTTTCAGCGATAACTTCTTTTTTCTTGGTCAGCTTGTCTAAAATGGCCATATAATTTAAATCTTTTTGTAAACTTTTTCAATTTCGGCAATCGCCTCTTCTAAGATAAGGATGTTTTTGGCTTTCAATAAATCCTCCGCATTCAAATTGTTGGCGCCGATTACTCTCACTTTCGGCAAATTGCGGCTTACCTGAACCAAGCTCCTAATCGTTCCCTTAGCCACTAGCAGCAAGTTCCCGACTTTTTCTTCTTGCAGCATCTTCTGCCGCCAAACCTTCAATAGGTCGGAGAATTGCTTGGTTTTTTGCTGGGTCAATTCCAATTTATCAACAACAAACAGCGCATTATTTTTGAGCTTGTCCGATAGCAACATGAACAGGGTCTTTTGCCGCATCTTGCGATTTATTTTTTTACTGAAATTTCGTTCGCTGGTCGGACCAAAGGTTACTCCTCCGCCCACCCAGATTGGAGAACGGTTAGAACCGTGACGAGCTCGTCCGGTGCCTTTTTGTCTCCAAGGTTTTTTGCCGCCACCGCGGACCTCCGAACGATCTTTGGTGTGAGCCAGAACCTTTCTGGCATTTGCCTGCTGGGCATTTACAACCTGATAAACCAAATCCTGTTTCAACGGCACTTCAAAAACTCGAGTTGGTAATTCCAATTCTTTCACCGCTTCCGCTTCTTGATTGTAAACTTTAACTTTGGTCATAATTATTTAACACTGACAATTTCCACCAAGGCCCCGATTTTGCCGGGAACCGCTCCTTTAATCGCCAAAATATTATTTTCGGCGTCCACTTTAACAATTTTTAAGCCGCGCACCGAAGTTCTTTCGTTGCCCATCAGTCCTGCCATGCGGCGACCCTTCCAAACTCTTTCTGGAAACCCGCAACCGATTGAACCGGGAGCGCGCAAGCGGTCTTTATTGCCATGGGAAGCGGGGCCGCCGGCAAATCCGTGCCTTTTCACCACGCCGGCAAATCCTTTTCCTTTGGAAACGGCCGCTACTTTTACTTTGTCTCCCTCTTCAAAGAGAGCAGCGGAAATCTCGTCGCCCTTTTTCATTTCCGTTTCCGCAGTCAATCTGAATTCACGCAAATAACGCAAGTTTTTTAAATTTTTAAGATGTCCGGTTTTGGGCTTGTTGATTTTTTTGACTTCTTCAAAGCCGATCTGCGCGGCTAAATAGCCGTCTTTGTCCAGACTTCTAATTTGGGTCGCCCAACAAGGGCCGGCCTCAACCAAAGTTACCGGAATAACCTTTTTATCAGCGGCATTAAACATTTGTGTCATGCCTAATTTTTTACCCAAGATAAATTTCATTACAGTTCGTATATTAGTGTCGCTCGCGCGACCCAGCAAAATAAAAACCGAGAGAGCCTTCCGGCTACCCGGTTTTTTCTGGCTGCTTAATAGTCAAAAGACAAATTATTTATTGCTTCTCATTGTTACCGAGAACCAATAATCACATCTTGACTTCAACATCAACTCCGGCCGGAAGATTTAAGCTCATTAGAGCGTCAACCACTTTGGAGCCGGGATTTAAAATATCCAGCAATCGTTTATGAATTCTCATTTCAAACTGCTCCCTGGCATTTTTGTGCACGAAGGAAGAACGATTGACTGTATATTTTTTCATGGCTGTCGGCAAAGGCACCGGACCGACTACTTTGCCTCCGTATCTTTCCGCGGTTTCCACAATCTGGCGCACCGATTGATCAATCAGCTTGTTGTCATAGGCGCGCACTTTGATTCTGATTTTCTGCTTATCTTGTTCGTTCTCTTTTGCCTTAACCATGTTGATAAATTAAAACCGGTTTAATTAATGATTTTGGTAACTACCCCGGCACCCACGGTCTTGCCTCCTTCACGAATGGCGAATCTTTGTTTTTCTTCCAGAGCCACTGGCGCCATCAATTTAACTTTCAAATTAACGGTATCGCCAGGCATCACCATTTCGGTGCCTTCCGGCAACTCTACATCGCCGGTAACGTCAGTGGTGCGAATATAGAATTGGGGCTTGTAACCCTTAAAAAACGGGGTGTGACGACCGCCTTCTTCTTTGGTCAAAACATAAATTTCAGTTTCAAATTCGGTGTGAGGGGTAACGGTCCCCGGTTTGATCAATACTTGTCCTCTTTCCACGTCTTCCTTCTTCAGACCACGCAACAGAATGCCGGCATTATCACCCGCTCGGCCCTCGTCCAAAGATTTATTGAACATTTCAATTCCGGTAACCACGGTTTTTTGAGTGGGACGCAAACCGATTATCTCAACTTCTTCGTTGACCTTGATAACACCTCTTTCAATTCTTCCCGTGACCACCGTGCCACGGCCTTCAATGGAGAAGATGTCTTCAATCGGCATTAAATACGGTTGGTCGGTGTCTCTCTTGGGTTCAGGAATATTTTCGTCCAAAGCGTTAAGCAGGTCCAAAATCGGTTTAGCGGCTTCGTCGTCTTTTGAGGTAGCCTCCAAGGCCTTGAGCGCCGAACCGCGAATAATAACCGCGTTATCGCCATCAAACTGATATTTGTTCAACAACTCTCTGACTTCCTGCTCAACCAAGTCAATCAATTCCGGATCATCAACCTGATCAACTTTATTTAAGAAAACAACGATTTTCGGCACGCCAACTTGGCCGGCCAGCAAAATGTGTTCACGAGTTTGAGGCATCGGGCCGTCGGTGGCCGCCACGACCAAAATCGCGCCGTCCATTTGAGCGGCGCCGGTAATCATGTTTTTGATGTAATCGGCGTGTCCGGGGCAGTCAACGTGGGCGTAGTGCCTTTTTTCAGTCTCGTATTCCACGTGACAAGTGGCGATGGTAATACCGCGTTGCTTTTCTTCCGGAGCCGCGTCAATTTGGTCAACGCCTTTCTGGGAGGCTTTTAAGCCCGCCAAACCAGCTACTTTTAAAATAGCCGCGGTCAGAGTGGTTTTCCCATGGTCAACGTGGCCAATAGTACCGACGTTAACATGGGGCTTGGTGCGTTCAAATTTTTCCGCCATATTGTTGCTATCAATCCGAACGAGCTTATCACTAATATAAATCCCGCGGAATCGTTCTTTTTGTGAAAAAGAGGTCTTGCTCGCCTCTTCAATCTCTTTGTTCCTTACTCAAAGAAACTGGAGAGGCGCGGGATTTGTATTGGGAATAAATTCGCTGGATCTTATTTTTATATAACGCTACTTATTTTAATGTTAATTTTTTAACTTGTCAATAGCCAACGTTAGGGACTAGGAACTAGCGACTAGCCAATAAAGTTTAGAGGCTATTGGCTAGACCCTAATCGCTAGGAACTAGCCATACGGTATTTCTTCAATCCTTATTTCGTCTTCGCCGCTAGTGTTAATGTCCAAATCGGTTTCTTTCTCCCGCTGTGATGTCTTCCAAATTTCAATATCGCGATTAATCTTCTCCAATAATTCATACTCCAAAGTGTCTTTTTCGGCTACCATTGACCGAGTCTTTCCCGACGGTAATTCTTTTTCAGCTTCAACCGCTTGCTCTGCCAACAACTTTTCATATTCGGCAAAAGGAATAACCACATAAGCCGGCTCGCTGTCTTCTACTAGAATCAGCACTCCCTTGGTTTTCTTTATTATTTTTTTAATGGCGTCCAGCATGTTTATTTGTTGTTGCCGGCGACGACTTTTTGGGCGACATTGCCGGGAACTTCGTCGTATTTTTTAAACTCCATGCTAAAAATAGCTCGGCCTTGAGTCATTGACCTCAAGCTAGTGGCATAACCGAACATTTCCGCCAGCGGCACCGAAGCATCAATAACCTTGGCTTTTGACGGGCCTTCGCCCCGATCTTCCATGTCCAAAATCTGACCTCGTTTAGAATTGATGTCGCCAATCACGTCCCCCATAAATTGTTCCGGAGTAATTGCCTGAAGACTCATGATCGGTTCCAGCAACACCAGGTTCGCCCGCTTGGCGGCTTCTTGAAAAGCCATGGAGGCGGCGATTTTAAAGGCAATTTCCGAAGAGTCAACTTCGTGGTAGGAGCCATCATACAAGATTACAGTCACGTCCACCACCGGATATCCGGCCAAGACGCCCCTGTCCAAAGCTTCTCTGATTCCTTTTTCTATTGCCGGAATATATTCTTGAGGAACAAGGCCTCCTTTAATTTCGTTCAAAAATTCAAAACCGGCGCCTCGTTCTTTGGGCTCAATTTTCAGCTTAACGTGTCCGTATTGGCCGCGGCCGCCGGTTTGGCGAATATATTTGCCCTCGGCTTCGGCTTTGCCTTTGACGGTTTCGCGGTAGGCAACCCGCGGTCGGCCGACGTTGGCGTCTACCTTGAATTCTCGCATCAGCCGATCCACGATAATTTCCAAATGCAGTTCGCCCATGCCCTCAATCAAAGTCTGCGCGGTTTCTTCGTCGGTTCTAACCCTAAAAGTCGGGTCTTCATCAGCCAAACGCTTGAGTGCCAGCCCCATTTTTTCTTGGTCGGCTTTGGTTTTTGGTTCAATGGCGATGCCAATAACCGGTTCGGGGAATTCAATTTTCTCCAGCACAATCGGTTTGGCTTCGTCACAGAGAGTGTCACCAGTCGTAGTTTTTTTGAGACCCACGGTGGCGGCAATTTCACCGGCATACATTTCTTTTACTTCTTCGCGATGATTTGAGTGCATGCGCAAGATTCTGCCGATTCTTTCTTTCTCTCCGGTTGAAGAGTTTAGCACATAGGAGCCGGCCTGCAGTGTCCCCGAATAAATTCTGAAGAAAGTCAGTTGACCAACAAAAGGATCGTTCGCCACTTTAAAAGCCAAAGAAGCAAACGGCTCGCCATCTTCCGCTTTTCTTTCCAGTCTGTTTTCTTCGTTTTGAGGATCAAAGCCTTCAACCGGCGGAATATCAGTTGGTGAAGGCAAGAAGTCAACTACCGCGTCCAGCATGGATTGCACGCCTTTGTTTTTTAAAGCGGTGCCGGTTAAAACAGGTACCAATTTGCAATCAATCGTCGCTTGTCGCAAGGCCTTGGTTAAATCTTCGTTGCTGATTTCGCTGCCTTCCAAATATTGGCCCATCAAGTTGTCGTCGGTTTCCACAATCATTTCCACCATTTTGGCGCGAGTTTCTTGAGCTTGAGTCATCAACTCTTCGGGAATATCCATTTCTTGCGTTTCTTCTCCTTTTTCGCCACCAAACTTAATCGCCTTCATATTGAACAAGTCGATATGACCTTCATAGTTTTCTTCGGCCCCGATCGGTAGCTGGATGGCCACAGCTTTGCTGGTCAGCCGGTTGATAATAGAGTTGAAACTGCGTTCAAAAGAGGCCCCCAGGCGATCCATCTTGTTGATAAAACAAATTCTGGGAACGTTATATTTGTCCGCCTGATGCCAAACGGTCTCGGATTGCGGCTCCACGCCAGCTACACCGTCAAAAACTACCACCGCTCCGTCTAGAACTCGCAAGGAACGTTGAACTTCCACGGTAAAATCAATGTGACCGGGAGTGTCGATCAGGTTGAGCTGATGATCGCGCCATTGGCAAGTGGTAGCGGCAGAAGTGATGGTAATGCCGCGCTCTTTTTCTTGCTCCATCCAGTCCATTTCCGCCGCGCCTTCGTGCACTTCGCCTATTTTATGTTTGCGACCGGTATAATACAAAATTCGCTCCGAAACAGTAGTCTTTCCGGCGTCAATGTGGGCGATAATCCCGATATTTCTGATTTTTTCAATGGGGATTTGGCGAGGCATAAAATAACTTTGTTACTTACCAGGAAAAATGGGCGAACGCCTTGTTGGCCTCGGCCATGCGGTGAGTATCTTCTTTTTTCTTTACAGCTGCTCCTTCGTTTCTGGAAGCCGCCAATAATTCTTCCGCCAAACGCTTGGCTATCGGCATCCCCTTTTTATTGCGAGCGGCATCAATAATCCAACGAAAAGCCAAAGTAATTTTTCTTTCGCCTCGAACCTCTCGAGGGACTTGATAGTTGGCTCCGCCGATACGACGAGATTTTACTTCCAAGAGGGGCGAGACATTTCTAATCGCTTTATCAAAAACTTCCAGCGGATCCTTCTGCTGTTTCTCCAAAAGATCAAAAGCCCGGTAAAGAGCGCTTTGGGCCACAATCTTTTTGCCATCATACATCAAGCGGTTGGTAAACTTGGCCAGCAAGATGTTTTGGAACTTGGGGTCCGGCAAGATATCTCTTTTGTAGTTTTGTTTTCTTCTCATATGTTAGTCGCCAATCGTCAATTACTATTTAGCCTTTTTAGCTCCATATTTGCTTCTTTGTTGTTTTCTGCCTTCAACTCCGGCGGTGTCCAAGATGCCACGCACTACGTGGTATCTGACGCCAGGCAAGTCTTTAACGCGACCGCCACGGATAATAACTACCGAGTGTTCTTGCAGGTTATGGCCTTCCCCGGGGATATAGGCGGTAACTTCCATGCTGTTGGTTAAACGAACTCTGGCCACTTTCCGCATAGCGGAGTTTGGTTTTTTGGGGGTCATGGTTTTGACCACAGTACACACGCCTCTTTTAAAAGACGAGTTGGAACGACCCGGCTTGTTCTTTAACAAATTAAAAGTTTTACCCAAAGCAGGCGACTTTGATTTCGCTTTTTGGGTTTTTCTTTTACTCTTTACCAGTTGTTGAATTGTCGGCATATAAAAATTGTGAACAAAAAAATCCAGAACTAAAGTCCTGATTTTGAATTGAGATATTACTTTGTCTCAAGTCAAATTATCTTCTTTCTCAAACTAGCAGAAATTTTTGGCCTTGTCAATATTCCGCCCGCAACCGACAGTCAGCGCGAGCTACCGGGTCAAAAGACCAGATCAGCCAGCCGAACAAACAGCGAGAAAACTACTTTGGCCAAGGGGCCCACCACAAAAAAGGCGATTGTCAGGGCGATAACAATCCCCGCCCAAGAGCCATAGGCGTTCAATTTCACCCAAGCCAGTTGCAGTTTGGGCGGCAAAACAGCTTGCAAAAGTTTGGAGCCGTCAAGAGGCGGCACGGGAATTAGATTAAAAATTGCCAAGATAATATTGATATAGGCCACTAGACTCAAAAGACTTTGGAAGAACAGACTACCCCAATCGTTGGATAGAAACAACACAAACAGAAAAGAAAAAATCAGACCGATAACCAGATTCGCCACTACTCCCGCCAGGCTCACTTGGATTAAGCCCTTACGTTGATTCTTAAAATTATAAGGGTTAATCGGCACCGGTTTGGCATAACCGACAAAAAAGCCTCCCGAAAAAAGCAAAATCAAGGGCAAAAGCACCGTTCCAAAAGCATCAAGGTGCGCCAAGGGGTTTAAAGTCAGCCGGCCTTCGTATTTGGCGGTGGGGTCGCCTGCGCGCAAAGCCGCCCAGGCGTGAGCGTATTCGTGAAGGATAGCCGAAAGGACGACTACCAGATAAATAAAGATTTTGGTGGAAAAATCGGACATAGTCTTAACTAAAAACTCTCTTGGCCTTGCCAAATCAAAAAAAATGATTTATCTTTGATATGTTGTTAATTCTAACTTAAGTCGGTCTTTTTGTAAATCTATGGCCAGAAAATGCGAAGCTTGCGGCAAGGGCTCCATGAATGTTACTCGCCGGGTCAAACTGCGTGGTAAATATAACCCTACCGTCACCAAAAAAAAATATCCTAATTTGCAGCAAACCACCAACCCCGAAACTGGTTCTAAAATCAAAGTTTGCGCTAAATGCTTGAAGAGCCTGCAAAAACAGGCTAAATAAAAACCATCGCCCTGGAAGTTTTTATAGTAACTTTGCTATAATGAAAAGGCGATGGTTTTTTGATAACGAAAGATTAAATGGTCACCTTCAAAATTTAGAGTTTTGGGTTACCAGCTAATTTAAAATCAGAAAATAGCAGGAGAGCCGGCGCGCGAAAAGAGATGCTTTAAAATTTTGTTATTTAGGCTTCAATTAAAATTTAGAATTTAAAATTTAAAATTCGTCCAACGGGCTGTGGTATAGCGGCATTACGCACGCATGGGGTGCGTGTAATCCGGGTTCGATTCCCGGCAGCCCGACTTGTCGGCCGATGACAAATGGCTCATCGCAAATAGCAGATAATAAACAAAGCAAATATTTTAAAGACCCGCCTCTCAATTTAGTGAGAGGCGGGTCTTTTAGTTTGGCTTGTTTGTTTTACAGATAAAAAAAGGCCCCGGCCAAGCAAGGCTTGGACGCGGGGCGAGAATGGAAAGCGGACCTCAACACGCCGTTGTGCGGCTCGCGGCCGCCGGGGGCCGCTAGGCCCCGAGGGAGCTCCCGGAAGGAGAGGCCAATGCCCCGAGGGGAGCAAGGACACGCCTAGCTAGGAAAGGAGGTCCGCAAACCTTTCCCGCCAGCACTCCGCCCTCCCCAGAGCTTTAAGTCTCAATCATATCTTCCCGGCAAATTTTGTCAAGAGCTCTAAATAATTTTTAGCAATTTTCGTTGGGGTAAAAACTTTAAAATGCTATAATGAATGCAATTGCTATGAAATATCTCTATCTTCTTATCCTTTTAATCTTGGTAGTTGTCGCCGGATTTTTTATTTTTAAGCTGTTTTTCGTTCAAAAAGTCTTCAGGCAAGAATCTGGTAAATTGCCCAACACCGCTTTTAAGCCAGAGGTTTTAATCAACCCGCAAAAACCCGACCAGCCCCCCGCTCTCGTTTTTGAAACTACGCCCCAAGAGATTACTCACGGCAACCAGAAACAAAAACAAGTGATTTTTACTTTTGACGCTGGTTCAGGGGTCCAATCGGCCCAAGCGATTTTAGACACTTTAAAAAAACATAACCAAAAAGCGACTTTTTTTATCACCGGCGCCTTCGCGGAAAAAAATCGCAACTTGGTAAAAGCAATCGCCGCGGCTGGGCACGAAATCGGCAACCACACTTTTTCCCACCCCCACCTAACCCAGGTTTCCAATGAACAAATCTCGCAAGAACTGGGAAAAACTGAAAATTTGATCAAAGAAATCACGGGGCAAACCACCCGCCCCTATTTTCGCCCGCCTTATGGCGACCGCGATCAACGCGTGCTGAACACAGCCGCCCGAGCCGGTTATCAATCCGTCTATTGGACTGTGGATGCGTTGGACTGGAAAGAAGATCAGGGAGAAACCGCCGCGCAAGTCAAAACAAAAATTCTATCCAACCTTAAACCCGGAACTATTTTTTTGATGCATCTGGGCGACAACATTACCGGCCAAATTCTGGACGAAATCTTAAACGAAATTGAGAAAC